>CAYUUW010000006.1:0-22795 GCA_964448005.1 uncultured Candidatus Peribacteria bacterium
GGGGCCGCTGCCTTCAGCTGCGTTCGTGGTCGTGGTCACAGGGGCGGTGAAGGTGCCGGTTGCATCTTTGGCAACTGAGCCGGTCACCGTAATAGAGGCCTTGCCCTTGACCAGGGCGGAGCCGCTCTTGACGCCCAGATGGTAGACGCCGTCCTTCAGGCCTTTGGGCACCACATAGGTGAAGCTGTTGCCTTTGGCTCGGCGAGCCACGGTCACGGATTTGGCCTTGGCCTTTTCGGGCACCAGGTAGAGGCCGGAATAGGTGGAGGCGCTGGTCCAGGTGAAGGTCACCGCATCGCCTTTGCTGACGG
Source organism: uncultured Candidatus Peribacteria bacterium (assembly GCA_964448005.1). Taxonomy (GTDB): domain Bacteria; phylum Patescibacteriota; class Gracilibacteria; order UM-FILTER-43-11; family UM-FILTER-43-11; genus CAYUUW01. The sequence goes on from CAYUUW010000006.1 coordinate 312, forward strand.
TAATGTTGCTGCTGGGCGAAGTGATGGCCACTCCGTTGGATACGGTCACCTTGCTGGCGTTTCCGGAAAGGGGATCGTTGAGCGCGTTGAAATCGGGCGTCCCTGCGGAGGCCAGGGCCACTCCTCCTACCAGAACCAGACCGACCAGATAGGCGACCTTGTTCTTGGACAGGTGAGCGAGTACTTTGTTTTTCATTTATTTTTAGTGTTAAATGATAAATGTAAACAGACACATTATAATACATTTTTTAATTTAAAGCAAGCCTTGGGCCTCTATCTTTTTGTTCTGCTCATCGGCTCGATCCCCATCCTGCTCTGGGGAATCTATTTCCACGGCAAAAACCCCCGCAAGGAGCCTTTTTCGCAAATCGCGGGAATCTTCCTCTTGGGCACGCTCTCGATCGTGCCGGTGCTGGCCTTCCACCAGTTTCTTTCCGGCCCCTTTTTGGCCCGAATGGAGATTGCCCATCCTTTCCTGGCGCAGCCTTTTGTGATCGGAGCCTTGCAGCTGGTCCTCGTTCCGCTTTTCGCCCTGCTTTTCATCCTTTTTTTCTTTTCCTTGAATTCAGCCTGGCTCCGGCTGCGCTACCGCCTGGCTTGGAGGCAGAGCTTTGGAGCCATGGTTTCCCGCCTCTACAACCTGGCGCCCCTGCTGGCCTTCCTTCTTTTCTTCCTGGCCATGGAGGTGGTTTTTGGCCTCTCCTTGGGCGACAGCTTCGTCCTTTCGCTGGCGGGCAGCACCATGCTTTTCGCGATGCTGGAGGAGTATTTCAAGTACATCATCAATCCCTTCCTGGTCTACAAAAAAATCAATTCCATCGGGGCGGCGATGGTGCATGCGCTCTATGTGGGGCTGGCCTTTGCCTTTGTGGAGAATGCGCTGTTCTTCTACCGCAGCCTCCTGGAGCCTGATTTCGCCTTCATCTTCGTCTACCGCTCGCTGTTCACGGCCCTGCTGCATGTGTGCGCCTCGGGAATCCTGGGCTATTTTTACGGCCGTTCGCTTTTCGCCTCCTCCATGGTGGCCAATTACGAGATCGAGAAAACCGCCTACAGCGTTCCCGCATGGATGCGCCGGGCCTTTGGCTTGGGCAAGAACATGGCTTTCCGCTCCACCTCCATCACCCAAGGCTTTGTGCTGGCGGCCCTGGTCCATTCGCTCTTCAACCTGCTGCTGAGCCTGAACATGAAGGCTTTGGCCGGAGGAATGGTGCTGGTCTTGGCGCTGGGGGTGCTGGCCGTGCTGCGTTCGGGGCCGGCTCAGGTGCAGTACGGGCTGATCGGGAGCCAGGCCATGCCCGAAGCGGAATTCGAGAAGCTGCGGCTTCAGATCTCGGTGATCCAGCACCTGAAGGAGATCCAGGAGCAAAGGCTCGCCTCCTCCAAGCCGCAGTAGGCTCAGCGGCCCTTGATGGCGTTTTTTTTGGCCATTTTGGCTTTCGGCTCAGCTTCGGCTGATTCATTTGGCGGAGCCTCATGCCTTTGCGGCAGGGCCGCGCCCTGCCCCTGCTTCTTTTTCGGTTTTTCCGTCGCCTCGGGGAGGCCTTCTATCCTGAAGAAGCCTTCGCTCTTTTCGGTGTATTTTCCATTCTTCAGGCCAATGGCGTAAAAGCCGGCTTCGATGGTTTCTGGGATGCGCCAGTTGATGGAGTGGCCCTGCACGCCTCGCTTGATCAGCTTCCCTTTTCGCTTTTCGCTTTGGGGCAGAAGGTAAAGCCTGGAGCTGTGGGCTTCCCCCTCCCATTCAATGGTCATGGTCTGCCCGGCATGGTAGGTTTGGCCCTCGGCAGGGGAGGTGACACGGGCCTCCTTGATCGGAAGGCTCGCGATTTCCAGAAGATTCCCTTGGAGCTTGCTGCGGGATTTTTCGAAATCCGGAATGTCATGGTCCGCGTACACCAGGCCGGAGAAGGCTGCCAGAACAAGCGCCATGCTGTAGGCGAGGTGGTTTTTGGCCAAATGCCGAGCGATCTTTTTCTTGCTTTCCGGGGTCATTTTGCTTTTGTTTGGGAAGTAATTTATTACATTATACAATATTTTTTTTTAAATGCAATATAAAACCTCTCGCAAGACTCTCCGTTTCCTCTTATTCTGCAGTTGCGGCATTTACCCCCTCCCTCATGAGCGATCTAGACAGATTACATGACGACGATGATCGGGATGCCCCTGTTCCAAGGTCTAAAACCGGCTCGTTGGATCTGGTTCCTGGCGTCAGCTCGGCCCATCTTGCGGCCAGGGTGATTGCGAATGCTTCGGGCAGGACCGAGGAGGCTTTGGACATGCTCAACAGGGGGGTGATTGACGAGTCCGAGGTTCTTGAATGGGCAAGTGGCTTTTGCTCCAAAGAAACGGCGTCCTTCATCGCAGCCAATTTCGTCGAAATTGCAATGATTCTGGAAAGGGAGAGCGCTCTTTTGTCTGCCCCTGTCCATGCCTTGGTTTTCCCTGCCGGCGCAGAGGCGGATGCCGTTCAGGTTCGAGAAAGGCTTGAAGGGGTCTGAAACCAAAGAAGGGTTTGAGGAAATCTCCAGACAAGGCCTTTGCCGAAAGAGCTGGGGCTTTTTCTCATTCCGTCACTTCCGGAGCTATGCAGGGCGTGTGAAAAGCACCCTTTTGGCCCCGGCGCCGTAATCGGCGGGGTTCAGGTCGTGAATAGCCCTCATCAGCCGCTGCTCGCCAAAGCGCAGGGCTTGGCCTCGGCTGGTTCCCGGGTCGTGGACGATGAATTGCTTGCTGACCGGGTCGTAGCCCACCAGCACCAGCATGTGGTAGTCGGGCCCTTCGCCGGCGTAGTGGGGGTTTTCCAGTTCGGGGGCGTAGACGGGGACGATGACCGGCCTGCCGGCCTGCAGTTCGGCAAGCAGCTCCTCTAGCAGGGGGGCGGAACGGATTTCGGCTTTCCAGCCGAGGGCCATGGCTTCCGCTAGCTTGGCTACAGTAGCCACGCTTTCGTCATAGCTGGGCCCCAGCGTTTTTTCTTTGGCGGCCAGCACCTTCAGGATGCCCTGCTTCGCCTCTTCGGGGCTGAGCGCTGGCTTTCTTCGGTAAAAGGCGTCCACCATCACGATGGAGGTCTCTTCGCAGGCATCCTGCCAAGGCTGAGTCCAATTGGCTTCCGGAGCCTGCGCGGCAAACGGCACGGGGAGCAGGGTGGACTCGCCGCCGAACCGGAAAGAGCCTAGGGCGATCATGAGGCCGACGATGGTTTTTGGGCCCAGCGGGCAAAAGGGGAGCATGATGCAAAAAGGGTTTCCTCTTCTTGATTATACCTTTTTTCTCTGCTTGCCTTCGCTTCTCATCGCGCCCAAAAAAAACCTGCCAAAGACCGAATTGCGCCTGCCCATTCTCCTTGCTAGGATGGGGCCATGAACCAGATTCATGGCAAGCAGCGCGATAACGAGCCTTTCAGCGCCATCTCGCATCTCATCGGCGTTGGCCTTTCTGTGGCGGCCTTGGTGCTCATGGTCATTTTCGCTGCCATGCAGGGCGAGCCTTGGCACGTGGTGGGCTTTTCCGTTTTCGGCAGCAGCTTGATTCTTCTTTATCTGGCCAGCAGCCTTTTTCATTTTTGGCCCAAGGGCCATCCTCGCAAGCAGTGGCTTTGGCGGCTGGACCATGCAGCCATCTATGTCCTGATCGCCGGCACTTACACCCCCCTGTGCCTGACCATGGATAGCCGAGGCTGGGGGTGGAGCTTGTTCGGGGTGATCTGGGGGCTGGCCTTTTTGGGGGCTGCGCTCAAGCTCTTCAATTGGCTTCCCCGCCGGACGCTTTCCCCCCTGCTCTACGTTCTCATGGGCTGGCTGGTGGTCATTGCCATTGTTCCGCTTTCGCGCTGGCTTTCGTGGGAGGGCATGTTCTGGCTGCTTTTGGGCGGCTTTTTTTATACGGCTGGAGCGATTTTCCAGATTTTCGAGCCGCGCCTTGCCCGCTGGAAGGGGCTGACGGCCCACGACGCCTTCCACCTGCTGGTGCTGGCCGGCAGCTTCAGTCACTTCTGGCTGATGCTGAGGCATATTGTGTATGTGTAAATTCCGAAATAGTGGAGCGAATTGCGAACTGATAAAGGGCCCATCGTGAAACCAGTTGTGAGGCCAATGGTGGAGAACTGTATCCGCAACCGGAATCACCACTGGCATCACAACTGAAGTTATCAACCACTTTATTTTTTATGCTCCACGACAATCCTGCTCCAGCAGAAAACAGATTACCCCTGGGGTCCGCAACTGCTGGTCGCCGTTTGTTTTTTCGACTGTGCTCCTGAATCGGCCAAACGAATTGAGGCAGCGCGAAATGGCTCCGCGCAAAAGAAGGGGGCTGGAGGGGGTATAGTGGGGGAGGTGATCAAAGGTCTGTGGCCTCTATTCCTAGATCGAAGCAAATTTGCTTGATGATTTTTGGATGAAGGATTTTGGAGGCATGAAAAGGGACGGTGACTCGAGCGCCGTATAGATTTTATGGCTGCCGCTTTGACGCATTAAAACAAAGCCCCGTTTGCTTAGGGCCTTTATCAATTTCCTTGCGGTGAACCGGGGTGCTTTCGGCATATCAGATCGCTAATTCCAACGAAGCGATCTGGATGGATCGGGGCTCATTCCATGACTCATCCGATTCCCCCCGATCCTCTATGTGCAGCCGAATAGCATCTTCTATATTGGCCAGCGCCTCCTTGTAGCTGTCCCCCTGGGCATAGCAACCCTGCAGCTGAGGGCAGTAAGCCATGTAGCCATCTGCATCTTTTTCCACAACAATGGTGAAGAGGTGCTTTTTCATATTTGCTCCATTAGCTGGTCCTGATTATAGCAATTCGGGATGTTTTTGTCGATTTGAGTGCTGCGAAAAGACTTCATCTGCCTATTCTTCGTCCTCCTTTTCCTCCACCAGCATTTCGTCCCAATCGCCCAATTCCAAAAGCAGGCTGCCCAGCTCCGTAGCCCTCTCCTTCTCCTTCGGATCGTCGGACTCCAGCTCGATCACCAGTCGGGAAAGCGGTTTCTCGTTCTGACTCTCGCCTTTGGCTGGCTTATTTTTGGCTTCTGCCATACGGTGAAGGTTAGCTGCCTTTTTTGTTTTGGGTGCGGACGAATTCTGATCTTGTAAGGAGTTGACTCCTTGCTGAGAGTAGCTTATTGGACAGCCTTTTCTTTCTCGAGCCTCTCCGTGCTTCTTTTTCTTGAGCCGTAAATAAACACGCCAACCAGGCTCCCCAAGTCTAAGGTGGCAATGATCGCTGCCAAAACCTGGAACCTCAAATAGGCGCAATAGGCAACTACGCCAAATCCAGTAACCCCAATCAGGAAGCCAAACCATAATCCTTTTCTGGAATCCTTAATTCCCGACTGAATCACTTGAGTTTCCAATCCGCGTCTATGATCCGCCTGCTCTTCAGCCATTTTCAAGATTCTTTCGGCGGCTCCTGGCAAAATTTCATCGTAATGGGCCAAGTGTGCAGGGGCGGGCAATGGGCCTGAGTAAGTGACAGATTGGGTGCGCGTGACAATTGGCGCTGAAGACTGGTGGGGCTTATTTCTGTTTTTGGCCATATTCCAGGATGCTATTTTCTAAATCCTTTCCTACCGCCTTCCAGTCATTCGCCATAGCCTTCAGGTCGGCTTCCGCAGGGGTAGCGCTTTCGTTGAAGGTGGCTAAGGTTCTACCTATATCCAAGGCCGACGCCATTCCACCCAAAAAGGACGGGTTGGCGTACAGAAAGCTGGTGTGGGCACTGATAGTTCCCATAGGTTTCTTGATTAAAGGCTCCTAATTATAGCACAAGAAAGGGGTTGAGAGAAACAATTTCATAGTACCATGGTTTACTTGTGAGTCATGGAAACTCTAGGCCTACTTCTTCAGCACCAGCAGCTGGCTCACCCAAATGTTGCTGCCCTCGGTCAGAATCTCCTCGTGCTCGATGCCGAAAGCCAGCTCCTGCGCGGCTTCGGTGACATGGCGGGGGAAATGGTTGTAGCAGGCAATGGTGTAGCTCCCTTTGGCGTCCCTCAGCACCAGCGGCTTGCGGTAGTGGATGTTCAGCAGCACCAGCAGGCCGTCGTCCTTCAGCACCCGGTAGCATTCGTCCAAAAAATGATCCGGCTTCTTCAGGTGCACCATGGCCATGCTGGAAAAGACTCGGTCGAAGGATCCGTCCTCGAAGGGCATGGCCTCCATGTCGCCTTCCACGGCTTCGGCCTGGGGGCAGCGTTTTTTCAGGCGCGCCAGCATCTCGGGGGAAATGTCCAACGCCGTCACCTCGGCCCCGGTCTTGACCAGGCGCTCCGTCAGCCGGCCGGTTCCGGCCCCGGCCTCCAGCACCTTCAGGCCGGCGCTCTGTTCGATGTAGGGATCGAGCTTGCCTTGCTCGAAGCTGTCCCAGTATTCTTCCTTCTGGTCGTATTCCCAGGCGTAGCGGGCATAGCCGGCTTGGGCGTCTAGCTTTCTTTCCATGGGGCGGGGGATGATATGCTGCTCTTGAGTCTATCGCAAAATTCCCCAAAAATCCCTTTTTTCTTTATTTCGATCCTTCCCCTTTGCCGATGCTTTCGCCGACGGAGCTTGTCCTGAGCGACATTTCGGTGCCTCTCTCTTTTCGCTCGAGCCCCAAGGCTAGGCGTCTGGCTTTGCGTTTCGACGCGCAGGCCATGGGCTTGGTGCTGGTGCTGCCTTCCTCGGCTTCGCGCGCGCAGGGAGTGGCTTTCGCGCTGGGCCAGGAGGCATGGATCCGCAGGCAGCTGAGCCGGGCCCAGGAGGTTCGCCAGGCTTTTCCGCCCTTGCGCTACCAGCCCGGGGACACCCTGCTTTTTTTGGGCGAGCCGCTGATCCTGGAGCTGGACTGGATGAATCCGCTGCGTTCCCGCAAGCGCCTGCGCCCTTGCAGAATCGAAGGAGGCTGCCTGAAGGTGAGGATTCCCCAAGGCAGCGGCCTGGCTGAGATCCGGAAAAGGATCCACGCCTTCTACAAAGACAAAGCTTCCCAAATCATCCACGAGCGCCTGGAGGAGCTGGGCACTTTCTACGGCTCCACCTATCGGCGGGTGAGCTTTCGCGACCAAAAGACCCGCTGGGGAAGCTGCAGCGCCCAGGGAAACCTCAACTTCAATTGGCGCTTGGCCATGGCTCCGATCGAAATCGTCGATTACGTGGTCGCCCACGAGCTGTGCCATCTGCGGCACATGAACCATTCCAAGGCCTTCTGGGCCTGGGTGGAAAAAGCCATTCCCGACCACAAAGAGGCCAGGGCCTGGCTGCGCAAGAACGAAGCTATGCTGAGGCGCTGAATCTCAATGCCCCGCTTCTCCATCCGGCTCTTCGTGGGGCTCGGGCTCAGGCAGGATTCCGTAGACCTTCTCCGCAGCGTCCTGGAGGCCTTGGGCCGCCTCGCTTACGGATTGAGCCGTATTCTCCACGGACTCCTTGGTTTCCTTGAGTTTTTGAGAAGTGGCCTCCAGCTCCCTCTCCAGCCGTTCGACCTCGCCCAGCACATTGGCCTTTTTCTCATCGACCCCTTTTAGCGCCTCGTCCAGAAAGCCGGCCTTGTAGGCAAAAAGCGAGACTCCAAGAATGGACAGAAGGAAAATGAGTTTTTTGAGCATGGGGTTGGATTTAGCCTGCGCGCATCCTACCCTTTTCTTGTGATTATTCCAAGGCCCTGGCCTTGAGTTGGGCTCTTCTGTTAGAATCCGTGGGCAGCGATTCAGGACTAAGGAGTAAGGATTAAGCATGAGTTCATATGCTTAGTTCTTAGCCCTTACTCCTTAGTCCTTAGAAAATGTACGACCCCTCAAAAATCGAGCCCAAATGGCAAGAGTATTGGCTTAAAAACAAGACCTTCAGGGCCGAGATCGACCGGACGAAGGAAAAGTACTACGTGCTGGACATGTTCCCGTACCCCAGCGGGGCGGGTCTGCATGTGGGCCATCCGGAGGGCTACACCGGCACCGACATCATCAGCCGTTATAAGCGGATGAAAGGGTTTAATGTGCTTCACCCCATGGGCTGGGACGCCTTTGGCCTGCCCGCGGAGAACTACGCCATCAAGACCGGCCGCCATCCGCGGGAGGTGACCGATGAGAATGTGGCGATCTTCAAAAAGCAGATCCAGTCGATCGGCTTCAGCTACGATTGGGACCGGGAGGTGGACACCACCGATCCGAACTACTACAAATGGACGCAGTGGATCTTCCTCCAGCTTTACAAGAAAGGCCTCGCCTACGAATCGGAGCTGCCCATCAACTGGTGCCCCAGCTGCATGACGGGCCTGGCTAACGAGGAAGTGGTGAGCGGCAAGTGCGACCGCTGCGGCCATCAGACAAGCAAAAAGCTTCTCCGCCAGTGGGTGCTCAAGATCACCGAATACGCCGACCGCTTGCTGGAAGACCTGAAAGACGTGGACTGGCCGCACTCCATCAAGGCGATGCAGGAGAACTGGATCGGAAGGAGCCATGGGGCGAATGTTCGCTTCAAGGTCAAAGGTTCTGATCATGAGATCGAAGTCTACACGACCCGCCCAGACACGCTTTTCGGCGCCACCTACATGGTGCTCTCGCCGGAGCATCCGCTGGTCCACCAGCTGGTCACGGAGGATCGGAAAGCTGCGGTGGAGAAGTACAGGGAATTCGCCTTGATGAAATCCGATCTGGAGCGGACGGACCTGAACAAAGACAAGACAGGGGAATTCATCGGCGCCTATGCCATCAATCCCGTCAATGGCAAAGAAATTCCCATCTGGATTTCGGACTACGTCCTGATGGGCTACGGAACAGGGGCTATCATGGCCGTGCCGGCGCATGACGAGCGCGATTTCGCCTTCGCCCAAAAATACCGGCTTCCGGTGGAGACGGTGATCGAGCCTGTGACGGGCCAGCCCCGGGAAAACGAGGAGCATCGCCGCAGCATCGTGGCTGTGGTGCGCGATCCCAAAACCAAAAAGCTCCTCTCCATCAATTGGGGGCCAGGCCAGGGCGGGAATCTTTTTGTGGGCGGAGGCTGCGACGAGGGCGAAGATGCCGAAGCCTGCGCGCGGCGCGAGATCGCGGAGGAAACGGGCTACAGCCACCTCAGGCTCCTGGCCCGATCCGAACGGATCCATCACCATTATGTGGCCCATTCCAAGGGCAAGAATCGCCTGATCGAAGCCTTCGGCTTTTTTTACGAGCTGGAGAGCGATGCCCGAACGGAAACGAAGCTGGAGGCCGACGAGGAGTCCCGTTTCTCGGTGGAATGGATCTCCGAGCAGCAGGCCGCCGCCTCCGTCACCGATCCGCTCCACAAGACCCTGTTCGAAAAATTCATCCAGGGCCGCTGCTTCGCGGGGGAGGGGATTGCGGTCAACTCCGGCTTCCTGGACGGGCTGCCCACCGAGCAGGCCAAATTCGCCATGATCCGCCACCTGGAAGAGAAGGGGCTGGGCGAAGGAGCGGTGAACTACAAGCTCAAGGACTGGGTCTTTTCGCGCCAGCGCTACTGGGGCGAGCCGATTCCCATTGTGCACTGCGAGCGCTGCGGGCCAGTGCCTGTGCCCGAGGAGCAGCTGCCTGTGCTGTTGCCGAATGTGAAAAACTACCAGCCGACCGGAACGGGGGAATCCCCCTTGGCGGCCATCGACGAATGGGTGAACACGAGCTGCCCCAAATGCTCCGGGCCGGCCAAGCGCGAAACCAACACCATGCCCCAATGGGGCGGAAGCTGCTGGTATTACCTGCGCTACCTGGATCCGAAGAACGATCAGCAGGGCTGGAGCAGGGAAGCGGACGACTACTGGATGTCCGTGGATCTGTACGTGGGCGGGGCCGAGCATGCCGTGCTCCATCTGCTCTATGCCCGCTTTTGGCACAAGGTGCTGTTCGACCTGGGCCACGTGAAGGACCGGGAGCCCTTCAGGAAGCTCGTGAACCAGGGGATGATTCTGGGGGAGGATGGAGAGAAGATGAGCAAGAGCCGGGGCAACGTGATCAATCCGGACGATGTGATCCGGCGCTACGGGGCGGACACGCTGCGGGTGTACGAAATGTTCATGGGCCCCTTCGAGGCGGTGAAGCCTTGGAGCACCCAATCCATCGAGGGCGCCTTCCGCTTCCTGCAAAAGGCCTATCGCATTGTGGAGGAGGGGGCGCTGGTGAATGAAGCCCCTTCGGCCGAGCTCAACAAGCTCCTGCACAAAACCATCAAAAAAGTGAGCGAGGACACCGAGGCCTTTGCCTTCAATACGGCCATTTCGGCCATGATGATTCTGGCGAACGAGGTCCAGAAGCAGAAGGCCGTCTCCAGGCCTCTGATGGAGAAATTCGTCTTGCTCCTGAGCCCCTACGCGCCGCATTTGGCGGAGGAATTGTGGGAAAAGCTCGGCCACAAAAGCACGCTCGCCTACGAGCCTTGGCCCAGCTACGACGAATCGCTCACGGTCGACGACACTTTCGAGCTGGTCTTCTCGGTCAACGGCAAAGTGCGGGGCAAAAAGGAGGTGGCCAAAACCATTTCCGAAGCCGATGCGCTGGCGGCGGCCCGCGCAGACGAGAATGTCCAACGGAACATCGAAGGCAAGCAGGTCATCAAGGAAATCTACGTCCCCGGGAAGCTGGTGAATGTGGTGGTGAAGTGATTCCCGCCCAACGCCCCACCTCCTTTTGTCATCCCAGGAATTTGCAGCGGCGGACCATGTTCCGCCCTGCTTTTTGGCGAGGGCAACTTCCGGGAATTCCCATAACGACTTAAACCCCCTGGTTAAAGAGCTGAGGATAAATCTCCATTAACTTATTGGGCACCGTGGGCATGAATCGTTGGTTCCAACTTTTGACAAACCCAGCATTAGCTCCATTAAAGCCTGTAACAATGCGCTCGCCCGTAGCCCCTTCTGTGTAGATTATCCTTGATCCATCTTCTGGTTTCAATGGCCAATCCCTTTCGTTCCCCCATAGCCAATCTGCCACTCTCTCGAAGCGATTTGTTTGATGGCGGAAGGTGAAGAGGCGCATTGAATCAAGGGTGTAGTGATCAAAAATGATGTCTGAAGTCAGTTCGCGTGGCTCTTCGACGCCTGCTTTTCTCGTCGCGTAAATCAATTGGCTTCTCCTTCTATTAATGACCCTGTTGTCTCCATAGAATATCAGCATTCGACGAGAGAATTCCTCATCTGCTCTGAATCTTTCCATTAAACGAGTCGCCTCTTCAGGGCTAAAGCTAAAAACAGCATCGGCATAAGGGGCTGAATGAGGAGTGTCAGAGCCGTATATTTCCTCAAAATCGCCAACATGGGTGCATGAGCCGTATTGGTCTTGAGGGTGATGCAGTAACTGGGTTAATTCAACCCTGACTTCACCCAAATCTGCGCTGAATCTTTTGGCGGGGAAATCACGAGGCTCCACCTCCTGCTCTTCGAAGCCTCGATCCTTACCCAACCAAATCCTTTTTCGACAAGTGTTGGGAACCTCAACTTCGTGAATGTCTGCTTCGCCAGCGCTTACCATATCTTCTAACCTGCCTCTTAGAGCGCTTATGGCTTCAGAAATCGGAGTTGGTTTATGCCTGGTTTCGAATAGCCACTTGCGAATATCTAGCATTTTTCGCCTAATTATCAATAAATCGGAGGATAGTTAAATTAATTTAAAAAATTACTTTTGTCAACATTGTTCTGCATGCCGAACCACCCGATGAGGATCGGGATGGTTGGGCGTAGTGGTTGAGGGGCTAGCAGGTGTCGAACTGGCGAGCCCAGTCGAGCCGCGCCCTTCGTCGAGCTGGACGGCCCTTGGGCAACTTGCGGCTCCACAGCAGGAGGGGAATGCTGGCTCCTGTCAGGATCCAATAGCTTGCCAGAGCCAGATAGAAATTGGCACCCAGGTAAAGCAGAGCAAAGGGGGTGGTGAAGCAGAGGGTTCCCGTCCCGTAGCCGAAGGCCATCCCCAACCACCTGGGAGCGGGAGACATGCCCTCTTCGACCTTTTTGTAGAAGTGCGAAACGATGCTGACGGGCGCAACCAAGTATATGACGAAAAATACCAGAAACAGAAACTCATCGACTTCCATTTTGACCCCTTGTCGTTTGGGTTTGAGCTGAAGTTTCATCAGGCAGGATCTGCTCACAGAATGAACAAGACCTGCCCGATGAATTGCCACTACGCACTGGATAAATGATCAACTGTCATTCGCTCGCAAGAGAAACAACAGTATATGATGCTATTTTGATCAAAATATTTAACTTTGTCAATCCCTCCGCTGCGGCCCGCCTTCCATAGCTGTGCGGCGGACAGGTTTAGATGACAGAATGGTGATCGAGATCACAAGAAAGCATGAAAAAGACCCGCCCCGCTGCGGAGAGCGGGAGGGTCTTGTGGGCGGCTCAGGGCTGCGTTTCATCCCGACGATTAGGGAAGCGCCAGGCAAGGAGTAAGGAGACGATCCAGCTGAAGAGTAGGATCCCCAGGAGGATTAGGAGCGATTTCCAGCTGAATCCTTGCGGAATTAGGATGCAGGCGAGAATAATCAAGGACACCAAGGTAGTCGCGCCTACCCACCTGACCCCTGGCTGAACGCGGTGTTTTGTGTCTACGATTCCAGGCATTCGTCCAGGAATCCCCATGATGATCAATTGCATTGCTATCAGGAAGGCGATTACAGCGATGAATTCCATCTTTTCCTTTTCTGAGCCGCTGTTGTTAATGGGTGCGACCCCTCCCAGTCGAATCGAACGGTTGACGGTTGAGGCGCAGGAATCGATTATACCCGATTCGCTTAAGGCCGCAAGCAGATTGCCCAGGGGTCTGGCATGAAAAAGACCCGACCCGCTGCAGAGAGCGGGAGGGTCTTGTGGGCGGCTCAGGGGGAGTCGGCTGCCTTTGGGAAGCGTCGACTCAGGCCGTAGACGACCAGCCAATGGAGCATGAAAAATCCGATTCCCGCGGCTGCCAGGACATAGCTCCCCTTGCCTAGAAGGAGATACAGCATCAGAACTCCAGGCGCGAGGAGCAAGACGCTGAGCCACGAGACCCAGTTCCTAGCCTCCTTCTCTATTGCATTGATTCCTTTGATTCCAAGCGGGGGGATGCCTCGGGAAGAGAGGAGGTAGGCCAGAGCCAATCCAACGACAATCCAGGGATTCATTTTGCCTTATCTTTCTGAGCCGCTGTTGTTAATGGGCGCGGCCCCTCCCAGTCTTGAGCAGGTTGACGGTTGAGCGACGCAAAGTAATTTTGAATAAAATTTATAGTTCTGTCAATCCCGCTGGGATTTCGATGGGGTGCATTGAGCCTGCCAAGTCCCTTTTTGCTTTTCTCGGAACCTAAAAAAGGGTATAATGGAAAGAATTCACCGAAACCCTTGCCATGGCCTACACCGCATCGCTCCAGCAGCTTTACCAGCAAACCGCCGACGATTACCGTGCCTTCTTCCAGAAAGTCCGGAGTTCGTTTAAGGAGCATTGCCACCAAATCCGCCTGGAGGCCGAAGCCGAGCTGGCCAAGCTGGACCCCAACGACAAGGAGGCTCGGAAGGCTGTTTTGGCCAAGCAAAAAGCCCAATTGGACGAATCCTTGGGCCAGCTGAAGCTTTTGCTGAACCATGAATCGGCCCAGATGCGCCAGCGCCTGGAATCCATTCGCACCGAGCAGGAGATGGCCGGCTTCGATCTGGAGCGGGAGCTGGCGGCCGTGGCTTAAGGCTTGCCCGGAAGGGCGCTGGCTTTTCCGGCCGTTTTTTTGGATTGGGAATAGCGTTTCAGTTCTCCTTCCTGGGCCAGCTGGGCCAGATTCTCCAGTCCCACTAGCGCCGCCATTTCCATGAAGCGCAGCAATTCGGCTCTTTCGGAGGCTTTGACGGTCTGGCTGTAGGCTTCTTCGGCTTGGGCTATGATTGCGCATTCCTCCGAATTTTTTCTGCAGGATTCAAGGGCCTTCTCCTCCATTGGGCTGAGCGGGCCGAAGGTGAGCGCCTGCTGGGCCGAATGGGCCAAGTGGTAGGGGGTGCCGGCAGCCGGGGAAAAATCGCTTTCGCAGGTGGGGCAGATTTCGCTCAGCTCCCGGGCCCAGGCCGCCAACTCGTCCAGATTGCGAGGCGAAACCCTTTCCGATTCGCTCAGGCCCAGAAGCTCCATAATTTCTTTTTGCCCGGCAAAAATTAGGCCCGCTGGAATTCGGGCATCCCGCCCGATGCCGGCCGCCTCTAGCTGCTGGAAATAAGCGAAGTGGTTCGCTGCATGCCTCAGTTCATGCTCTAGCAAGGCGTCATTTTGATCGGCTTCAATGGCGATGGCGATCCGTTCCGGATCGAAAAGGGCTCCTGCAGCCTTTCCCACCTTTCCTACCTCCAGATCGCAAGGAGCCTCGAAAATGGGAACCACACTCTCTTCAATCTGAAGAAGCCGAATGGTCTTGGGCAGCTCGCCCGTTCCTACATCGTTTTCGGCGCAGTATTCTTGCTGGATGGCCAAAAAAACCTCTGCGTAGGCTTGCCTCATGGGGGAGCGGCGCATCTCCGCCCATTTCACCTGGCCGGACAAATCGGCGGCATGGGGGTATTCCTCCAGAAGCTCCAGCATTCCCTCCAGCCGCTCTCTGATTTCCTGAGGGCTGGGGGGCTGCGCAGCTGACTCCTTCATGGGGGCTGGGGCAAGCTTCTTCTCCGCGGGGCTTTGCTGTTCGTCCGACCCTTCGTCCTTTTCCTTTGGGGCAGGGGTTTCTTTGGATTCGCAGCCGAAAATGGCCAGGGCAAGAAAAGGAGCCAGGGCGCGGCGCAGGCCGAACGTGTCCGCGAAAGAAGGTGCGGAAGGCGCATAAGAGGCTCTTTTTTTTGGGGTGGCGCTCAAGGGTTGTGAAGAATTAATGGAGCTAGGCAAACAAGATTTAATTATAAAATATAATTTTATTATTGTCAATACATTGCGGAGGACAAATGGGGCTGCTGGCCTTGATCATTCGTCCATAAAATGATAGAATAAGCAGATTGAAAAAACAAAAAACCATGCGCCTCTGCCCCTGCCGCAATTCTTCGTTCCGTCCGTTTGGCGCCCGCCGCCTGGCTTTCGTTGAGCCTGGCAAAAGCTCTCCTGAATCTGCTCCTCAGGCCTCCGAACCCTTTGACGATTTTCCCGAAGCGGTTCCTCAGGCTGCCGAGCCTGCCAAGGTTCTTGCCGAAGCGACCGCAGAAACAAGATCCTCCACCAGAGAAAGTCTTAAGGGCTTTGATGAAGCCTTGAATGCCCCCGTGCTTGCTGCGGCAAGAGGGGTGGTCGCAGCCCTGGATTCGGCAATAAGGGTCTATGAAAAAGGAAAGGACCAATGGAAGGTTTTCAATCCAAAGGTAGGCGACGCCTTCCGGTCGGTCGGATTTGGGGTGGGGGAGTTGGACAAGTTGATCGTCAAAAAAATCCAGTTTGCGGTGGGGGCCCGCCCCATCGATGGCAGGTATGGGCCAGAAACGCACGGGAAGCTTTTGGCTTTTCTGGATACGCACCCCACTGAGGAAGTTTCTCCTGCAGATATCCCCAAGGAGATAACTTGGGAAGAAATCAAGAGTGAATTCGCTCAGCCTTCTTCGTCTCCGGAAGCTCCTGTTTTGGATGCTGCTTGGGAAGAGGTCAAAAATGAATTCGGCCTGCCCGCCCCAGCAGAGCCGCCCTCTGCCCCATCCGCTTTTCCGGAGGGCTATTTTGCACCCACTCAAAATCCAGCTCAGGAAAGCTTCTTCCCACCTCCCGCTTCGCCCCCCAATTCTACACCCATCTCCGGCGAAGCTGCCCCGGAAGGTTCTCCGTCCGCCTAGATTCGCCTGATTCGACTTACTTTTTCACTTAAATGCTTATGGGAATCCTCGACGGGATCAATATTCCGGCTCCCACTCCAGACTCCCCAAAGGAGGCCACCAAAAAAGAAGGGCTCGGCTCCGTTCTGGAGCAGATGTCCGCTGCTTTTCTGGAGAAGCAGGCCGATCTTCAGTCTGCCAAGGAATTCGCGCGGGCAAATCCGGATGTCTACGCCCCCATCGGGAATCCCCTGGGGGATTATATTGCGCCTTTGGCTCCTGTGGAGGAGGCGCCCCCGGAGGAAGCCCTTCCCGGAAACCCAGAGCTTTCTGAAAAGGTCCAAAAAGGAGGTAGTGAGAAGGGGGGGGCAGAGGAGGCGGAGCCCGCAGAAAGCGAAGAGGACAGGCAGGCCCGAGAGGCCGCTGAAGCCTACAATGCAGCTCTTTTGAGGTTCGACGAAGCCATGGGCGAAAACCGAAACAAGTACGATTTGGATAAAATAGAGGGTATCGGGGGCAAATTTGGCTTCACAGGAACGGAAACCTACAATCTGATCGCCGACGCCATTGAGGACAAGGATACGATGACCGGAACCGGAGGCATGAAAAATGGAAAAGAAGAGCGTCCCAAGCCCTTGAGCAATATAGACAAATCCTTGGCTTTCGCGATCCTTCTGGAATCCCCAAAAGCCCAATCCGTTTCCACTTCCCAGCTCGAGGAGATGGCAGGAAAGCAGGATGTCAACGCCTTTTACCGAGTTTCAGCTCTCGGCTTGCTTCAGGTTCGCAAGGACTTCGGCGCCGTTCCGGAAGAGGAGAAGGCGAATTTCGATTACAGGTCTTCTTTCTACAAAATAGTCAACCCCATTGACAATAGCGTCCAGCTCCGCTGAAAAAAGGTCTGCTTGCTGCAAATAAAAAATATTTTACTTATCTCCCATGAGCGAACTGCCCAATCAAAATCTCGCCTCTGCCTCCGAAATGCCGGAAGGCCTCAAGATCGAACCTTCCGCTTTCGGCGAAGCTTTATCGGCCGCCCAGCAGGAAAGCGCCGCGGTGACGCAAATGGACAAGGCCTTTGCGGGCACGGAACCGGCGGAGGAAGGCCTGCCCGAGCCTCTGCTGGAGGCCATGCGCGCCCTGGCGGATGAGAATTTGGTTCGGATCGCGGAAAACGAGGTTGGATTTTACGATGCCGAAAACATGTTGGCTGCCCAGGCTGTTCTGGACGAACGGGCCGCCGCTTTTTCCAATGCTGTCGGCGATCGGGGGTCCGATGATTTGGCTCAAATGGCTTCCAGAGAGGTTGATGAGATCCCGCTTCGAGCCCAGATTGAGCTTGAGCGCCGGGCCTAGGCCGCTTCACGCTTAAGCAAACCGATAGCGCCTCTCCTCAAAATCCACGATTTTTCCGCCTTCCACCATAATCCCTTCTGCCGCCAGGCGCAGGGCTTTTTCCTTCGGTCCCAGGGCATAGCCGCCCAGGCTGCCGTCGCTTTTGACCACCTTGCAGCAGGGAAAGCGCTGCGGATCAGGATTGCGGTTCAGCCATTGGCCCACGGCCCGGTAGCCCCGGGTGCCCATCGCCTGCGCCAGATCCTTGTAGGTGGTCACTTTTCCGTAGGGGATCTGAATCAAAAGCTGCTGTACTTTTTCAGTGGAGGTCATTCCTTATTTGAGTTAAGAGTTACAAATTACGAGTTACGAGTTCGGATTGCGAATATGAAATAACTCGTCATTCGTAATTATTAACTCGTAATTGATTGGAAAAAGGCCACAGCTCCATTATACTCTTGCCGAAAGAAAAATAGAGCCCTTTCCCGTGCTTATCCTCAACATCCTCATCGGCATGGCTTTGGCCGGGGCGGCGGCGGTGGCCATGGCCCAGCGCATGCGCTCAAAATCCGACTTGAATCGGTCTTTGAGCATGGTTTTCCTCCGGATCAGCATGCCCATCAAGGATTCCAAGGAGGACCGCGAGCGCGAATCGGAGCAGATGGGCTCCGGAGGCGGCCAAAAGGAGGCCAACGACGTGATGACCCATTTCTTCGAATCCCTCCATTCCATCCACAGCGGCGACATGCTCAACCGCTTCACGGGGGAGGATTTCTTCTCGTGCGAGTACGTAGTGCTGGAAGGCCGCCTGCAGTTCTTCATCGTGGTGCCCCGCCACCTCAGGCCTCTTTTCGAAAAGCAGATCACGGCCTTCTACAACGATGTCTTTGTGGAGCAGGTGGAGGACTATTCCATCTTCCGCGAGGGCTACAAGGCCAAAGGGATCTACCTGAGCCTGCGCAAGCCCGACATGTACCCCATCCGCACCTACCAGTTCCTGGCCTCGGACCCCTTCAACAACATCGCCAACGCCGTGTCGCGCGTGGATGCGGATGAGGGGGTGGCGATCCAAGTGATGCTGCGCCCCATGGGCGACGGCTGGCAGGAGGCCGGCCGGGCCGCTGCCCAGGATCTTTTCGCCGGCAAGAAGAAGGGCGGGGGAGGGCTGCTGAAGAAGCTCAACCCCTTCCTTTTCCTGTGGTCCCTGGTGCAGCTGATGATCCACGGCTCCCATTCCGACAGTCCGGCCGAATCGCAGCGCAACACGCCCATGATGGAGGAGCAGATCAAGATGATGGAGGCCAAGAACGCCAAGGTCGGCTACCGCACGGTGATCCGCATTGTCGCTTCCGCCAAAACCGCTCCCCGCGCCCAGCAGATCCTCAGCGAAGTGCAGGGGGCTTTCGCCCAATATTCCGATCCCAACAACAACGGCTTCGGCAAGGTCAAGCGCTTCAATATGAACCGCCTCCTGCAGGGCTTTGTGCTGCGCGACATGAAGGAGGGCTTCCTGGATTTCTTCTTCGGCTCCCACCGCATGATCCTTTCCTCCGAGGAGGTGGCCTCGGTCTTCCATTTCCCCAACATCAAGTTCAACCGCTCTCCCGTCATCGCCTGGCAGGAATTCAAGATCGCCCCGGCGCCGAGCAACCTGCCCAAGGAGGGGCTTTTCCTGGGGAACAACATCTACCGGGGCGAAACCAAGCCGGTCTACATCAAGCTGGATGACCGCCGCCGCCACTTCTACATGATCGGAAAATCCGGAACGGGAAAGTCGACCATCCTGAACACCATGATGAAGCAGGATGTGCAGACGCATTACGGCATGTGCCTCATCGATCCGCACGGCGACCTGGTGGAGGCGATTCTGCCGCACATTCCCCGCAGCCGGGCGGACGATGTCGTCATTCTCGATCCGGGGGACCTTTCCCGTCCCATGGGGCTGAACATCCTGGAGGCCCGCACGCCCGACGAGAAGGAATTCATGTCCCAGGAGGCCTTGGCCATCTTCATCAAGCTCTTCGGCGAAGAGATCATGGGCCCCCGCCTGCAGCACTATTTCCGCAACGGCTGCCTCACGCTGATGGAGGACGACCAGGAGGGCGCGACCCTGATCGACCTGCCTCGCCTGTTCACCGACGATGCCTGGCAGCGCTACAAGTCGGCCAAGGTGAAGAATCCCGTGGTCAAATCCTTCTGGGACAAGGAAATGGCCTCCACCGGCCAGCGCGAGAAGCAGGAGATGATTCCTTACTTCAGCTCCAAGTTCGGCCCCTTCATCACCAACGCGCAGATCCGCAACATCATCGGCCAGACCAAGTCCGGCTTCGACTTCCGCAAGGTGATGGACGAGGGGCGCCTCCTGCTGTGCAACCTTTCCAAGGGAAAGCTGGGCGACCTGAATGCCCAGCTGCTGGGCATGATCATGGTCTCCAAGCTGCAGATGAGCGCCATGAGCCGCGTGGACACGCCCGAGGACGAGCGCCTGGATTTCTATCTGTACGTGGACGAGTTCCAGAACTTCGTCACCGAATCCTTCGCCTCCATCCTTTCCGAAGCCCGAAAATACCGCCTCTGCCTCACCATCGCGCATCAGTACATTTCGCAAATCACCAAGCTGGGCGGAGGCGGAAAGGGCAAGCAGGAGGACACCACCATTCGCGATGCGGTGTTCGGAAACGTGGGCTCCATGATGTGCTTCAAGATCGGCGCGGCGGACGCCGAATACATGGCCAAGGAGTTCCTGCCGGTCTTCAGCGAGCAGGATCTGGTGAACATCGCCAACTACCAGGCCTACATCAAACTGAACATCAACAACGCCACCTCGCGCGCCTTCTCCATGGCCACGGTGTACGACGGAAAGAAGGGCAATCCTCAGGCGGCCGAGGCTTTCCGCCAGCTTTCCCGGCTCAAATTCGCGCGCGACAAGGATTTCGTGGAGAAGGAGATTTTCCGCCGCGTGGGGGGCGCCATGGGCGGCACGGAGGCCAAGTAGGGGCGCAAAATCTTGCGCCCCTGCATTGGCCGACCCTGCGCCCCTACGGCATCCATTCATCCTACGGAAATTCCTGCTTTTTCGCTATTCCCCCTCCTCCGGCGCGGCGGGCTGCCCTTGGGGCTGGGCTGCCTGCTGGCGGCGGGCCTGCTCTTCGGCGGCCACTCTTTGGGCTTCGGCCGCCCGCCTTTGGGCTTCGGCCGCTTCCTGTTGGGTGCGGGTGACGCGGGTGTCGTTGGTGCGGCCGGTCTCGATGGCGCGGATGATGGTTTGGCGCTGGCTTTCGTCGAAGCCGCTGGTGCTGAACAGCTTCTCCCTCACGTTGGGGTTCATCTGCTGGAACTCGTCGGCGCTCTTGGAGAAGTGGCTCAGGAGGGTGGTGGCGTCCCCGTTCCCGGCTTCGCGCACGATCCTTTCGCGGGTTCGGCTGTTGCGGTCCTCCGAGAGCTCTTTGGCCTTCTCCTCCAGCTCGATCAGCTCGCGCGGGTTGGTGCTCAGGCTATCGGTGCGCCAATCGGCCCGGGCCTCCACCAAGCGGGTCAGATCCCTCACGGAGCCGTAGCCGCCAGGAGCATTGGAGAGGGGGATGATGGGCGCGATGAACGGCGTTTTGGCGATGGAGGAGCCAATGGTCTTGCCGAAGTCCCCGATGTAGTTGGTGATGGTGTTCACGAAGGGCAGCTCGTTGATGACCGCGAACACGCCGACCCACAGGATCACCAGCACCATGATGAGCCAGACGATGTCGAAGATGCTCTCCATGCCGGAGAAGATCGAGCCGATATCGAGCACCCGTCCTTCGAAAGTCGTGTTCTCGTTGAGCTGCTGAAGGGTTTTTGAGCTCATTTGGCCGGCCGAAATCATCAGGAAGGACACCGAGAAAATCACTCCCACTGCCGCCGGGGCGAAAGACCAGCGGAAGAAATCCTTGGCGCTGAACTTCATGCCGGACCCTTGGTCCAGCCCGCCCAGGTAGATCATGGCCACCATGATGGGCGAGAAGCCCACAAAGAGCCACAGCATGGCCATGCGGCCGATCATGGCGATGAACAGGGCCAGGAGCGCCAGGCTATAGGCCACCTGGATGATCACCGAAAAGAGCGTTCCCACGGCCAGCTGGCCGTAGTCCCCGTTGTGGGTTTTTACCAGATTTTGGATGTTGGCCATGCCGTAGGTCAGGTAGACCACGCTGGTGTTCTGGTTGTAGTCGAAGAGGCTCAGGTTGGCCCAGCAGATGCTGGTGACGCCTTCCGCTCTTTCCTTGGCCAAATCGTCGGCGTCTGGATTGAAGCTTCCGTTTTCCCCGCTGTAAACGGCCTTGTAGGCGGCTTTGACCACTTCGCACTCCTCCCCGTCCTCATAGTAGCGCAGCTGCGCATTGCCCGAATCGGCGGGGCTCATGATCTTGGTGGGCACGCACATGCCCTCGGTGGTGTTCTTCACCGTGTCCACCACGCATTTTTCGTAGGGCGAGCTCAGGCTGTTGCTCACCCCGCTGGGAATGCTGAAGACCACGTTGGTCACCACGTTGGCGGCGTCCAGCACCACCTTGGTGGCCAGCCACGAGAAGTTGACCGCCACCAGGAAGACGGCGATCTTCAGCAGCTCTTTCTTGATGTCCACCTCTTCGCCCACCAGGTTCCCGAAAATGGCCTTCAGGGCGATCCACAGTAGCGCGAAGACGAAGAAGATATTTACAAGATTCCGGCTGATCACCCAGATGTTCTTGAGCATTTCGCCCATGGCTCCGGCGAAAATGTAGTCGTTCCCCAGAAAATTCCCGATGTGGAAGGCGAAGAAATTGATGATCGGGGCGAAGAGGCGATGGACGATTTCGGCCTTGTCCGCGATTTCGTTGATGTAGTTGTTGCTTTCCAGGGCCGTGTTGGTTTCGGCCAGGGCCTGAGGAGCGCTTTCCCACGGAAGCAGCTGCCACAGCGCAACAGCGCCGAGGGCGATCAGGAAGCCTTTGAGGGAAGGGTGAGCCTTGAGGTTCATTGGGGAAGTGGGTTTGTCTTTCTGTTCAGTGCGGCGCGCTTCGGTCAGAAGATGCTCATGAGGGAGGAGCCTACGCCTGCGCCCGTGGCGGCGGCCGGAACCAGGTAGGGCATCCAGCGCTTCCAGCGGCTTTTGCGCGGCGCGGCCACTTGGGCCACTTGCTTTTCCAGGCGCCTTCCGCGCACGGTTTGCTGATAGGCGATGGGCTGGCCTTGGTCATTCACCCTTTCCGGCTGCGGAGCATTGGGCTTTTTCATGAGGCGGCGGGGGAGGGGCTAGGGGAAGGGGCTTGGGCGATTTGGCTTGGCGCTGCTTCGGGCAGGGCCGAGGGCGCCAGCGGGCTCTCTATGGATCCGTCCCCGGTCACCAGCATCTTCAGCTCGTGGATCTCGTAAGGCTCGTCCAGGTCCAGGAAGGGCTTGTAGAACCA
>CAYUUW010000006.1:22805-36906 GCA_964448005.1 uncultured Candidatus Peribacteria bacterium
AGCGGGCTTCGGCCCGCCCCGTCTCGTCGTGCAGGCGGCTCCGGGTGCTGTCGGTCAGCTGGCCTTCAATGTCCAGCTTGGTGATGATCTTGCCGCCTCTCTCAGGCCCTTCCCCCAGCACCACGGCCGCTCGGGCTTCGCTCCCCAGCTCTTTCATGGCTTCCCATTCCATGGGGTCCCGGTAGAAGGCCCTCAGGTCGCTTTCGCCGATCCTCATTTTCAATAGGTTCAGCTGCCCGGTCACCTCCTTCTGCTTCCAGTTCCCCTCAAAGGTCTGGTACTGCGGGTTCAGCTCCAAGGCGCGGGAGAAGGTGGTCAGGCCCAGCATGGCCCACAGGCCGGGGCTTTGGGCCGCATTGATGCCCGCATTGCCCAGCCGCTCCAAAGGATTGCTTCCGCTCGCTTCGCTGTAGGCCCCTGCCAGATTGATGCCGGCTCCGGCCAGGCCCACGGCCTTGCCTAGGCTGATGCCCAGCCCGATCACGTTGAAGCCTCCCCGGAACAGGTCAGAACGGTTGTATCCGCGCTTTCGCGGGCTTTGAACCAGCTTGCCGCCCAAAATTTTGCCCTCCACTTTGGTCCGGGCCATCTCCTCCGCCAGGTTCATCTTTTTCCAGTCCGCCTCGTCGCTCCAATGCTCCACGCTGGCCTTGGCTTCGGCCCCCAGCATGATCAGGGCCCCCAGATCGGCGCCCTTCTTCCTGTCTTCGCCTTCCTCGTCTCCATGCTCCTGGCTCCAGCGCTCCTTGTATTGGTTTTGGCTCACCGCGATGGCGCGGAAGAGCTCGCCCCGGTCCTTGGAAAGCAGGATCGCCTTCTGCTGCTTGGGGCTCCCGGCCACGTAGCGCACCATCACCCTGTCCTGGGGGGCGGAGGCGCGCACTCGCCCCGTCAGCAGGGCTTGGCGGTACTCCAGGGCGTAAGGGGAATAGGTTTTTATCAGAGGCTCCATTTCGGGGTGGAAGGACTGGTCCAGCGATCGGATCAGATCCAGGGCTTCCTTGGGGCTCCGCAGGGCAGCTTCCCTCACGGCTTCCTTCAGGACCCTTTTGGCTTGCCCGGGCTTCTCTATGGGCGGCTGGGCTCCGCTCTTCTGGTTGGCCAATCGGATGAGCGTCTCGCTGTTGCGCCCCCGGATCGCCCCCTCCATCAGGTCCCCGGCGATCCTTTCCGTCTTGGCGAGCCACAGCTCGGGATTCATCAGCGCCATGGCTTCCAGGGCCAGCAGGTCCTCCGCTTCGGAGCTGCCCAGCATGGCCATGAGGCTCTGCTCGTCGGGATAGGCCATCATTCTCAGCCGGGCCATCTCCTGGGCGTCGATCATGTGCCCGTCGCCGTTCAGGGCGGCGAATTGGGCGTACAGGCTTTCTATGCCGGATCGAATCACGGAAAGCTCCTCGGCGGAAGGCTTTCGCTCCTCGGCTTTGGCCTTTTCCCAAAGGTCCTCCAGCTGGCGCTGCATTCGGCTTTCCATTCCCAGGGCCAAGGCCATGGCAGCTTCCCTGTACTTGCCCTTGCCCACGCCCTCCGGGACGGCCAGCTTGGCGTTGCAGTACTTGTCGTTCAGTTCCACGATGTATTTGGCCAGCTTTGCTTGCGCCTCCAGCCTGCCCGCTTCGCCGTCCTGCTCCAGCTTCCCCTTCTGCTCAGCGGCCTGCCGATCCTCCTTGGCGTACTCCCGCGCCAGCTTCATGTTTTCCTTCTGGCTCTTTTCCAGCCGGCGGAGCGCCTGGGCGGCCAGCTCGGAAAAATCCGCCATTCCTATCCTCTCATCCATTCTGGCCTGGGCGATTTCGGCCTCGCCGAAGAACCAGGCTTCCTCCAGGGCGAAATCCGCGCGGTAGGCGGCCCCCAGCTGCTTTTTGATCGCCTCGGCCGCAGCGGCGTCCGGCAGGATTCCCTTCAGGGTCTCATCCAGCGCCTTGAGGAAGGCTTCCGGACTCTGCTTTTCGGCCACTGGCGCCCAGGTTTCATCGGCGGATTCCTTCGCCTCTGGCGCCTCCTGAGCCTGCCTCTCCCGGCCTGTTTCCGCAGGGGCACGGCTTCCGGCGCCTGGTGGTTCAGCTCGATCTTGATCAGCTTTTGGCCGCTTCCGCTTGGCTTCAGGTAAAGCGATTGGACGAAAGGCGGGTGGTAGACGATCCAGAAGGCCTGGATCTGGTGGTAGGGATAGAACTGGTTGCGGTAGCGTAGGCCCAAGGCCTCTATTTTGGCTTGAGTGAGCCGGGGCTTGCGGCGGTGGGTCAGCAGGAAGACGGCCGCCAGCAGCGCAAAGGCCACACCCATGCTCCAGGATCCGGTGGAGAAGGCGTAGGCCAGCAGTCCGGCCAGAACCAGTCCGGCGATGGCGTACCAGGCCTTTCCCCGCTCAAAGTGGGCGAATTCCGGCGTTTCCCATTCCAGCAGGGCTGCTTCCGGCTGCTCGGTGGGGGTGCTTTCTTGTTTCATGCGCGGCATTAAATCCTTGTATTGTAGCAAAAAAAAGCCTAAAATGCAATGCGTTTCGACCCGGCGAGCGACAACCACCTGCATTTTCATTTATGATCGAGAAGCTGCTTTCCATCCAGGCCGAATACGATCAGCTCATGGGCCAGCTGGGCGATCCCGCCCTGACGTCCGATCCCAAGCGCTACCGCGACCTGGCCCGGAAGGAGTCCCATTTGCGCCCGTTGATCGAGCTCATCCGGTCCCACCAGAAAGCCCTGGATTCCATCGCCGAGAGCGAGGGGCTTTTGCGGACGGAGAAGGATCCGGAATGGCTGAATTTGGCCAAGGAGGAGCTGGCCTCCGCCAGGCTGCGCAAGGATGCCCTGGAGCGGGAGATGAGGGTGGCCATGCTGCCCAGCGACCCCAACGACAGCAAGAATGTGATCATCGAGGTGCGGGCCGGGGCCGGGGGCGACGAGGCTGCGCTTTTCGCGGCCGAGCTGGCGCGCATGTATATGCGCTACTCTGATAGCGTTGGTTTTTCGACTGAAATCATGAACCGAATGGATGCGGACAGCGGAGGAGTGAAGGAGCTGATTTTTCTGATCAAGGGCGCGGGCGCCTTTTCAAGGTTTAAGTACGAAAGCGGTGTCCATCGGGTTCAGCGCATTCCTGTGACTGAATCTCAAGGCCGAATACACACCTCGGCGGCCACAGTAGCAGTCCTTCCCGAGGCGGAAGAAGTGGATATAGACATTAAGCCGGCGGACCTTCGCATTGATGTGTATCGGGCCAGCGGAAATGGCGGACAAAGCGTTAATACCACTGAATCAGCCGTTCGCATCACTCATGTCCCCACAGGCGTGGTGGTGACCTGTCAGGATGAAAAATCCCAACTTAAGAACAAGAACAAGGCCATGTCCGTTCTCCGCTCCAGAATTTATCAGGCCGAGGAGGAGCGCTTGGCCAAAGAGCGAGGCGATGCCAGGGCTTCTCAGGTTGGAACAGGGGATCGGAATGAAAAGATTCGCACTTACAACTTTCCGCAAGATCGGGTGACGGATCACCGTGTTTCCCAAAGCTGGAACAACATTACAGGAATCATGGACGGCAACATTGAAAATATTATTGAGAAGCTCACTCTGGACGACCAGTCCAAAAAGCTGGCGGCGTTCGAGGGCTGAAGCTCCGGTGTCGGGCGGGAAAAAAGCGCGCGTCGTTTTTTGGCGCAGGGTGAAAAAGCCGATGCCCGACAGGTGTCGAGGATCGGCTTTGGGTGTAGCGCGTGCGAAGGCTACGCTTGCTCCGGTTTGGAGCGGGGGACCTGGTTGCAGGGGCTTGTCTGGATGTCCCGTAGGCGATCCAGCTCCCCGTAGGCTAGCACCAGGGTCCATTCGCCCTTCAGGGTGGGGAGGGCGGGGAAAGAGAACTGACCCCTGATCATGAGGGGCATGTCGGGGAACGTATCATAGCGCAGCCAGAGCTCGTTTTCTTCGCCCTCCTCCGAAGGCGCCTCATATTCCCTGCTATCGTCCCCCAAGTACACGCTGATTTTGCTCTCTCGAGCCGCATTGCCCTTCCATCCCCGTTGCGCTTTGGCCAGCGCTTCGGCGGGGTTTCCTTGGACCAGGAGCAGCTGCCGGGGTCCTCCATCGCTTTCGAGGAGATAGGCGCTTGCCTTTTCGTTGTCGCCCCATTCCAGCTCCTGGGCTTGCAGGAAGCAGACGAGCCGATGACCATGCCATTGGGGGCCAAGGCCGCCGTGAACCGAGCTGAGGTGGATCCAGTTCGCTCCGGGAATTTCGATTTCTTCCATTCTTCGTTCCTTTCTCTTTCGGTGCGAGGGTTGATTTTTGTAGCCTTTCCGCACAAGAGGCTACGCCGAAGAAAAAAAATTTTCGGCTTCGGCACAGCCTCCGGCAAAAAGATACCAACCGATGCTGTCAAAGATCTTTAATATTATTAATGTAAATAAACACAATGTCAATCCGCTTCCATGGGCCGCCATGGTGAAAAAGCCGATGCCCGACAGGTGTCGAGGATCGGCTTTGGGTGTAGCGTGTGCGAAGGCTACGCTTGCTCCTGGTCGGAGCGGGGAACCTGGTTGCAGGGGCTGGTGTTGATTTTCCTCGGCCGCTTGAGCGGACCGTGGGCAAGGGCGAGCGTCCAGGCGCCCCTCAAGTCCGGAAGGCCCAGGGAGGGTTCTGTGCTCCGGATGAGGATGGGCATGGCGGGAAAGTGATCGTAGCGGCACCAGGGCTCCATGGGGAAATCTTCCTTGGGAGTGCCCAAGAACTCCTTCCATTCGTCCCCCAAGTAGACGCTGATCTTCCTTTTCGAGCCGAAGCCTTTCCATCCCTGGCGGGCCCGAGCCATCGCTTGCGCGGAATTTCCTCGGATCAAAAGCAGATGGCATCCTTCGTCAGCCGATGCGGCCTTTGGCTGGCCTTTCTCGCTTTCGAAGACAAGAAGGGCCAAAGGGTTCTCGTCGTCGTCCCATTCCAGCTCTGCCACCAGCAGCCGGGCGAGCTGATGGCCGTGCCATTGGGGCCCTATGCCGTTGCACACGGCGCTGCAGGAGAGCCACCTTGCTCCCGGAATCTGATCTTCTTGCATTTTGCGCCAATCTTTCAGCGCTTTCCGCGCAGGGTAGGGGTTGATTCTTGTAGACCTTCCGCACAAGGGGCTACGCCGAAGGCAAAAGCATTTTCGGCCTCGGCGTAGCCTCCGGCAAGAAAGTTTTGGCCTGGTTTCTAAGGAGCTGGGTCACTAGGATGTATTCTATAGGGCTTCAAGCGGGGTGAGCTGGCTTTCCTTGATATTTTTAATATTATTTCATTTTTCCCTCTGATTTTCCCCCGGTTCAGCTATAATCCATTGTGAAAACAATAGCGGGGCCAATATTGGAGCCGCCATTCAGTCCACCATTCGGATTTTATTTTCAAGTTCCAACCTATGCACACGCTCATCCTCCTGCGCCACGGCGAAAGCCAATGGAACCACGAAAACCGCTTCACCGGCTGGACGGATGTGGACCTGAGCGACAAAGGCGCTCAACAGGCCCATGAGGCGGCGCGCCTGCTGAAGGAGGCCGGGCTTGGCTTTGATCTCGCCTTCACCTCGGTGCTCAAGCGGGCCATCCGCACGTTGTGGATCGTGATGGACGATCTGGATCTGATGTGGGTCCCCGTGCAGCGATCGTGGCGGCTGAACGAGCGCCATTATGGGGCGCTCCAGGGGCTGAACAAGGCCGAGACAGCCCAGAGGCACAGCGCCGAGCAGGTCCATTTGTGGCGCCGCAGCTACGCCACGCCCCCGCCCGCCCTGGCCTTCGATGATCCTCGCCATCCCAAACATGACCCCCGCTACGCCCAGCTTGCCCCCGATCAGCTGCCGGCCGCCGAGTGCCTGAAGGACACGGTGGAGCGGGTTTTTCCCTATTGGCAGGAATCGATCGCGCCGGCCATCCGTTCCGGCCAGCGGGTGATCCTGGCGGCCCACGGCAACAGCCTGCGGGCTTTGGTGAAATGCCTCGACGGCATTTCCGACGAGGCGATCGCCGATCTCAACATTCCTACGGGCATTCCCTTGGTCTACGAGCTGGACGATGAGCTCCGGCCGATCCGGCATTACTACTTGGGCGCTGCGGAGGCAGCCCGAAAGGCGGCGGAGACGGTGGCCAGGCAGGCTAATAGCGGAGCTTAAAACGCAAGCCTCTGCCTTGAGCTTTTTGCCGACCTCATGAGCTGAAGTTTTTTTGTTGTTCAGGGCCCCTTTCTTCCCGCCTCCATCACGGTCCGATAAACCTTTCGATTGTAATCCTGAAATCGACGCTCCAGCGTTTCCGGGCCATGGCCCAGGCTGACATGCCCCAGGCTGAAAAGGTCATTGAGGGCCATGGCTACGGCGGGGCTTCTGTTTTTGCCCCTGGAACAATGGACCACAAGAGCCGAAGCTCGGTCCCTGTATCGGGAAAAATCCCCGATGATCTCTTGGGCGATCTCTGGGGTAATGAGAATAGAGCTTGGCCTTTCAATCAAATCGTCGAAAACATACGTTGCGATTCTTTCGTAGAACGGCGAATTTTTCAGCTCAGGGATCGGAGGCTGCACATAAGTGCCAAAAATCCGGATGGCATAGGTGGGCTTTTGCGGTTCATGCTCCAGCGCGCCTCGCCAATCCAGAATGTTCAGGTCCATGGGTTTTTTAGGATGGAATGGGGGCTATTTTTGCCCATTGGACGAATCAAATCAAGCCCTTCTTCATTTCCCCATCCTCAATGCCAGCCACAGCAATCCCAGCAGAATGGGCTGATGGATGAGGTAGATCGTCAATGACCCTTTCCCCATCCAGGCTAGGATGCGCCCCAAGGATCCTGGAGCCCTCCGGATTAGCGGCTCGCCTTTGGGGTAGGCGGCATTTCCCAGGGCGATCCCCAGCAGGAACAGGCTGATGCAGGGGAAGAGGGGGTAGTAGTCCAAGGATTGGTAGCCCAAAGGGGGCGCTCCCAAAAAAATGCCCCACGCACCGCTCCAGTGAAGCGGCTCCAGCCAGATCCCCAGGGCCAAGGCCGCTCCTGCCAGACCAAGATTCAGCCACTTGAAGCCCGCCAGCCCGGCGCTGAGCAGAACGCAGCAGCCCAAAAAATGCAGGGTGCCGAACCAAATAGCCTGCTGGGGCCAGGCAAGGAGGGTCACTGCGGTGATCAGCAGGCCCCAGGCAATGAGCTGAAGGCCCCGCTTGAGCTGCCTCCTGAAATAATCGCCTCTTTCATAGCGCCTTCGGATCAGAGCGCTGGCAATTCCCGCCAAAGCAATGAACAGCGCAGCGGAAACTCGCCCCCCTGCGTACCACAGTCCGTTTTGGGAATCGATGGGCTGATGGAAAAAGAAATCCAAGTCAAAAACAGCGTGGTAGGCCGCCATCAGCACGATGGCTCCTCCCCGCAGGGCATCGATTTCCCAAAGGCGCGGAGGGCGGATGGCATTCATTTTTTTCGGATTCCTCCTAGGCCTCCCTCAGTGTAGGCGAAAAACGCCGATCCATAAAGGGCGCTCAGCGCGGCGCTGCGCCTGGGCGGAAATCACCCCCTCCTTCCAGCGCCTCTCGCTGCCCGGAAGGAAAAAGATATTTTCGATTAAAAGCCTTTCCCTAAGCCGTTTTGCAGCGCTTGACACCCCTATACCCATGCTGTAAACTCTCACCAGTTTTTCACAGGACACCCTCCTGCTTTAGCACCTTAAGCTTCCTCAAAATCTCATGACCAACAGAAACAGCCACGGCCACGGGGTCTACAACAAGGAAAACAGGAGCAAGCTGCGCGACAGGCGCAACAAGGCCAAAGCTTCGGCCCGCAAAGCCGATCGCCGCGCCGTTATGGCGGCCTCCTGATTTTTTGTTTGACAAATCTTTTCAAGGCTTTTAGAATGACTCCCTTTTGCCCGCTCCGGCCCTCCGGCCCGCTCCGAGCAAAAACCCTTCGCCTTTATCGCTAACTTCATTCACCGATGACTTCCCTTGGAACCCAGAGCGGGAACGCTTCCGTTACTGTCCTTCAGCAGAAGGATTTCAGCCTTCAGGCAGTGATAGACGACATGTTCCTGGTGCTCACCCCCAAAGAGAAGGATGTCATCAACAAGCGCTTCAGCCTCGAGGGGAAGCCTCGCCAGACCTTGGACAAGATCGGCAGGCAGTACTCGGTGACTCGGGAGCGCATTCGCCAGATCGAAAACATTGCCCTCAGCAAGCTGCGCCGCACGGTCAGCAACACCAAGCTCAGCCTCATCAATCGCCTGGCCAAAGAGATCCTGGTGCGCGAAGGGGGGGTGATGCTCGAATCGGAGATCATCAATGAGATCCTCAAGGCCATGTACGCCACCTCCAAGGTGGACGGAAAGATCATCGTGCTTTCCATGAACTGCGACGCCGAGCTCCGGAAATCCCCCCGCACCAACCACACCGAATCCTTCTGGATCGCCAAGGGCGTGCAGCTTTCCGATGTCCGCAAGATCACCGAGGCGGGCCTCTCTGCCCTGAAGAAGCATGGCGATGTGATGAGCGAGGACCAGATCATTTCCGCTGTGCAGAACGCTCCCGCCTTCAAGGCCAAGCGCATCGAAACCAATCTGATCATCTCCTGCCTCAAGACAGACAAGCGCGCCCGCAAGATCGAAGGGAAGTGGGGGCTGATGGAATGGCGCCATGTGAATCCCCGCAGCATCCAGGACAAGGCCAAGATCGTTTTGGCCAAGGCCGCCAAGCCTTTGCATTTTGTGGAGATCGCCAACCGCATTGCCGAGGTCGGCTTCAACAAGCGCTCCGTGACCACCCAGGCGGTGCACAACGACCTGATCCGCCATTCGGAATTCGTCCTGGTGGGCCGCGGCCTGTACGCTTTGGCCGAATGGGGCTACCAGCCCGGAACCGTTTCGGATGTGATTGAAGGGCTTTTGGAGGAGAACGGCCCCATGACTAAGAAGGATATTGTCAAGCAGGTGCTGGAGCGACGCAATGTGAAGGTGGGGACGATTTCCCTGAACCTGCAGAAGAACCCTGAGTTCGTCCGAGTGGGTCGCGCGGTCTACGATCTGAAGAAGCGCGTTTAGCTCAATTCCTCTGATTCGCAAACTGAACGCCCCGGCCTACGCCGGGGCTTTTTTGTAGTCGCTCGGGAGGGTGAGGAAAGCAGGGCAGATAGTCGCTCAGAGGATTCCGATGAATATCGGAGGACGTGGAGCCTCCGCATTCAGCCAGCCGTCTTGTCCCGGCCAGACTCTTCGCCCTCGTAAACTCGGCCCCTGAGTGACGGGAGGGGGCGTTTTTGGCCTGAGTGGCAGGAGTATTCAACTTTCAAAGCCTAAAGAATGCTGCGTGGGAGAAATGCGAGGAATGTGCTCCAGCACTTTTAGAATGTTATAGGAGCTGTTTACGAAGGTGTTGGCGGCTTCGTTGAAGGTCTGCTCGATCTCAAGATCAACCATTAGCCTATCTCCGCTGCGAAAAGCAACTTCGCCTTTTTCGATGCGACCAAAGAAAGTTTCGTCTTTCAGCGAAGCGTATATTTTTGTCCCCTGATAGAAGAATTCCCATTTGTAGTTTTCTCGGAAGACGATTTTGAAAACCGAGAGCTCCTGCTTCTCCTTAAGCATCTTTTGCTTTCTTTGCTCAATTTCGTCGTTTTCGGACGCCAAGGCGGGAAAATCTCCTTTTTCGACCCTAAACAAATCCTCTCCGCTGTCCGCATCCCGAATCGAGAAATCAGTGATTTCTCCTTTCTCCTTCAGTTTCGCAAAGGTGTTTCGAAGGCTTTCCCTGACCCTGGGGTTCTCTTGGTAGATATTGTATACTTCATTGCCGATGCTGATTTTCCCGTTGCTGTTGGAAATTTCTATGCTATTTCCGCTCAGAGGCTTAACGGTTTCGGGCTTTCCGTTCTTGGCGATCCATTTCTTGAGGGTGTAGAGGCCTCCCACGATGCCGACTATATTTGCCGCAAGGGCTGCGTTCTCCCGGGTGAATAGGCTGCCTCCCTTTTCAGCTATCAGGCTGAGCAGGAGAATGAAGCTTCCTTGCTTCGGTGCCTTGATCTTAATATCTACCTTGAGGCCGGGAGAAAGATGAGCTGAGGCCTCTTGAGTGACGCAGGAATAGCTGACGAGGGATTCCACCAAAAGATCCACATCGATCTCGTGCAAATTTCCTCCGAATCGGATTTCCAGGTTTTTGCTGCTGGCTTCATTCATGGGCTCGGGATAAAGGATTGCCTTTCGCCATTTTCCCTCATTCAGTCTTCTTTGACAATGAGAAATAGGGTGGCAGCTTTACGCCTCTTTTCCGGCGATTGCCCCGTACCTCTCGAACAGCATTCCTACCCGCTCGGCATCGCTGGCGAAGGGCTCGCTCCGGTAAAGCTGGTCCGCGGCTTTATCCAGCGCATGGTGGGCCTTGAGCAAGGCCGGGGGCATGGCGAGGGGGTCGTACAGGTCGGCCAGCGAGCTGGCGGGGAACTGCGCCCGGGCCTCCAGCACGGCCTGCGCCAAGGCCTCTATTTTGGCCTTCTCCTGCGGGCCAGCCTCCGGCCAGGGGAAGTTGTTGTAGACGATGTCTTTTGAGTAGCGCGTTCTTCCCTCCAATCGTCCACAGGTATAATTAGTCCAAGCCATGTGCATGGCGCTGGTGAGCATGCCAAAGTGGTAGAGGGTGGCGTTGGGGATTGTCAGGCAAGAATCTGAGGGGATGCTGCCATCTTCAAAAAATCCCAGCGGAATGTATTTTCTGTTCTCTGAAGAATGTCGGGGGACAAGGATGAATCTTTTTGGATTGTTTGTGTCTCGGAAAAGCGAGGGTGTTTCGGCGTGTTGGCGAGTAGAGGGCGCAATGCTTTGAAGTCGGAATTCACGGACGCAATTTACCCTTTCTTTGATTTCCGGGCTATTTCTTATGACTTCTGGCGAGGCGCCTTTCAGCCATAGGCACCATCTCTTCCCATTGTTGAGAAATTCCTTTGCTGAAATCAAAGGCTTAATGAATATTTCGATTTCAGGATTTTTTTCGAGCATAGCCCTTCTTTCTTCGCTGTTTAAGATCAGGCTCCCTCCATCCAGAGGCATATTTCCAAATTGCATTTTTGGAGATTCGCATAGGGGCTTGTTTCTTTTCTCTAAAAACACCTCCGGGCCGTCCACCAGATAGGCGTTGATCTGCCGGGCGGCCTTGGCCACCGGGTCGCTTTTGGGCGTGTCGTACTCAAAAATAAGCTTCTTGGCCCGCTCCTTTTGCGCAAAGCCCACAATCACCACGAACACCTGCGCCTTGCCGCTGGCCTGATTGCTCCACTTGAAGGTCTGGTGGGCAAAGCTGATTTTCAGGCCGTATTTCCCCGTCAGATGCCCCCACAGAAGCCCCACCTGCTCGCCTTGGCAAATGGAATTGGTGGATACAAATGCAGCCTCGATCGGGCGGCCGTTCATGTATTCCGCCGCTTTTTTGTACCAGCAAGCCACGTAATCCAGCACCTTGGCCCCCGGAAGGCCCTTGAACGCTTCGGCCAGCTCGCTCCGCTGCTCCGCGCTTTGCAGCTTGCTGCCGTAGAACGGGGGATTGCCGATGATGTAGTCGCATTGGGCTGCGGGCAGCACCTCGCTCCACTCCAGCCGCAGCGCATTGCCATGGCGAATGTTCGCGCTGGCTTTGAGCGGAATGCGGGCAAAATGCTGGCCGAACTCGTGCGCCGCCTCGCGGTTCATCAAATGGTCCATCAGCCACAGCGACACCTCGGCGATTCGGGCCGAGAACTCCTCGATCTCGATGCCGTGGAACCGGTTCACATCCAGGCGGATGAATTGCGCCACATCGAAAAGCTGCCGCTGCCTAAGCCGCTTGCCCAGCGTGGCCTTCAAAACATCCAGCTCCAGCCGCCGCAGCTCGCGGTAGGCGATCACCAGGAAGTTTCCGCAGCCGCAGGCCGGGTCGAAGAAATCCAGCCCCTCCAATTTTCGGTGGAAGGCCTCCAGCCTCTCCTCGCGATGGCGCTTCAGCCCTTTGATCTGCTCCAGCTCCTCCCGCAGCCCATCCAAAAAGAGCGGCCGAATCAGCTTCAGGATGTTCTTTTCGTCCGTATAATGCGCCCCCAAATCGCGCCGCTGCCGGGGGTCCATCACATGCTGGAACAGGCTCCCGAAAATCGCCGGCGAGATGCGGCTCCAATCGAAGCGCATGCATTCCAGGATCTGCAGGCGCATGGCGGCGTTGAACGCGCTTTTGCGCAGACGCTCCTCGAACAGCTTCCCGTTCACGTACGGAAAGGCATTCAGCTCCTCGTCCAGCGTGCTCAGCCGCTGGTCCTCGGGCGTGTTCAGCACCTCGAACAGCTCGTCCAGCTTCGCGCCCAGGTCGGATCCGTCTTCCGCCGTGCGCTGGCGGATGAAATCCTCCAGCTGGCGCTTGCGGAAAATATCCGTGTCCTCGGCGAACATGCCGAACAGCAGCCGCACCAGAAAAACCTCCAGATCGTGCCCCTGGTAGCCGATGGCCTTCAGCTGGTCATGCATCGCCGCCATCAGGCGCGAAGCCTGCAGGTTTACAGGATCCTCGTCCTTCAGGGCCACCTTCTCGCGCCCGGTCATGAACAGGAAAAGCTCGATCTTCTGGGGCAGCTGGCTCAGGCCGAATTCGTAGAAATCCCCGCTGCGCTCCAGATCGTAGAGCCTGAAATTCTGGAAATCCGACACCAGCACAAAGCGGGGGATCTCCTCCGGGCGCAGGCCAGCGAAATAATCCAGCGCCTGCTTGAAGGCGCCTTCCAGGCTTTTTCCTTTTGACTTGTGCTCGATCAGCACTTGCCCGGGCCAGAAGCAATCGATGAAGCCTTGCCGCTCGCCCAGCTTCTTCACCTGCTGCTCGAACACGGCCACTTGCCGCCGCTCGATGCCGAAGACATCGAAGAAATCGTTCCAGAAAGACTGCGTTTCTCCTTTTTCGTAATGGTCTTGCTCGTGCGTTTGGGCAAAGCGGTAGGCGCGGTCGCGGATCTCATTCAGGCTGAGCATGGTGATCGGGTGATTTTGTTTTGGAGAGCGGTGCCCACAGTCTATCGGATTCGGCCAGGCTTAAAAAGCCCAGCTTCAGGCCGGGGTGACAAGGGGGAAGAGTAAGGTTTTTTAGGGTCAAAATGAAAGGGGCGCGACTTGAGTGTCGCGCTCCTTGGTTCGGTCAGCCGAACATCTCCGTGGGGGCGTGGGCGATGCCTTCCACCGTCATTTCAAGAGTGTAGTTGCCGTGGCGCATCCCGTCGGGAAGCTCTCCGCAGGTTTTGATCACAACTTTCACCATGGGCTTTTCGTCCTCGCTGGCCGTGATCGAGAGGATGTAGGCGCTGAAGAGCGCTTCCTCATTCCCTGGTGCTTCCTCCTGGAATAGCGAGCAGGCGACGGAATGCCTGAGTCCCATGAGCCGGAACAGCTCATCCATGCTCATATTGTCGATGGTGACGCACCATTTTTTCTCTTCGTCCATTCCTTCTCCTCTGTGGTTTGGGTTGGCTGACCTTTGAGGTGTGTCTGCCGCAAGGCGGACAGCTGCACACCTTGAAGAACATTTATATTATAAAATATTTATTTAAAATATGTCAATTCATTTTTTCATTAAATTTGGACTCATGTAAGGGGAGTAAGAAAAGACTCTTCGCTGCATTCTGAGTGACATGCTGGGGGTGAGCTCAGGCTCTGAGTGACGGGTTGGGGGGCTGCCTCGAGGGTTTAAGTGACGAACATGTTGAACAACCCTTCTTCGCTCCGATGACTCGGAGTTCCGAAGGGTTGCGGGTGGCCTCTCCGCTAGGGGAGAGGGCTTGGCTTGCCCTGTCGGGATCAGGCCAGATCGAAATCGTCGAGCCTGGCTGCCGTTTCCATGTTCGCGGCCGCTCGGGTGATGGTGGTGATGGCCTCTGCCTTCATGGCCTTCGCTTCATCCGCCTCTTCCGTCTCCGGGTCCGCAGGCTCTTTCCACTCGAAAAGCCTGCTCCTGTTCCAGCGCCGGAGCAGGGCCATCATGACAGCCTGGACAGCTGCACTGGATTCCTTGGGCAGGGCCAAGGTGATCATTGATCCGAAGGACGAGCACTGCTCTGCGTCGAGCCGTTCGTCGCTTGCTGCTTTGTTGTGCTCCAGCCGCGCCA
>CAYUUW010000006.1:36916-38657 GCA_964448005.1 uncultured Candidatus Peribacteria bacterium
CAGTAGCAACACGCCCGTGAACCTTGCGGCTTCGGCGGAACTGCTCAGCATGGTTCGCAGAATGTTCGGTCGGCTGATCGGGGGCTGGCCCCAGAATTCCTCGAGGGCCCGGGCGGCATCCGCCTTGTTCTTCGGGATGCACGAGGAATAGTTTTCGTCTGCCGTCGGGGTGGTGGCAAGTGCCGTGTTTGACATGGGGTTTTCCGTTTCTGCCATTTTCATGGCGGACAGGGCAACCGGATCGCGATTTCCTAAAGCTCAGTCTTCCCGGAATGGGGAGGGCTCGCTTGGAAGGGGCACGGTCCGGAAAACTGTCCGCGGAGGCCGATGCTGGAAAAGGGCAGCCGAAAAGGCCGGGAGGGGCTTTTTGGACAGTTCCACTCTAAACCATTGCCTCAAAAAGGCAAGAAAGAAGGCGGCCACTGAAAAAAGCCGCCCCGACGAATCGGGGGGCTTGGTGTGCGGCCGCGGTTCGCAGCCTGCTGCCCTGCCTGGGCGGAGCTCAATCTCAATGGAGCAGGCGGCCTCCATCGACATCGTCGTCTGCATCGTCCTCCTCCCAATCATCGCCCTCATCCTCTCCATCCCCCTCGTCGTCTACTTCGTCATCCAGATCCTCCACTTTGTAGGTCGCATTCGCCAAGTCTGTTTCCAGATCCTTGCTTCCGGCCTCCCGGCCTCCGTCATCGACATTGTCGCTCTGCTTCTGCAGATTGTGCTCCCGGATCGCCAGGGACATGTTGGCCAAATTGAAGTAGCGCTCAGCCAACGAAGCCTCCGGCCCCTTTTCGCCGTCGATCAGGGCGGTCATTGCTTTTTGTGCTGCATGCACGCCCATGCGGGCTTGCAGGGACAAGGCGAGGACTCGAATCTCAGGATGTTGCTCCATTTCCAGCAAGGCTTGCAGGGTATTCCCAATCTCCGGAGCGCCCATTCGGAAGAGGGCTTGCAGGGTTATGGCACGAATCCTGGGGGATTGGTCGCTCAGATGGCTTGCGATCACTCCTGCGTTTTCGATTGCCCCAAGGTTACCGGAGAGGTGAATGGACTCATAGAGGCAGTGGCCGCAAATCCCGCAGTGACTTGAGTTAATCTTTCGGATGAAATCCAATGCCATCTCCTCGGTTAGCATTATCAACCTTCCTGAGGCAAAGGCAGTTGCGCAATAGTGCGTCTTTCGGCCAATGTCTTGACCATCATTTGCATCGTCACTCATCTTCTTGTCTCCTTTGCTCCGCTTTTGCGGGCAGGGTTTCCGCGCTGGATGGCGCCAGGCTTTCCTTGGACCACCCAAGAACAAGCCGGCAAGCCGCATCGCAGATCGGAAGGATGCCCGCAGCCCTATGCTGCGAAAGAGCCGATCAAGATTAATAATTTAGATTATTTTCAGAAAAGCGCAAGCTTAAATTCCTGGCCGCCTTGGCTTACAAGGCTCTGCGGCTTGAAAAAGCACCCTTTTTCTGCTATAATGAGCGGATTTAAACCCAAAAACCTGTGAGCCGGACCCTGAAAAAAGCCGTATTCGCCCTGATGGCTGTGGCCCTTGCCCTGCCTTTTGCCCTGCCGCAGGCCCAGGCTCAGATCTTTGGCGGCACCAAGGATTCGCAGACCGGCGAGGCTGTGGGCCTTTGCCTCAACCAGCCCGAGGCGCCCGAGTGCGAAGGCATCGATAGCCGCCAGCCCCAGTTCCAGGCCGATCCCAAGTGCCTTTCTGAAGCCCAGATCGGCACCCAGCTGGCCG
>CAYUUW010000006.1:38667-45711 GCA_964448005.1 uncultured Candidatus Peribacteria bacterium
CACCCACACCGACAATGCCGGCGACCTGATCCTCAAGTTCATCAACTTCGCCCTGCCCTACCTCACCCTGGCCGCCTTCCTGGGCTTTGTGGTGGCGGGCTTCTTCTACGTCACCGCCTACGGCGTGGAGGATCAGCTCACCAAGGCCAAGACGATCCTCATCTGGTCCGTTGTGGGCCTGATGCTGGTGATCTTCTCCTACGCCATTGTCCAGTTCTTCACGGCCGGGCTTCTGGGCCGGCTGGCCTCCTGACGCCTTCCGCAAAAACAATTTCCCATCCTCCTCAATCCCAACCCCCTTGATCCGTTCCACTTTTCTCCGCGCCGGGCTCCTCCCCTTAGTTGCCGCATGGGCCCTGGCTCTGGGCTTTCTTTCTCCGGTAGCCTTGGCTGCGCCTGGCGACAGCTGCGTGAGCCCGCAGGGCACCAGCGTGGACCAGCTGTGCAATGTTTCGGCCGGGGAGCTGTGCGTGAACGGCACCTGCCAGTTCGTTTCGCTGGAGCAGGGCGGCACCGGCCTCAGCATTCCCACAGGCCAGGTCAAAGTGAGCGAGTCCATTGTCCAGGACAGGAGCCTGGGCGACCTGATCGTGCTGGTGGTCAATTACCTCATTGGCTTCTTGGGCCTGGTGGCCACCGTGATGTTCATTGCGGCCGGCGTGATGCTGGTGACGGCCGGGGGGGATGACGGGAGGATCGACAAGGCCAAAAGCATCATGACCTATGCGGTCGTGGGCATCCTGATCGTCATCTTCTCCTACAGCATCGTCCAGTTCGTCACCCGCTCGGCCTCTTCCGGAACCGAAAGCCTGCCCCCCGGCTCGGGCGGCAGCGGCCCATCGGCCTCCCAATGCAGCGTGACCAGCGATTGCCCGGCCGGGAACTACTGCGCCAACGGCCAGTGCCAGGGCGCGCAGCAGGTGTCTTGCGTGGATGATTCCCAGTGCGGCCCCAGCAAGCAATGCAGCCCTTTGGGCTATTGCTACAATCCTTTGGCCGAAGGCAGCGCCCCCTGCCAAAACAGCAGCGACTGCTTTGTTGGATTCCTCTGCAACGCGGCCTCCAAGCAATGCGAGCTGGCGGGCAACGGCAATGGCGGCCTGGTCGGCGGGGACACCCAAGCCGCTTCCCAGGAATCCCTGCAGAACATGGATTCCCTCATCAAAGGCCTTTCCGATGAGATCGATTCGGTGAACAAGGACATCAACGATCTGTCGCCCGACCTCAAGGGAAAGGTCGTGGAGGCGCTGGCCTCCGGCTTTC
Source organism: uncultured Candidatus Peribacteria bacterium (assembly GCA_964448005.1). GTDB lineage: Bacteria > Patescibacteriota > Gracilibacteria > UM-FILTER-43-11 > UM-FILTER-43-11 > CAYUUW01. The sequence goes on from CAYUUW010000006.1 coordinate 39,931, forward strand.
TGGCCGACAAGGCCGCCGGCATCCAGTCGCTTCTGGCCCAAACGGAGGATCCGGCCAGCCTGGCGATTCTGGAGCGCATCGCGCAGCTTCTGGGCCGCCTGGGGGATCTGAGGGAAGAGTTCGACGCCCTGCGCACGACCATGCCTGAATCGATTGCCACCATCGAAGCCTGGGACCAGGCCTCCAATGACCTGGACGAATCGGTGGCGGACCCGCGCAGCAGCCTCAAGTTCCGCCGCTTCGAAAAAGGCTACACCGCCCTCAAGCAGATCCTGCGCCAATTCCCCCTCATGCAGTCCCGCATCCGGGCCTTGCCGGCGGAGGGGAATGTGCCCTTCACCGTCACCCTCAACGGGCTGGATTCGGTGGACCCCACCGGCGGAACCATCAGCGACTACAAATGGTCCTATTTGGATAGCCAGGGCAGCCTGGTTTCGCTGGGGAACGCTCCTGTGGTGATCCACACCTTCACCGAGCCCAACACCTATTCCGTGCGCCTGCAGGTTTCCACTTCCCAGGTCGACGGAGCCGGCTACAAGACGGCCATGGAAGGGGTCTCCACCATCCGCATCAAGGCCAGTCCTCCGGCCTCCCTGGTGAACTTCCGGATCAACGGGGTCGAGGCGGGCGACGTGTACCATGCCACGACCGAGGAGGCTCGGCTGGGCCTGGCCTTCGATCCTTCCTCCACGGTTCCGGCCCTCGGGCGCTCCATTCAAAGCTACGAATGGTTCTTCGGCGACGGCAATACCGAAAGGCGCGGCAGCTCCTCGGCGGTCATTCATGGCTACGCCAAGGCCGGCGAGTACAATGTGACCCTGGAGACCCGCGACAGCGTGGGCGAGGAGGACAAGAAGACCGTCAAGCTGCTCATTCAGTCCTTGGCGGCCTCGGTGAAGGCTGATCCCGCCGAAGGGGACGTGACGACCGAATACCTTTTGGACGGATCTGAATCCCGCTCCGACAACGGCGTGATCAGCGAGTACCGCTGGGAGGTGCTGGACTACGAGGACAACCTGATCGAAGGCTTCGCCGACCCCACGGTCAGCTACCGCTTCGCGAGCCCGGGCACCTACAAGGCTGCCTTGACCGTGACGGACACCGGCGGCCGAAGCGACCGCCAGATCCGCTACATCACGGTTCGCTCCCGCCCTCCGGTGGCCAACTTCTCCTATTTCGCGCCGAGCAAGAATCGCCCCAATCATTTCCAGTTCAGCGCTGCCAGCAGCTACGATCCGGACATGGGCGACCCCATCAGCTATTCCTGGGATTTCAACGGGGACGGCGCCTTCGAGGTGGTGGACAGCCGCGACCTGCTGGCCCAGTACACTTATCCCAAAGCGGGCGAGTACCGTGCGGTGCTCCAGGTGGAGGATTCCTTCCGCCAGCGCCATCAGGCGGAAAAAGTGATCAAGGTGGATTCCGTGCTGGGCGGCGAGATCCGGATGGGCAGCAAGGCCGTCCAGGTGGACGAAATCGTCTCCTTCGAGGCCTCCAGTCCCAAGGCGGTGGCTTACCTGTGGGAATTCGGCGATGGGCAGACGGCCAGCACCGAGAGCAAAACCATCGACCATGCCTATTCCAAGAAAGGCAAATACAAGGTCACCCTTCATTTCTTCGACAGGAACGACGAGAGCAACACGGACACTGCTTTCGTGCTGGTGGGGGACCAGGATTCCCCCTTGGCTCTGGCGGAGGCCACGGTGAACGAGCACACGCCTTTGCTCACCGAGGATGCCTGCGGGGCCGGCAAAAGCGCCATGGCCGTGACCCGCAGCGAGCAGGTTCTGCTGAGCGGAGAGGATTCCTCCAATAGCGACGGCACCCCCCGGCTTCTGGACTACGCCTGGGAGGTTTCCGAAGGGGTCCGCAACACCGGACGCAATTTCTCCTACCGCTTCCAGGAGCTGACGGCTCCCGGCGAGTGCGCCGAGATTTCCTTGGCTGTGCGCGACCAGATCAGCGGAAAGACCAGCGAAAAGGACACCCTGTACTTCCAGGTGGTCAACCGGACGCCTTCCTTGGCGGATTTCCTGGTGGAGCCTTTGGGCAAGCCGGAGACTCCTTTGCGGGTTCGCCTGAAGGCCGTGCTTCCTTCCGATCAGGACGGGGCCATCAAGCGCTACCGCTGGTGGGCTTTCCGCGAAGGCAACGAGGAGGAGCGGCTAGGCATGCATTCCACTGCCGGCCCGGAGACGGAAATGGTCATCACCGCCCAAGGGCAGCCCGGGGTGAAGAACCGCTATGTCTTTGTCCTGGAGATGACCGACAACGACGGCGGCATCTACACGACCTTGAATGATTTCGGATCCTTGAGCCAATTGGAGGTCGCCAACGGCTCCAACCTTTCGCCGGTGGCCGAATTCACGATGGACAAGACCACCATCGCCGTAGGGGACACGGTCTCCTTCTCCTCCAAATCCTACGATCCCCAGGGCGACGAGCTGCCGGCCAGCGCCTTCCGCTGGGATTTCGACGGGGACGGGAATTTCGACGATGTCTCCAGCGGGCCCGCGGTCAGCCGCCAATTCAACACGCCGGGCCAGTTCGAGGTGCGCCTGAGGGTCACCTATGAAGGCCTCTCCTCCAGCGCGGCCCATACGGTGAACGTGCAGCCCACCAACAGCTTCCCTCAGGCGGCTTTCACTTACTCCATCAAGGAAAGCACCGCCTCCTTCGAGGGGCGGCATTCCCGCTACGACCCGGATTTGGAGAACGAGACCCTGCGCTACGAATGGGATTTTGATGCCCGCCAGGACGCGGACGGAAACGGCGTGGCGGACGACGATGTTCAGTCGACCGAGCCCAACCCGAGCTACACTTACCCCCAGCCCAGCAGCTACCGGGCCCGCCTGAGGGTGAAGGACAGCCTGGGCATGACGGGCGTGGCCGTGCGCGAGGTGAATCTGGGGCTCAATGCGACCCAGCTTCAGCAGAACACGCTGCAGTCGATGGAGGTCTCGTCTTTGGGTCGCCCCATGACCACCCTGAGCCTGCGGGCCACCCCAGTCAATCTCTCGGTGGGGGGCAGCGCCGAGCTGACGGCCAAGGTGCTCAATGCCGACAAGACGCCTTACCGCGGCACCGTTTTCTTCGAGATCGTGGAGGGCAGCGGCGAGCTGACCCCCAATCCTGTGCCGGCCAAGGAATCGGAGGCGGTCACGGTGTTCACCGCCACGGCGCCCGGCCCGGTGCGCCTGAGGGCCCGCGCCACTGGAACCTACCATGGAGAGCTTTTCGAGGACATGGTGCTGCGAGCCAATTAAATCCCCATTTGCTTTGATGTTCAAAAAATTTGTTCAAAAATTCGTGCTTCTGTCGCTTCTTGCCCTAGGGCTTGCTCCTTTCGCCCTGGCCAGCGGGAAAATGGAGGTGGCCTTGGGCCAGCCCGTCCTGATCCAGGCGGAGGACAGCGGCATCAACACCAGCTACCAATGGCTGGTCAAGCGGGGAACGGAAATCCTTTTCACCCAGAACAAGCCCATTCTGGAGTACACCTTTCTGGAAGCGGGGGAGTACGAAGCGGTGGCCACTTCCACCGACCGCTTCGATCGGTCCAGCCAGACTTCCGTTTTCATTCTGGTGGGCGACACCTATGACCTGGATCGCGCTTCGGCCGGAAGCCGCCCTGCCGCGGCAGGGCCTTTGGCGGTTTCCTACCAGACTCTGCCTTCGCGCACGAGCCAGAACACCATTCCCCTGATCGGGGCGGGCACGGTGGCTTTCGATATCGACGCCTTGCGCCCGGACGTGGTGGAGTACCGCATCGACCGCAATGTCTTCGCCGACAGCGACGGCAACGGCATCGCCAATGACGACATCGACAATTCCGCCGACGATTCCTACCTTCGGGGCGGCGTTTGGGAAACCGCCTACGCTCCTGGAGAGGCGGCCAAGATCGTTCCGGAGATCACCCTGGTGACCCGCTCCGGCGAGACGGCCAAGGCCCAGGCCGAAGTGATCTTCGAAACTCAAGCCTCCTCCTCTGCTCCTTTGACCGCCATCCTGGATCTGCTTCCTCGCCCGAACCCGGAGCAGCAGGTGGAGCTCTACAAGACTTCGCAGACGGTCGGCTTCTATGCCCGCCGCAGCCAAGGGCCGATCAAGGAATACCGCATCGACCGGAACATTTTCGCCGACAGCGACGGCGACGGCGATCCCCAGAATGACATCGATAACTTCAACACCCCCTCCTTCTCCACCGGCGATGTGTGGACGACCAGCTACGAAAAGACCGGGGGGCAGATCATTGCGCAGCTGATTGTGGTCAGCCCCGATGGGAAGGGGAGCCGCGTCCAGCGGGAAGTGGTCTTCACCGATCGTCCTCCTTCGGATCTGGGCCCGGCCGCCAGCGCTTCCCCCATCTTCATTTCGGCCGACAAGGATTTTGTGCTGAAGGGCAATCCGGTGCTCCTGAGCATCGAGGGACTCTCCCAGTCCGCCCGGAAATACACTTTCGAATGGGACCTGGACGGCGACGGGGAGGCGGAGAAGTCCATCGAGGGCGAGAATACGGTGACGCATGCCTACGATGCGCCTGGGGTGCATCCCATCAAAGTCAAGGTGACGGGCGAGGATGGGCAATCCGCCGAGCTGTCGCTGGACCTTCTGGTGAAGGAAGCCGAAAAGACCACGGCCGATTTCGAGTTTTCCGCGGAAGGCAATACCGTCACGTTCATCAGCCGCTCGCAGGCCGCCTTCAATCTGGCGGACAAGGCCTTGAGCTATTCCTGGAACTTCGGGGACACCGACGAGGAGGGCTACCTTTCCCAAAAGGAGCAGTCCACGGCTCCCAATCCGGTCTACCGCTACCGCTACAAGGGCCGTTACCTGGTCACCCTGACGGTGGCCGATGCGGACAGGGTGGTGGACAGCAAGACGATGGAGGTCTCCATCGAGCAGGGCGAAGAGGGCGAGGGAGCCGTCTCCGGGCAGGAGACCCCCACCGGAGAGACTCCGGCTTCCTCTTCGGGCCCTTCGCTGACCATCAAGATTCTCAAATGGCTCGGCTGGATCGTTCTGGGCCTTCTGGCTTTGCTGACGCTTGCTTTGGTTGGGCTCTTTGCCACCTTCAAGGTTCAGCATCCTGATCTGCTTTTTGATGAGCTGGTGGATGAATTCAAGATGAAGCTGCTCTCCCTGCTGGGGCTCAGGGATCTGATTGAGCCTTCGGGCCCTGCCGCCCCTCAGCCTCCTCCCTCCAGCCCTTCCGCCGGACCGGCCTCGTCCCGTCCGCCTGCTTCCCCGAATCCTCCTGCCGCGCCTCCGCAGAAGCCTGCCTCCGTCCCTCTTCCTGCGGTGCAGCCGGGTTCCGCCGGGCCGCTGCCGGATTGGCTCAAGCCCAAGCCAGCTTCTCCCGCCTCCTCCGCCGCTCCGGCGGACAGGCCTGCGCCGCCCAAGCCGCAGATCATCGAGGGCGAAGCGGAGGAGCTGAAGAAGTCTCCTGCCTCCTCTGCCGCTCCGGCGGACAAGCCTGCGCCTGCGAACGCCCCAAAGGTCAATCCGCCTTCTGCGCAAGCTCCGGCGGCTCCTTTCCCCGATTGGCTCAAGCCCAAGCCGGCTTCCACGCCTCCCGCTCCCGCTTCGGCTCCGGCAACCCCTCTTCCGCCTAAGCCTGCCTCGCCGGCGAGTCCTGCCAAGCCTGCCGATTCCCCCAAGCCTTCCGCTGGCCCGGCTTCTGCCCAGCCGCCTGCCCAGGCCCCTCGGCCTGCCGCCCAGCCTCCTTCAGCGGCTTCCGCAGCTTCCGCTCCGGCAGAGCCCAAGCCGACGAGCCAGCCTGTC
>CAYUUW010000007.1:0-11990 GCA_964448005.1 uncultured Candidatus Peribacteria bacterium
CGATAAAACTCCTGGTCCGCATCAACAATGCCCGCATCGGCAAGATCTTGGACGTATTGCCAGGACCAATGGCCCCTGGCATCTAAAAGGGTTTGCCCCTGCGCGCCTGCGCTGGGCGTGGCGGAAGAAAGGGCGGCCCAAAGGCTCAGGGCCACAATGCGGGCTGTCATGCCTTTTGGTCTTTTTGCGAATGGCTTCATGATTGCAGGGCTTTAAGAAATGAATAGGTTGAGCGTGCGAGTTTTAAATACACATACGGATGGCATTTGTTACGAGGAAATTGAAAATCGGAACAAGAATTATTCCAAGAGGCAAATTGAAGAGCAGCCATCGAAGTCAAAGGCGTTCCCGTCGTCGCACTGCTCGCTGCCTTCTGCCAAGCCATCGCCGCAAACCGCACCAGAGGCTTCATTCTGACAGCTCGAGGAGCACCCGTCGTTGCTGAATGCGTTCCCGTCGTCGCACTGCTCGCTGCCTTCTGCCAGGCCATCGCCGCAAACCGCACCAGGGGCTTCATTCTGGCAGCTCGAGGAGCACCCGTCGTTGCTGAATGCGTTCCCGTCGTCGCAGAGCTCTCCGGCATCCAGCGCCCCGTTGCCGCAGACGGGGCTGGAGGCCTCCGTTCGGCAGCTCGAGGAGCATCCGTCCCCGCTGAATGCGTTCCCGTCGTCGCACTGCTCGCCGTTCAGGATGTCTTTCTGGCCATTGCCGCAGTAGCTCGCTTTTCCTTCCGCCAATCGGCAGGATGAATCGCAGATTTGACAGCTGGGCAGGCCATAGGGGCACGCTTCAGCGATAGCGTTCCCGTCGTCGCACTGCTCACCGCCTTCCAGGATCGTATTGCCGCACAGGGGGTCCGCTTTTCCTATGGCGACGGCATTACTGCGCAAGGGGAAGCCTCCTTTTTCCAGAAGGCTCGAATCCACGCTGCTTGCTTTTTCCAAGCTAAAGTAGTGCGTCGAATTTTCTTCGGCTTTAGCCGAAGCATCCCCTCTGAGGCTGATGACGGAAAGCCCCGCATTCAATGCCAGCGGAGGATTGAAGCGGAAGGGCAGAGCGCCGCCCTCGCCCCCAAGGCTTTGGACTGAGGCTATGCGGACGCCGTTCCTGTAAAGGTGGAATCCGCTCCAATCTTCGGATTTTCCATTTCCGCTATGCTGGATCATCAGTCCGTAAAGGCTGGCATTAGAATCAGCCTTGAGCTCCAAGTTAAGCAGGCGAACCCCTTCCTCATCTGGCTTGGCTATTTGGGGGGGTGGATTGCTCGAGGCCAATGATATGCTGAGGTACCTGGCCTTTTCCTCGTTTGCCCCCGACGCCTCTTTTTTCGTGGAAAGGTCGCTTGGGCTCTCTCCTCTTGCTTTCAGCAGCTCAAAGCTCACCTCCTCCAGCTTTACCGAGCTCTGCGCAATGGCTTTTTCCAGGGTTGACTTGATTCCTCCGGAGCTGTTTTGGCTGGCTCGACGGATAGCCTCAAGCTTTTTGCTTTCCAGGGAGCGGATTTCTTCCAAAGCCGTTTTCCTGCTGGAGGAATTTCTTATCTCGACTGCGGCCTGTATTGCCTTTTGCGTTTCGCTGCTGGATTCCTCTATCAATTGCTCGATCAGGATCTCATCGGCGCTGGCCGTGGAGTCCGCGGCGGCCCTGGGAATCAGAAAAAGGTTTCTTTCCAGCTCAAGCACGGCTGCCCGGGCCTTTTCCAAATGCTCCATGTAGGCCTTCGGCTTCTCCGCGTGCCAGATTCCAGCGACAAGAAAAAGCAAAACCACCATGGCTGAAATCTTGGGCCTTAGGGCAAAGGCCAATTTCCAAAATGAAAATCCGGAACCCATCGCTCTTTGCTCGCGGCTTTTGGGGCGAGCGCCTTCGATCGCCTTCAGGATTCGGTCGTTCGCCTCCCGGCTCACGGCGTAGCGAGGAAGGCCTTTCAGCAAATCTTCGATGCTTTTTCCTTCTTTATCCATAAAGCTTGCCATAGATGGATTTAAATTTCTTAAGGGCCCTGGAAAGGCTTGTTCGAATCGCCCCCTCGCTCTTTCCTGTGGCAGAGGAGATCTCTTTGTGGCTCAGTTCGCTCAAATAATGCAGCATGACGATTTCCTGCTCAGCTTTGCTCATGAGCCCCAGCACATTCTGTATTTGCCTTTGCCGCTCCCAGTCTTCCAGGTCGCTTCTTATTTCTGCGCTCGGCATTTTTAGCCCCTTCTCTTCGGCTCCTTCCAGGGACTGGGTTTCTTTCGCGTTCCTCCAATGGTTGATCAGGTGGTTCCTGCCAATTCCGAAGAACCAGGCCTTGAAAGAGCCTTTCTGGCTATCGAACTGCCAAAATTTCTCGTAGGCTTTCAGGGTGATCTCCATCAGCAGATCCTCGCAGGCGGGCCTGTCGAAATTCAGCCGATTCATCAGGTAGCTGAAAAGACCGTCTTTGCTTTCCTCGTAGCCATGGATGAATTGCTGGTGGGAGTTTTCTTCGGCCATGGGAATGAGGTCATTCGCCTTTGATACGCAAAGGCGGGCTTTTTGTTACACGAAAACATTCATTTCAAGCCCACTTCAGACTTTCCCTGAAGGCCCTAGGCCCTCGCCCCCTTTAAAATTTCCCACACCTCTTCGTGCACCCGCTCAATGCTTTGGCTGGCGTCCAGCACATGGATTCCGGGATGGATTTTGGCCAGCTGCAGGTAATGCGACCGGATCTTTCTCAGCCTGTCCTGCGTTTCGAAAAGCTCGAATTCCCCCCCTCTGCCGTGAATCCTTTCCAGGCATTCCCTCTCAGGCAAATCCATCAAGAAGGTCAGGTCCGCCTGGCGAAAGTCGCTGTTGATCTTCTCCAGCCAATCTGGAGCCAAGCTCAGGCTTCCATACGCGATGGTGGAAAGAATGTACCGGTCGCTGACCACGATGGTTCCTTCCCGGAGTGCTGGCTCGATTTCGTCGGCCAGATGCTGCGCCCGATCGGCGCAGAAAAGCAGCTGCAAGGCCTGGGGAGAGGCCTTGTGCTTGTGCTGCAGTATGGCCCGAATCAGGGTTCCGATGGGCTCGCTGGGGGTGGGCTCTTTGGTCAGGATCGCTTTTCGCCCTTCTTGATTCAGCCTTTCGGCCAGCAACTTGGATTGGGTGGAGGAGCCGGCTCCATCCGGGCCTTCAAAGGCGATGAGCATGGTTCTTTTTTGTTAGGCGGCCCTCATTGTAGGGCAATTTCCCCTTCCGATAAAGCCTCGTTTCGGACCCTTTGGAGGGCGGAGCCAGTCCCTGTGCTATAATCCCCTCGTTCCATTTTTAAGCCAAAGCAAAACCCTATTCCATGAAGTCCGCAAAAACCGCACCCCTTCTTTTTCTGATGGCCTGCGCCCTTGTGCTTCCGGCCTGCGGCCAGAAGCCCCTCTCCCTGGAGGATCGGATCAGTCAGATTCCTTCTTCTGCTGCGCTGGAGGAATCCTATGAAGGGCGGATCGAAAAGGCTGCTTTGAGCGCCTACCAGGAGGGTACCCACCGCATTCTGGACGAAGACGGCGAGCACCTTCTCCAAAGCTCTTTGCTGGATCTGAACCAATACTTGGGCAAGAAAGTCATCGTTTCCGGCGTGCCGATTGAAAGGATCGGAAACGCCAAGCCTGTGCTGGAGGTTTCCAGCGTTCGCCTGACAGAGGATTCTTTCGATGCCCCCTTCTCCGACTACCGATCCGAAAAAGGAGCCTTTTCCCTTTCCTATCCCCAAAGCTGGCAGCTGGCCGAGGGAGCTTCCGGCATTTCGCTGCAGTTCGGGCAAGAGCCCTGGGCCTGGGTAGATGTTTTTGCTGACATTTCGGATTTCAAGTCCTTCGTTGCCTCCAGGGAATCTTCCCAGGGGGCCGAAGTGACTGTGGCCGCCCAGCCAGCGCTCCGCTTCAATGACAGCGAATCTTTTCGCATCTATCTTGCTCATCCAAGCGCCCAAAAGGCCTACCTCATCCGCTTTGGCCAGGAGCAGCTTTCTTCGCAGGAAAAAAGGCCTGTGCTTTATCGGATCCTGGATAGTTTCCGCTTGACCTATTCCCCTGCGGCAAAAGCCGAGCCTTGCGGAGGGGCGGAGGATCTTGCCTGCGCTGAGGGCTACCGCTGCGACCTGAAAGACAATTCCGAGCATGCTGAAGGCATATGCGTCTCCTTGCAGAGCGGGACTGGCCCTTCCAAATGCCCCTTCATCAGTCCTCCCGCAGGCTGCTTGGCGTACAGAGTGTCCCAATACTCCGAAAACAGCTGCCCTTCGCGCTACGAATGCCTGCCGGATGGCCTGGCTTTGTTCGAATCCTTGCCGGAGCCGGCGCCTTCGGGGGCTGATCCCTCGCAGGCCGACAAGCCCAGTGAGTTGGAGCAGGCCAAGCCTGTGGCCGAGCCCACGCTGTCGGCCCCGCCTGCCGAGCCGGAGGCCGGCCCGTTGCCTGCGCCGGCCCAAAGCGATTCCGGCAGCGCTTCGGAGCCTGCCGAATCCGCTCCATCGCCCGTTGCCCCCCTTCAGGAAGCTTCGATTGTCGACGATTCGGCTGAGGTTCCTGCTTCGCTTTCCGCCCCCCTTTCTTCCGGCGATCTCACCCGAAGCTACCAAAGCATTCACCGCGGCTTCTCCGTTTCCTATCACAAGAACTGGTATTTCTCCAGTTTCGGGCCTCAGGAAGGGTCGGAGTGGCTGGTCGGCTTTTCCGACAAGGCGCTGGAATCGCCTTCCGATTCATTGATCACCCTCACCCTAAGCAAGCAGCAGCCTCCGGCGCCCTCTCCGGGAAAACGCCTCGTCAGCAAGAAGCTGGACGGGCTCTTCTATGCTGTGGAGGGGCCTTCCGGCCTTCAGGAAACCATTCAGGCCATGCTGGATTCGGTCCAGATGCTTCCCGCCTCCTCCGAGGTTCCTGCTTCGGAATGATTTTTTGGCCTGCAAAGCTGCTTTCCTAATCCTAGAAGGAGGAAAGGGCTCCTTTTCGCCCCCTTTCCTTGTCGGACCCCTCGCCGCCCGCATTCTTGGCGGTGCCGCTTTACAGTGATGATCGGGAATGCTAGGCTTCTACAGCTTATTCAATGTCCTAAGATTTCATGCATTTAAACGAGATCGCTCGCGAGCTTCAGGTCACCCTTCAGGAGCTGCGACGCGAATTGGCTAAAACCAATTTCGGCATCAGCCCCAGCGCCACAGAAATAGACGACAACCTTTCCCGGGGCATCATTCGTTTCCTGAAGGACAGAATCAAGCCTACCCGCCAGAACCGCCGTGTCGCAGTCATCCTTAAGGATGGCCAAGAGCTGCATGAGTCCTCCATCGTTCAGGCAGGAGCCCCGCAGGATCCTCCTTCCGAAGCCAAGGTGCCCAAACGGGCCATGACCAAGAAGGAGAAGGACGAGCTGGAAGAGGCGGAGCGGAAAAAGCGCGAAGCGGAAGAGGCCGCCTTGCGCCCGAAAGATCCCTTCCCTGGCCAAAGAGGGGATTCCTCTGCGGCAAGCTCGGGCCCTAGGCAGAGCGCTTCCCCCTTGCATGTCTCTCGCCGGATCGAATTGGGGCAGGCTCCTTCCGCCATCTCCTCCGAAGAGAGCTCAGCCCTTCCTAGGAACTACTACCGTTCCAACAAGAAGAAGAAGCGAAAAGGCCAGTTCCAGGAGGAGGCTGCCTTGGAAAGCCTGCAGCGGCATCCCGGCAGGAAGATCAAAATCGCCAAGGTCCATTACGACGACGATGCGGCGGACAACCGCAGCGCAGAAGAGATCGCCATCGATCGCGAAATGGACCGGGAGCATTTCCGCGCCCAAAAGAAGAACCGGGCCTCCAATCTGCGCGTCGGCCCCAAAGAGCAGCCTCAAATCAAGGCCAAAACGGGCATTGTGGATATCCCCTCCATTCTTAGCCTGAAGGAGTTTTCGGAGAAGTGCGGCCTTCCTGTGACCCAAGTCATCTCGACCCTCATCAAGAACGGCATCATCGCCACCATCAACCAAAAACTCGATTACGACACGGCCGCCTTGGTGGCCGACGAGCTGGGGGTGGAGGTGAGGCGCATGGCGGAGGAGGCCACCATCGAGGACATGATGGAGGGCGACATCAAGAAGCTTTTGGAGGAAGAGGATGGAGGCAGGCTTTCCGTCAGGCCTCCTGTGGTCAGCATCATGGGGCACGTCGACCACGGGAAAACCAAGCTTTTGGATACGATCCGAAGCGCCAATGTGATCGACACCGAGGCAGGAGGAATCACCCAGCATATCGGCGCCTATCAGGTGGAGAAGAACGGCCAGAAAATCACCTTCCTGGACACTCCCGGCCATGAGGCCTTCACCTCCATGCGAGCCCGAGGAGCCAAGGCCACCGATATCGCCATCCTGGTGGTGGCGGCCGACGAGGGGGTCAAGCCCCAGACCATTGAGGCCATCAGCCATGCCCAGGAGGCCAAAATCCCCATTCTTGTCGCGATAAACAAGATGGACAAGCCCGGCGCCAATCCTGATCATGTCAAGGGGCAGCTGGTCGAATACGGCCTTCAGGCCGAGGATTGGGGTGGGCAAACCCTCATGGTTCCTGTTTCGGCCATGACGGGGGAGGGGATCGACAAGCTTCTGGAGTCCATCCTTCTGCTGGCCGAAGTGGAGGATCTCAAGGCCAATCCGAATAGGATGGCTGTGGGAACGGTGGTGGAGGCGCATTTGGACAAATCCCTGGGTCCTGTGGCCACCATCCTCATCAACACAGGCACGCTCAAGATCGGGGACAGCCTGGTGATCGGAACCACCTTGGGCCGGGTCAAGGCCATGCACGACCATACCGGAAAAAGCCTTTTGGAGGCCCCTCCTTCGGCCGCCGTTCGCCTTTCCGGCTTGGAGGCCACCCCTCAGTCGGGCGAGCTGATGCAGGCTTTCCGAAGCGAGCAGATTGCCAAGGGTCGCGCTGAAGGCCTGAAGCGCCTGATGCATGACCAGGAGGTCAACCTGAGCGGCTCGATGGTGGAGCGCATAGTTTCCCAGATCAGCACCGGAGAAATCAATTTCCTCAAAGTCGTCCTGAAGGCCGACACCAAAGGCTCACTGGAGGCCATCATGCAAGCCTTGGCCAAGGTCAAATCGCCCGATGTCGCCATCAAAGTGATCCACTTCGGCGTCGGAAACATCAGCGACGGGGATGTGCTGATCGCTTCGGCCAGCCAAGCCCTTCTGGTGGGTTTCCACGTGGAAGCCAATGCCCATGTTCGCCGCCTCGCCGAGCGGGAACGGGTGGACGTCAAAGAATACACCGTCATCTACAAGCTGATCGAGGATCTCAAGGCCATTCTTTCCGGCATGCTGGAACCTCAAATCAATGTGATCGAGCTGGGTTCGCTGGAGATCCGTCAGGTTTTCCTGGACAAGAAGAAGTGGATGATCCTTGGCGGGCATGTGATCAAAGGGAAAATCCAGGCGGCCGCCATGGTTCGCGCCAAGCGAGGCGGCGAACTCCTCTTTGAATCCCAGCTGGATTCCTTGAAGCACGTGAAGCAGGATGTGAGCGAGCTGGAGAAGGGGGACGATTGCGGCATCCGCCTGAAGACGCCGAAAACCCTTCAGCCAGGGGATGTTCTGGAGGCCTTCAGGATCGAGAGGATCGAACGGAAGCTGGAATAGCAGGCTTCTTTCCGGGGTTTGCTTTGGGTCCGCTGAATTTGCTACAATTTCAGCGCATCTGACAAAAAACAAAAATGAGGCTATTCTACCTGGTCGCCACCATCATTGTCGCGCTGATCCTCCTGATCCTTTCCGTGGCCCAATTCGGAGCCAGCTGCAGCCTCAACCTGCTCAGCGCATCGCCGGTGGTGATTTTGCTTGTGATCTCCCTTTTGGGCGCGGCGATGGGGGCGTTCTTCATTCTCTTCCTCGTGGCTCCGAATACTTCGGGGGATTCTCCGGAGGATGTGGGCTAGGGGATACCGCTGACGCAATTTAGTTTGCCCTACCCTTTCTGTCATCCTCGAGTCGCCGAGGCGGTTTTCCCGCCGACCCTATTTTAAGCATGGCGAAAACCCCGACCCTGCCTGGAATGGCATGCGGATCGGGGCTTCCTGCGGAGTGACTGGCGCTCTTCAGTTGTTGGTATGCGACTCACTTTTGAGCTTTTCTCGTTCGGCTTCGGCCGACCTACAAATGTTACAGTCCGGGTATTTTTCGCAGTCGACATCGTAGTCACAGCTGTCAACGCAAACACCATTGCTCTTGTGCTGGCCTTCCTCGCAGAGCGGCTGGCACTGCCCTCCCACCCTTTCGGTGTTGGGCGGGCATTCCGCCTCGACTTCTTCGATCGGCGCCGCCTCGAGGGGCGTAGCTTGCTTCCGACCTCCTTGTTCGAAGCTATTGTTACAGTGGGCGATGGAAATTGAGATGATTATGACCAAAGGGCCGCCTATAAAGAGTAGTCGATCGCTCATTTCTGATTTCCTTTCTGATCTGCGCTTTCGCTCCGCAGGCTTGAGTGTTCTCCCCGTGACCCAGCGGCATGCTGAGTCACGAGCGAGCACAAAAACCCGCAGCCTGTCATTTCAAGGATCAAGATGGTTGCTATCATCGCATTTATTTAGCGGTATTGTCAATCGATCGCTAGCCGTAATTATGAAATTAGTATTTGCTCTGATCTTCTCAATGTCGTCCCCGACCCGATCGGGAGTCCAGGATTCGCATTCCTCCAGCTTCCCCCCCTGGATTCCGGCTCGAAGGCCGGAATGACGGACTGGACACAGGCTGCCAACCTCACTTCACTTTCGTGCGGCTATTTGAACTATATATATTAAAATAAACTAATTAATAATTATAACAAGTATTGTTCTCCGCTAGATTTAGGGAATAGTCAGAGGAGTATAAAAATTGTATTCAAAAAATCTTGCCACCCAAAAAACTTCTCTGTATAAAATATGTGCGCAAAGTTCCGCGAAAAACAAAACGAAAAAGATCCGCTTTGATAAAAAGCAACTCTTTTCGTTTTTTATTTTCCACCCCTTTATGCTCAAGGCACTCTTCAGCTCCAATACCCGGGTCAAGCTCCTGAACACTTTTCTGCTCAATCCAGACGAGGAGTACTTCATTCGCGAGCTCACCCGAAAGCTCGATGAGCAGATCAATTCCATTCGGCGCGAGCTGGACAACCTCAAGAAGATCGGCCTTTTGAAGAGCCGAACCCGGAACCGGAAAAAGTATTACTTCGCCAACACCTCCTTCATTGCTTTCGGTGAACTGCGGGATATCTTCATCAAGGCCAATGGCAACGAGCATGAGCTGGCCAAAAAGATCTCCAAGATGGGCCAGGTCGACCTGCTCCTCCTTTCAGGCTTCTTCGTTCAAAAGGAATCTTCGGTCGACCTCCTGGTGGTGGGGGATTTGGACAAGGCCCAGCTTCAGGGCTATCTCTCCACGCTGGGCGGGGCCGAGCGGGAGATTCGCTTCAGCCTGATGCCCCAGAAGGATTTTCTCTATCGGCTGGAATGCAACGACAAATTCGTTCGCGATTTGCTGGCGGACAAGGCTTCGGTGATCCTGATCAATCGACTCAAAGAGAAGTTGGAATCTCCAAAATAGCTCCTGGAGAAGGCCGGATCGCCCTCACGCAAAAATCTATTGCCTTCGGAGCCGAAGGCCCTTAAAATGCATAGGCTTTTTTCTAAAAGGCCTTCCTGAATCGGTAGAACCTAAATCCAAAACCCCATGCACCCGCTTGTCCGCTCCATTCAAAGCGCCCAGCTGAAGAAGATCCCCCAGATCCGCCCCGGCTACACTGTCCGTGTCAGCCAAAAGATCAAGGAGGGTGGAAAGGAGCGTATCCAGAATTTCGAGGGCCTGGTCATCAAGGTCGGCCATGGGGAAGGAGTCGAAAAGACTTTCACTGTTCGCAAAATCGTGGAAGGAGTGGGCGTAGAGAAGATTTTCCCCATGCATTCCCCCAATATCGCCCAGATCTTCGTGGTCAAGGTGGCCGATGTGCGCCGCAGCAAGCTCTACTATATGCGCGAGCGCTTCGGAAAATCCGCCCGCCTCTCCGAGCGCCACATCAGCGACGACGAGCGCGCCAGGGAGGCTGCTGAAGGCCAGGCAGAGGAGGAGACAGCTCCTGAAATGGCCGAACCCGTCATGGAATCCGTCGCCCCCGAAGCCGATTCCGCTCCAGCCCAGGAGCCCAGCCAAGAGCCAGCTCCTCAGGAGGCCAAGGCTGAATAATCTTCTTTGTTATAGCTTTTCACTTCGCTAATCGCCACTCTTATGTTCGCCATCGTCGAGATCGCCGGAAAGCAGTTCAAGGTCGCCCCTGGCGATAGCCTGGAGGTGCCCAAGCTCAAGGATTCCAAGGAGGGTGACACCCTTCGTTTGAACACTGTTCTGATGACGTCCGACAAGGCCCAGCTTGAGTTGGGCAAGCCCTTCCTTCCAAACGTTTCTGTCCAGCTCCTGGTCAAATCCCATGGCAAAGGCGAAAAGATCCATGTTTTCAAGAAGCAGCCTAAAAAGCGCCGCCAAGTGAAGCAGGGGCATCGCCCGCAGCACACGGTGGTGGAGGTTACGGCTATCAAGTAGGTTCTTTAGATCAGAATTTCCATCGGTGATTTTCCTCTAGGCCTGCGATTAATCGCAGGCCTATTCATCCTTCCAATCTTTTCAAAACCTCCTTCAGGTCTTTCGGCAGCGGCGCCTCCAGTTCCATTTCCCTGTTTCCTTCCGGCAGTCGGAACTTGAGCTTCCACGCATGCAAAAAGGGCCGCTTCAGGCCAAGGGCTTGCAGGGCTTCGTTTGCCTTGGCATCCCCGTACATCTCGTCGCCCAGCACAGGATGCCCTATGGAATCGAAGTGCACCCGGATCTGATGCGTTCTGCCCGTCACAATCCGGATCTCCGCCAGGCTGTGCGCTCCGCAATACCGTTGGACCTTATAGTGGGTCAGGGCGTATTTCGCCTTGGGCGATCCGGAGACGGCCACATCCCTTTGTCCGCCCGACGCATGCGTTTTGATCAGCGGCGCTTCTATGCTTCCTTCGGCAGGCTCCAAATGCCCCTGAAGGAGGGCAAGATAGGTCTTGGTCACCTTGCGATGCTCGATCTGCTGGGACACATGGCGGTGGGCAGCATCGTTTTTGGCGCAGACAATCAGCCCGGAAGTGCCTTTGTCCAGCCGATGCACGATTCCCGGCCGCTTTTCTCCCCCGATGCCGCTCAGGTCCTTGCAGTGGTGCATCAGGGCATTGACCAAGGTCCCTGAAACGTGCGCCCCGTGATCGGTGGGGTGAACCACCATGCCGGCCGGCTTGTTCACGACGACCAGATCCTTGTCCTCGTGCACAATGTCCAAAGGAATGTCTTCCGCCAAAAGGCCTATCTCCTTCATGGAGGGCATAGAGACAATGATTTCGTCGCCCTCCTTTAGGCCTTGCCCCGGCCTGAGGGCCTTTTTCCCATTCACAAAGACATGCCCTTCTTTGATCAGCTTTTGGACGAAGCTTCGAGTTAAAGCGGGTTCCTGCTCATTCAGGAAGCGATCCAGCCTAGCCTCTTTTTTTGTCGCAAAATAGTGTCTCATTTTAGGTTTGGCTGAAGGTTTCTAATTTTTTTGGCTTCCAAAAGGCTTTTCTTACTCAATTCTTTGCCATTTTAGCCTGATTCGCCGAAAAAAGCATTGACTTTGCCCCCGAGTCCTCTAAAATCACCCTGTCGCAGAAAGCAGGCAGCCCCGGCATTCGTCGGGTCAGAAGACCTGCAGAGACAAATCAGTTGCAAATTACGAATTACCAAATTACGAATTTGTCGCATGTCTCATTGTCTGCCGATAGTGAGATTTTTTCTGTTTATCATTTCCCCATCGCAACTCTCAACTCGTAACTCGTAATTATCATGGCTGTCACCCGAGAAAAGAAAGAGCGCACTGCAACTGCACTCGTGTTTGCGTTGTTCCAGTTGAACCCCGCACCGTTCTGCTTGCTTGACGAGGTCGACGCTCCGCTCGACGACCCCAACACCGAGCGCTTCTGCCGCCT
>CAYUUW010000007.1:12000-27144 GCA_964448005.1 uncultured Candidatus Peribacteria bacterium
TCCGTGGTCTTTGCTGGCTATCGCAGCCTGGACATGGAAAAGCAGAATGAACTTCGGAGCAGCCTTCGGACCGGCGGAAACGAGCTGAAGATCGGAAAAAAAACCCTGATGATGCTGGCGGCCAGGCAGAATGGTGTGGACGGGCTGGATCCTTCCATGATGGAGGGGCCTGTGGCAGCCACCTTCTCCTACCAGGATCCGCTCTCTGGCCTCAAGACCCTGTTCAACTTCTCCAAGAAGAACGAAAGCCTCAAGCTGCTGGGCGGCATTATCGACGGAAAGCCTGTTGGCCCTCAGACCATTCTGGAATACGCCAAGCTTCCGGGCCGCGAAGAGCTTCTGGCCAAGCTGATGGGCTCCATGAAGGCTCCTGTCTCTGGCATGGCCGGGCTCATGAACAATCTTATTGCTGGCTTTGTGCGCGTGGTCAACGGCTACGCCGAAAAGAAGGCCGGCTCTTCCGAGCAGGGCGCCTAAACTTTCCCAATCAAGCTTTTTATAATAATCCATAATTTTCTATTCTTATGTCCGACGACAAAGCAACTCTCGCCCCTCTCTCCAAAGAAGCTCAGGCTGTCTTGGAGGCAGTCAAAAAGCTCCCCACCCTCGAGCTTTCTGTTCTGGTCAAGCATATGGAGGAGGAGTTCGGCGTTTCCTCCGCCGCCCCTATGGCCATGGCCATGGCAGCGCCTGCTGCTGGTGCCGCTCCTGCCGCAGAAAAAGACACCTTCGATGTCATCCTGGCCAACGCCGGCCAGCAGAAGATCGGAGTCATCAAGGTGGCTCGCGAGATCACCGGCTTGGGCCTGAAGGAGGCCAAGGATCTGGTGGACGCCGCCCCCAAGCCCATCAAGGAGGGCGTGAAGAAGGCTGAAGCTGAAGAGATGAAGAAGAAGCTGGAGGAGGCCGGAGCCACGGTTGAGCTGAAATAGTTCAGTGTCCATTCTGAAAAGCCCGGAACGCTTCCTTTGGAGGCGCCGGGCTTTTCTTTTGTGCTGCCTGTCTTGCCTTCGGCGGCTCAAGATGATACCCTTTCATGCGTCCTTCTTTCCTGTTTCCCATGAGCTTCAAAACCCGAAAAATCCGCAAGGCCCCCCCCTCCAGGCCTTTCAGCGAGATTGCCGGAAAAATAGGCTTGGCCTCCAGATCCCTGGCTTCGGCAAGTCCGATCCGCAAAACCTATTTTCTCCACGGAACCCTTCTTTTGGCGGGGGTGTGGGTGGTCTTTCGCGTGTGCGTGGGCGCCTACGCCACCCTTCGCGAATTCGATCCCAAGGAGGTTGTTCTTCCGATTGCAGCCTCCGAGCTGAAGACCGATGAGCATGGGTACACCAATATTGTTCTTTTGGGGGATGGTGGCCATAAGCGGGACGGAGCGGATCTGGTCGACACTATTATTGTGGCCAGCCTTGATCCAGCCACCCGCTCGGTCTCCATGCTTTCGTTTCCCAGGGATTACTATGTGGGATCCAATGGCATAGGGATAGGCCGCATCAACGAAGTCTATCGAATCCATAAAGGCGACACCTCCGAAAAAGGCGGATACGCGGCATACCAGGATGTTGTGGGGAGAATCGTAGGTCTGGACATTCATTATTACCTTCGGGTTGATTTCAAGGCTTTTGTGGAGATTGTGGATGCCTTGGGGGGGGTCACTGTCGATGTCAAAGAATCGCTTTATGACCCCGAATATCCCAATGATTCCGATACTCGTTACACCACTTTCTCTCTTCCAAAAGGGGTTCAGGAGATGGATGGCGAAACAGCTTTGAAGTTCGCTCGCAGCCGCAAGACCACTTCGGATTTCGATAGGGCCTTGCGCCAGCAGCAGCTGCTTTCCGCTTTGCAGGAAAAGGCCCTTTCTGCCCATGTTCTAACCAGTCCTTCCACCCTTAAAAAGCTTTATGATTCGATTCGGAGCAATACCGACACGAATATTTCCTTTCGGGAAATGATTGCTTTGGCGGAATTTGCCAATGGCTTTGACCGTTCCCGCTTGGTCAGCAAGGTTCTCAACGACGACCCGGGGCAAGAAGGAGGCTTTCTCTACACTCCTGAGCGGGAGGTTTACGGAGGTTTTGTCCTCATTCCTTACAACCTGGGTGAGCTGAAAAAATACACCGACCTGGTTTTCCATCATAGAGGAATCTTCTACGCTCCTTCAAAAATAGATATCCTCAACGCCAGCAGAACGTCCGGAGTGGCTCTGCGGCTCGCCCGCAAGCTCAATCTTTTTGGGTTTGATGTGGGGGAAGTGTCCAATTTTCTGGATGCTCAAGGCGAAAGGCAATACTCCGACCAGAGCCTGATTCTGCACCACAGTTGGAGTGAGGACGGAAAGCCTTTGGAAGCCGAAGCCAATGCCATAGAGGCTTTGAAGGGTTTCTTTGACGCCAAGGTTCTGCCCGGGAATCCTTCCGCCTCAGGTTCCCACCCCCCCCTCTCCCTGGTGCTTGGCGCCGATTACGGAAAGCTTTCGCCCAATTGACTTGCGCAGAGCCTTTTTTTGCCCTAAAATACGCTGGCTTTGGGTCAGCCATGATCCAGATGCCCCCTTCCTTAACCCCCGTTCAGGATATGCCTATCACCAAGCAGGCCATCAAGCAAGCCAAGCAAAATGAGGTTCGCCGCCAGCGCAATCGCCATAATTTCAGCCGCATGAAATCCATGCTCAAGCTGATTTTGATGTATATCCAGGGGAATGAGGCCGAGAAGGCAAAAGCAGTCCACGCTCAAGTGGTCAAGACCATCGATATGGCTGCCAAAAAAAACCTGATCCACAAGAACAACGCTGCCCGCAAAAAGTCGCGCATCGAAAGGGCCTTGAAGACCATGGGCTCAACTCCTTCGCCCAAGGCTCTGGAAAAAAAACCGGCCAAGGCAAAGGCAAGCAAATTCGCCTCCGCCAAGAAAGCCGCTCCGAAAAAGGCCGAATAGCCTTCTTTTTCTGCCGATGGACAAGAAAGGAAAAATCCTCGGAGTCGACTTTGGGGATCGGCGAGTGGGCCTGGCGATCACAGACCTGAATCAGGAAATCGCTTTTCCGCGGGATTTTTTGGAATATGGCACCAGAAAGGAATTGATGGAGAGGATTCGGTCGATTTGCCTCCGCGAAGGCGTTTCAATGATTGCTTTGGGCTGGCCGCTCAAGATGGATGGAGGAAAAAGCGAGCGCACCCACCTGACGGAAGCCTTTTCCCATGAGCTTCGCGAGGCCCTTCCGGAAATCGAGGTGCTGCTTGTGGATGAGCGCCTGAGCACCCGCTATGCGGTGGATGTCCTGCGCCAGCAGTCAGTGAAGGCCAAAAACCAAAAGGGAAAGCGGGATTCCTTGGCTGCCCAAATGATTCTTCAGAATTACCTGAATGCCCGGAAAAGGCCTGGGAAATGATGTCCGTGCTGTAGAAATGGTTTTGCCTCTGCTTTTCAGGTTCTTTGCCTAGGTTTTTTGGGTTGACTAGTGAACGATCGTTTACTAAGCTTCATTTAGCTTAGGAGCTTATCAAGCTTGCAAAGCCTATAAATGAACTTAAGTTTTTGAAAAAATGGCAATACACAACTATAAGGAACTAATTGTATGGCAAAAATCAGTTGAATTAGCGTGCCTAATTTACAAGATCACTGAATCATTCCCGAAATCAGAACAGTGCGGTCTTGTTAGCCAAATGAGACGAGCATCTATTTCCGCCCCTTCCAATATTGCCGAGGGGCGATCCAGGGTTTCTAGAAAAGAGTTCTCTAGATTTTTATCGATCGCCCATGGGTCTCTTGCTGAGCTAGAAACACAGTTGCTTATTGCTCAAAAGTTGTCGCTCATTAATGGTGAAGGTTTTAAAAAACCTGGTGATCTACTTAGTGAGGTTAAGATAATATTGGGAGTGATGATCAGAAAATTAAACCCAGTAAGCTCCTAAGCTCTATAATCTTCATAAGCTCCGTAAACTAGAAAGCATGAAACTCAAAACCATCTACCTCTGCGCAAGCTGCCAAGCTACCTCCCCCCGCTGGGTAGGCCAATGCACAGAATGCGGCGAGTGGAATACCATGGTCGAGGAAACGATCAATGCCGGCAAGCCGGGAAAAAAAGCCTTCCTTCCTCCTGCCATTCAGCCTCTTTCTTTGGCAGATCCCTTTCAGGAAAGGCCTCGGTTGAAGACCGGGCTGGCCGAATTGGACCGGGTGCTGGGCGGCGGCTTTGTGGAGGATGCGCTCACTTTGCTCACCGGCGCTCCCGGGATCGGAAAATCCACCCTCACTCTCCAGATCTGCCAGGCGATGGCGAAGCTTGGACGGTCGGTTCTCTATATTTCAGGCGAGGAATCCGCGGCCCAGATTTCCTCAAGGGGCAAGCGCTTGGGAATCTCTGAGGCGATTTCGGTGGCCAACCTGAACCACATGGAATCCATCCTGAATGCCATTCGCCAGCTCAAGCCGGGTTTTGTGGTGATCGATTCGGTCCAGGTGATGGCTAGCGAGGGGATCGAAAGCCAGGCCGGCTCTATCGGCCAGGTGCGCCATGCGGCGGAGGAGCTGATGAAGGTTTCCAAGGGGCAGGGGATTCCGGTTCTTCTGATTGGCCACGTGAACAAGGAGGGGCAGCTCGCTGGGCCTCAGGTGCTGACGCATCTGGTGGATGCCGTGCTTTACCTGGAAGGGGATTCCAGTTCCCAATTCCGCCTGCTCCGCGCCACCAAGAACCGCTTCGGCACGGTGGATGAGGTGGGCGTATTCACCATGGAGGAATCCGGCCTGCAGGAAGTCGCCAATCCATCTGCCCTTTTTCTGGAAGGGCGCAGCCAAACTCCCATTGGTTCGGCTGTTGTGCCTGTGCTGGAGGGCACACGAGTATTCCTGGTCGAGGTGCAGGCGCTCACGGCGCGCACGAATTTCGGCTATCCGAAGCGCACGTCCAGCGGCTTCGATCTGAACCGGCTGAACATCATTCTGGCCGTGCTGGGGCGCTACGCCAAAATGGATCTGGATTCGTCCGATGTCTACATCAATGTGGTGGGAGGCCTGCGGCTCAAGGAGCCAGCCGCCGATCTGGCCGTGGCTTTGGCCATTGCCAGCTCCAAGCTCAAAAAGCCTCTTCCGGCGGATCTGATCGCCATGGGCGAAATGGGTTTGAGCGGCGAGATTCGATCTGTTGCCTTTGCTGAGCGTCGGCTGAAGGAGGCGGAGAAGCTGGGCTTCAAAAAGGCGGCGATGCCTCAAGGGAAAAGGCCTCCTGCTACGGGGATGGGGCTGCTGGAGGACCGCTCTTTGGCCGGGCTATTGGGGAAGGTTTTCAGCGTGGTGAGCAAGTCCCCCGCTTGATCATTTTTACTACAAAGTATATACTTTAGTTGTAAATTAATCCACAAAGATATGCCTGCCGCAGTATCCACAACTACAGTCATGAGCATAAAAACGGACAAGAGGGTAAAGGAAAAAGCTCAAAAACTTGCCAAAAAGATGGGTTTTCCTTTGGGGACAGTGATCAACGCTTTCCTTCGCCAGTTTGTTCGTGATGAAGCCGTCAGTTTTTCATTAAATCCAAAGCTGCCCTATCGCATGAGCAAAAAGCTGGAAGCGGAGTTAGCTGAAATTCATGAAGACATAAAGCGTGGTAAGAACGTGTCCCCTGTATTTGATGATATGGATGAAGCTATTGAATATTTAAGAAGCGCAAAAATCGATGAAGACGATCTATCATAAGTATTTTATAAAAGCGTACAGCAAACTGACGGAAAAGATTAAGGACAAAACCGATCAGCGTTTAAGGCTTTTTATGGATAATCCTTTTGCTACAGAGTTAAATAACCACGAACTGTCTGGCAAATACACTGGTCATCGTAGTATCAATATTAATGGTGACCTTCGGGCTATCTATCTGCCGATATCAAAAGACTTAGCCCACTTTATACGATTGGGAACTCACTCCGAACTCTACGATTAAACACCAAAAAACCTCTCCGCATTGGCCGTGGTCACCTCCGCCACCTCTTTTGGGCTGACCCCTTTAATTTCCGCCAAGACCTGGGCGAGTTCGGGCAAAAAGGCCGGCTCTCCCGCCTGGCCCCGTTTGCTTTGCACGGTCAAATAAGGCGCATCGGTTTCCAGCATGATGCGGTCCAGCGGAATCAGTTTGGTTGTTTCCCGCAGGGCTTGGTTGGGGGCGTAAGTCAGAACGCCCGTGAAGCTGATCATCAGGCCCAGGTCGAGCAGCGCCATCGCTTCCTTGGTTGTGCCGCTGAAGCAATGAACCACGGCATGGCTGAACCTCTCTCGCTTCAGAATCCGAATCAGGTCCGCAAACGCGCTTCCATTCTCGCCCGGATTCTTGCCTGCCCGGCAGTGAATGATTGCCGGCTTTCTCAGTTCGCTCGCAATGGCCAGCTGGCGGGTGAGCCACTGGTCCTGCATGTCGTGAGGGAATTTGTCGTGGTAGTAATCCAGGCCAATCTCGCCAATGGCGACGATTTTTGGCTCGTTTTTGGCGGTGTCGCGAATCGTGTTCATGGCTCCCTCAAGATCGTCCGTTAGCGAGGTAGGGTGCACGCCAGCGCTTGCCCAAATGTTCTCGTCGCGTTTCGCCAGCTCCAGGTGCACGGGAATCTGGTCGAGGGTACAGGCCACATTGATGATTTTTTTCACCCCAGCCGCCCGGGCGCGCCTCAGCACGTCCGCCTGCTGCTCTTTGGGAAAATGGCTCACATGCCCGTGGGTGTCGATGAGGTGCATGGACAGCGATAAGGATTATTGTCTATCTGTATCTTTTGCGCAGTGGACAAGTCCAATTTCCATGAGCTCTCGATAGCGATGTTGATGGTCAGTAGATACCTCCATTTTTTCAAATCCCACTAAGGGTTTCTCAATATAAAACTCATCCGCCTCGCCGTCCCCTTTGTAATCAAAGTAATGATCATCCCCGTTTCTGAAGATTTCTACGGCCGCTATATTGTAATCATTCCTGAGTTCGGGGTCACTCCCGTCTTTCTCGAAAAAAGTTGCGAATAAGAACCTCTTTTCTAGTAAGTAAAATCTGTATTGAATTTCCGTTCCTTCAGCAAACCTGTTCAGTAGGTCCAGTTGACCGCGTCCATGCTGGATTTTTTCAACTGCTAGCTCTCCGAAGGCAGGGTGTCCCTCTGGGGCCTCCAATATGCAATGGGAAAGCCTTCTTGCCAAATTCGCATTATCAATTTTAGAAACATCAATAGTGAGAGTTTTTCTGATCATTGGTTCTTTCTCGACAAAAACGGGGTTTACTTGTTCTAAGCTCTCATCATCTGGCGTTTTGGTCGGAGTTGATACTCCTTTATTTTGTGACTCCTGTATCGCACAGGCTGCCAAGCTCAAGCTTAGGCCGATTCCCATTAGGCGAGGACTACCCATGTGATTCGTATTATTATATTGCTATTTTAGCATAAAAATTAAAAAATGCAACATGCATAGCAAAATCTAACCAGGGTAAATTATCGACCTGAAAAGTTGCTGATTATGCTGGTGACTGGTAGCCCTCTTGAATGGCTGCTTACAGCATTTTCTTCTTCCTCATGGCCACCATCAGCTCTCCTTTGAAAAGGGCGATGCCTCCAATCGCCATCAGGGCCAGGATGCCGTTGGCCAATCCTCCCAAGAAGGGGATCAGAGAGAGGATGCAGTAGACCAAAGCTCCTAAAGCAAAGCTGAGGTAAAGGCGGCCAAAGGGGCTGGAATGCTGGATTGGCAGCAGCTTGCTTCCTATCAGGAAGGCGGCCAGGATCTTGCCCATGTAAAGAGTTATTCCCCAAAGCACCAGCATCACCATGCCAAGAGGCAGGCCGATGATGCTGAGCATGGCCAAAATGGCGGCGATGGGCGTGGCGATGGCAAAGAGCAATCCGATTCCAAGGCTTTTGAGCGGAGCCGCATGCACGTGGGCCGAAACCTGGAAGCCCAGGTAGCGGTACAGCCAAAGCATGAAGAGGCCGAAAAAGAGCATGCTCAGCAGCTGATAGATGGAGAAACCTGCGACAATGAAGGCGGCGAATTTTTTCTCCTGAGCGGCTTTCGGCTCAATGGGCTTGTAGCTGATTTGGCCTTGAGTCACCTCATCCGCTCTTTCGGCCACTGCGGGGCTGCGGTAGCTCAAATTGCCCAAAACGGAGGCCTTGGGTCCGAAAAAGATTTTCTGGCTTCCCATCAGGCTTAAGTCTCCTTCTATGGTTCCATTGAGATAGAAATTCTCCCCCACGCCCTTGGCATTTCCTTTGACGGTCCCATTGAGTGAGACTTCTCCTCCTGCAAAAAACAAATCGCCTTGCAGCAGGCTGCTTTCG
This sequence comes from uncultured Candidatus Peribacteria bacterium, assembly GCA_964448005.1. Taxonomy (GTDB): domain Bacteria; phylum Patescibacteriota; class Gracilibacteria; order UM-FILTER-43-11; family UM-FILTER-43-11; genus CAYUUW01. Next base: position 20,304 of record CAYUUW010000007.1, read on the forward strand.
CCAAACTCTACCGTACCGCCCGCCACCATGGTGTCTCCTCCCACTTCCCCGTCCAGCGTCACGCTGGCGCCGGCGACTCGCAAGTCATCCTCAACCGAACCTTTGGCCGAAACGTCTCCGCCGGCAATAGTCAAATCCTGCTCCACATTAGCGCCTGTGGATACTTTCGCCCCCATCAGCAGGGCATCGCCCTGCACTGCTTGGCTGATGGAAACGCTCTCGCCGACCACATAGGCATCCTCCTCAATGGCTTGATCCAAAAAAACAGCCTCATCCGCCATGAAAAAAGCCCCGAAAGCCGAGGGGGCGGAAAGCATCAGGGCAAAAAGAGCCGTGAACAGAGTGATTCTTTTCATTTTTGTTTTGGTTATTTCGCCCTTTAAGTATAGCAAATAGAATGGTGCCCGGGAAAGGACTTCCTTCGACTTCGCTCGGGATAGACTTCTCGTCCTTTCCGGGCCTTTTGATTTCTTGCGATGGTGCCCGGGAAAGGACTCGAACCTTCAAGCCTTGCGGCACTGGTTCCTAAGACCAGCGTGTCTACCAATTTCACCACCCGGGCGCACTGGAGGAATCTAAAGCATTTCTTGATCCATTGCAAATCCCAATCCGACTCGCGTGCTTAGACCAGATTCCGAACCTCCCCCAGAGAATTGGGGTCGAAGACCAGGTCCTCCTGCTCGATGTAGTCGGTGAAAAGGATGCCGTTCAGGTGATCGATTTCGTGCTGGATCTCCCGCGCTTCAAAGCCCTTGAATTCCATGGTCACACCTTGGCCTTTGGGGCTCAGGAAGCGGACGGTGATGGCCTTCAGGCGTTCCACCTCCCCCCAATAGCCAGGCAGGCTGAGGCAGCCCTCCTCCCCGTATTCGCTCGCTTTCCCAGCTCCCACAATCTCTGGATTGATCATGGCCAGGACGATGCCGTTGTTTAGCGTGATCAGGATCAGCCTTTCGTTCACGCCCACTTGCGGCGCAGCCAGGCCTACGCCTTTGGCCTCATGCATGGTCTGCTCCATGTCTTTGATCAGCTTGAGCGTCTTTTTGGTGATCTGCCGGATCGGCTCCGATTTTTTTCGGAGAATGGGGTTGTCCGTTCCTGTCTCTATTTTCAGAAGCATGGCGATAGTGGATTATCCAGGCCTATTCTACTGGATTTCCTATTTTCCTTCACCTCTTTTTCACCCCTGCCCTCAATCCTCTTTTTTGGTCAAAAACGCCTCCACGAAAAGATCCAGGTCGCCATCCATCACCTCCTGAACCTGGCTGGTTTCGGCCCCTGTCCGATGGTCCTTCACCATGGTGTAGGGCTGAAGCACATAGGAGCGAATCTGGTTTCCCCAGGCTGCCTCCTTGTAGCCGCCCTTCAGCTCCTCGATCTTTTCCTTGTTCTCCTCCAGCATCCTTTGGGTCAGTTTGCCCAGGAGCACGGCCATGGCGTGGGCCCGGTTCTGGATCTGGCTCCTTTCGGTCTGGCAGCTCACCACAATGCCTGTGGGCAAATGGGTGATCCGCACCGCCGAATCGGTAGTGTTCACGTGCTGCCCGCCCGCCCCGCTGGAGCGAAAGGTGTCCACCCTCAGGTCGGATTCCCGGATCGCGGTCATTTGGCTTTCGGGAATGGCCGGGAGCACCTCCACCAAGGCAAAAGAAGTTTGCCGGAGCCCTTTGGCGTTGAAGGGGGAAAGCCTCACCAGTCGATGCACGCCATGCTCCGCCTTGAGGTGCCCGTAGGCCATCAGGCCCTTCACCTCCACGGTCGCGCTTTTGATTCCAGCCTCTTCGGCATCGTTCTTTTCGGTGAGCGAGGCTTGCCAGCCTTGCTTTTCGGCATAGCGAAGGTACATGCGAAGGAGCATGTGGGCCCAGTCCTGGGCATCCACTCCGCCGGTGCCGGCCGAGATGACGAGGATCGCATCGTTCTGGTCGTACTCTCCGCTGAGCAGAAGCTGCACATGGGCCTTTTGGAACGCAGAGCTCAGCGCCCCCAGCTCTCCCTTCAGCTCCTTTTCCTCTTCGGGGCTTTCCCCCTCCAGAATCTGGCTCAGCTCCTCCAAATCCTCTTTGCGCTTGCGAATCGAATTCCAGGTCTCCTCCAGCTGGCTCCAATACTTGAGCTCCTTCAAGATAGGCTCCGCCTTTTTGGGGTCGCTCCAAAAATCAGGAGCGGAGGTTTTGGCTTCCAGCAAATTTTTTTTGGGTCCGATTTGGAGGCGGTCAAAGGTATTGGAGATCCTTTTCTATGGCCTCAGCAAGGGGTTTGAGCTCCATGGTTGAGAGTGGTCCTGGTTAGGCATTCGCGGCCTGCTTTTTTTCGCAAGCCGATGCATTTAATAGCTTTATCAGGATTGCTCTATTTGGGCAAGCAAAGGAAGTTGACCCTTGAGTCTTATAATGATAGAATGATCGGATAAAATAAAACGCAAAAAGAAAATGCCGGAATCCCTCGATTTGGTCCCAAAGGCTGCCCCACCCCCTGCTCTGGAGGCTCAGGCGAAGGAGGCCTTTGAGGCAAAGGACTGGAGGCGCTGCGTGGATCTGGCGCTGCGCCTGCATGCCGAGCAGCCGGAAAGCCAGTCAGCCGCCAAGCTGCTTGCCCAGGCTGAAAAAGCCTTGAGCCGCCAGCTGGAGGCGGAAAAGGCAAAGAAGATCCAGGAGTACGAATCCTTCCTTGCGGATTTTTTCAAGGCTGGGGAGCTGGAGAAAATGAATGTCCTCTTGGCTGAGCTTGGCCAGTTGGACTCCTCGTCGAAGGCTTTTTCCAAATGGTCGGCGAAGGCCCACCGGCTTTCGCTTTCCAAAAAAGGCATGCTCTGGTGGCAGAGGCTCTTTCGCAGCCGGCCTGCCGCCCCTTCGGACCTCCCTGTCCAGCCTTTTCCGCCTCCTCAGCCCTCTCGCCCTCCGGTCAGCGTCGGCCCCTCTAAGGGCCTTTCCTTGGCGGCGGTTCCCCTGGGGGACGCCCCCGTCCCTTTTTCCGCTTCAGAAAAGCAATCCGCTGCATCTCCTTCGGAGGGGAATCTTTTCACGCGCATGTTCAGTTCCTCAAAAGTGGACCCCCGCAAGCAGTCCATCATTGATGTGATTGTGGACAAGGCGGCCCAAGAGAAAGCCGAAAAGAAAGCCCAGGTCGCCAGAGGCAGCGACGAGAAGGCTGCTCGCAGGCTGAAGCAGGCCCGCTTCGCCCGCTTCGCAGGCGCCTTTGCCCACTTCGCCATCCTCTTTGTCGCGCTCAGCGCGGGTTTCCTTTATGTGAATATCGTGGATGAGAAGAACATGGTGCTGGGCTTGGCCAATATTCCCGAGAATAAGGCGAGCCGCCTCCATGCTGCGGCGTCCTCCTTGGACGAGAGCAGGCAAAAGGAGCAAGCGCTTAGGCGAGACATAGAGCGTTTCGAGAAGGGCTATAGCGATCGGCACCAGCAAGTGGTGCAATCGATTGTTGCCGCCCGCCTCAATTGGCCCGATGTTCTGGCCAAGATCAATGAGGTGGCCAATTCTGTCTATGAGCTCAATGACTTCTTCCAATACATTCAATTCAGTGGCTTCGGCTTCAATGCCGACACCAAGCAGATTTCCCTGACCGGCTCGCTGAGCGATCCTGCGGGGAAAAACCTGACGCGCCTGGTCGAGCTGGAGGAGGCTTTCAAGCATTACCCTTCGGATCCGAGTCTCCCCAACGACCCTGCCAAACCCTATTTCAAGGACTTCCAGGAGTCCCAAAGCTACAGCAAGTCCTTTGCCGCCAATGAGGATTCTGTGGTTTCCCGTTTCAGCATGAGCTTCAAGCTCAACCAATAAGCCTCTTCCCATGATCTCTTTCCAGAAAGTCCTCCAGGCGACGCAGCCCTTGGCCCCTGCCGGCCCTTCTCTCCAGCCTCACGCTCCGGAAAAGAAGAAGCCTTCCTCCGCGCGAGCCAAAGGCCGCCGGGCCGCCTTTGTCCTGGGGGGGTCGGCGTTGTTTTTGGCCCTCTATTCCATGCTCTTCTTCTATCCGCAGATGTCGGCCTACTTGAAGGCTTCCTCTAGGCTGCGCCAGATGGAAGCGGAAATAGGGGATTATCAAACCAGCATTTTGCCGACGCTGGAAAAAGAAATGCAGCTGCATCAGGCTGCCTACCAGGAGCAATACAGCCAAACCACCCAAGGCATGAATCGGGTCTTTCCTGAGGGGGTCAACAAGCGCGATATCGTTGAGATTTTTGAGAGTTTCGCCGGGCGGGCGGATGTCCTGTATGCCCCCTTCGCCTTCAACTCAATCTCCTTCCAGCCTTCCGTGCAGCAGCTTGGCTACGTTGTTACCCCTGTCTCCATGACGATTCGTTCAAGCACGCTCGGATTTCAGAAATTTCTGGATCTGGTGGATTTTTCCGGAGATCCGACCCAGACCGACCCTATTCGGCTCATGAGCATTTCCAGCATCCAGATCAAATACAACGGCTTGGACGGAAAAACAGGAAAAGACAACGGAGTCACTTTCACAGTTAAGCTGAATGTCTATTCCCGCCCCTCGCCTTCCTAGCCTCTTTTCAAATACATGAGCGATCCTTTCGCCCAAAAACCATCAGCCCAAGCCTCGTCCGAGCCTCCGTCCGGATCGCCCTCTTCCCTTGCTGCAGCCGCTCAGGGGATTGACCATGCCCAGGAGCTCCTGAATGCGATCATCGCAGGGAACATTCCGCAAATCGTGATGTACGCCATCAGCTATGCCTTGCACCTTGCCGCTAGCGACATCCACATCGAGCCTGAGCAGAGCACGATCCGCATTCGCTTCAGGGTCGACGGCATGCTTCGGCATATCGTCGAGTACCCGATCAACATCCACCCTGCGGTGGTTTCGCGCATCAAAATCATGTCCAACATGAAAATCGACGAGCAGCGAATCCCTCAGGACGGACGGACTCAGGTGACCACTCAGGACGGACGGGAAATCGATCTGCGCGTCTCCTCGCTCCCTACGGTCAACGGCGAAAAAATCGTGATGCGCCTTCAGGACAAGACCACCGAAATACAGGATCTCCCCCAGCTCGGCCTCTCCGGAACGCTTCTCTCGAAAATGGAGGCTTTCACGAAAATCCCCAACGGAATCATTCTGGTCACTGGCCCTACCGGATCGGGAAAGACCAACACCCTCTACTCCCTTCTGCACAGGCTCAACAAGATCGGCGTCAACATTGTCACCTTCGAGGATCCTGTGGAATACCAGATGGACGGCCTGAATCAGAGCCAGATCCGCCCGGATATCGATTACAATTTCTCCAGCGGCCTGCGCAGCGCCCTTCGCCAGGATCCGGATGTGATCATGGTGGGGGAGATCCGCGATCAGGAGACCATTGAGATCGCTGTCCGAGCCGCCCTCACGGGTCACCTTGTCCTTTCCACCATTCATACCAACAGCGCCGTCGGAACCTTGACGCGCATTATGGATATGGGAATCAAGCCTTTCCTCATCAACTCCTCCATTCGCGGCATTGTGGCCCAGCGCCTGGTTCGCAGGATCTGCGCAAGCTGCAAGGAGGCTTATTCCCCCAATCCTGAAACGGCGGAATTGGTTCGGCAGGAGCTCCAGTCGGTTTCGCCTGAGGACGTGGATCCGGCCCTGGTGAAGAATATGGTTTTCTATCGCGGAAAAGGCTGCGATGCCTGTGGAGATCTGGGCTACCGGGGGCGAGTGGGGATTTTCGAAATCCTCCAAATGACCCCTGGCTTGGCTGCCCTGGTGCTCAAATCCGTCCCCGACACCGAGCTTTTTGCGCAGGCCAAGGAGAAGGACGGGATGACCACTCTGAAGCAAAATGGATTCATCAAGGCCCTTTGGGGCGAAACCACGTTGGAGGAGATTTTTCGGGTGGCCCAATAGAGTCCTGAATCCGCTCTTGATCCTAAAACCCATTCTATTTCTATGCCTCTTTCCTCTATCCATATCGGCACAACGCTGGATCAGGCCAAGCCTCAGCCTCAGGACTTTTCCCTCCGTTTTGTCCGAGCCAAGCCTATGGGCTTTTTGGAGCGCCTCAATGACCGCCTAGCCGACCTGACCAAGATCAAGGTTTCCGAAAAAGCGTCCTTCTTCCGCCTGCTGGCGACCATGATCAATGCCGGAATTTCCATTGTGAAATCCCTGGGGATCCTGGAGGAGCAGATGGAAAACGCCCACATGAAGAAGATCCTGAGGCGACTGGTTGATACGATCGAAGCCGGAGGAAGCTTTTCCGAGGCTCTTTCCGCCTTCCCCGATCAGTTCAGCGAGGCTCAAGTGGGCATGGTGGAGGCTGGGGAGGCTTCCGGAAAGCTGAAAACGGTTCTGATGCAAATCGCCGAGGAGGCCGAAAAATCCGCCTCCCTGATCCAAAAGATCAAGTCCGCAATGATCTACCCTTCGGTGGTCATTCTGATCATGATCGGCGCCGGCATCGCTGTGATGACTTTTGTGATGCCCAAGATCAAAGACATGTTCCAGAGCCTTGGCGGGGAGCTTCCTCCCTTGACCCAGCTTCTGATCCGCTTCAGCGATTTCATGGTGGAGTCCACGTGGCGAATCCCCAACGCCCTTCTGATCGTTTTGTTCCTGGGTCTTTCTGCAGGACTCTTCCTCTGGTGGAAGAAGACTGAGTTTGGCGCTGTTATTTGGGCAAGGGTTGTTTTCTCTCTTCCTGTTTTTGGGCCATTGGCCAAAAAAGCCGCCCTCGCTCGCTTCTCCCGCACGCTCAGCACGCTCATCGGCAGCGGCATCTCCATTCTCAAGGCCCTGCGCATCACGGCCGCAAGCATGGGGAATCCCATTTACCAGAAGCGCATTCTTCAGATTTCCGACGATGTCCGCCACGGCATTCCGATGGCCGAGA
>CAYUUW010000007.1:27154-42754 GCA_964448005.1 uncultured Candidatus Peribacteria bacterium
GATCGGGGTCGCCGAGCAGACAGCCCAACTGGACGCCATCACCCTGCATTTGGCTGAGCACTACGAAGGCGAAGTGGATGAGGCGGTCAAGGGCCTTTCCTCCCTGATCGAGCCCATCATCATTGTGGTTCTTGGCGTGGCTGTGGCCACGCTCGTGTTCGCTGTCATGCAGCCTATCCTGAGCGCCTCGGATCTGGTCTCCTGATTCTCCGAAACATTTGCTGGAAAAGCCTTGCTGTGCTAAAATAAGTTTCGATTACATTCTAAATAGAGACAAAAATGAAAAAAGCCCCCCTTCTCCGCCGAACGGCTCAGGGTTTCACCCTGATCGAGCTCATGATCGTGATCGTGATCCTGGGCATTCTTATCGCAGCCGTGGTTCCCCGATTGGCCAACGCCCAGGCCCGCACTCGCGATACGGCTCGCTTGGCCAGCATCAGCCAGATTTCCCAGGCCATGGAGGTCTACTACGGGGATTATGGCAGCTACCCTCCTGTGGCAACCGCCGGCACCGCAGAGTGTTTGGGCACGGGGGATGCCCATGACGCCATTGACGGCTATCTGAAGAACAACGATGTGCCCAAGCCTCCCAATGAGAACGAAACTGTCGCGATCGACGGGGTCACTTGCACAGGCGCTTTTGCCTACATCCCCCTGGTCTCCAATGGCTTGGCCAACAACGGCTACCTGATCGCTTCCGATGTGGAGCTGTTCCAGAATGCCAGCCATTTGGACACCGCCACAGAATTGGCCACCGTTACGACCAGCACGACCGTCAGCGAGGTTCGTGGAGCGATCGCCACTGATTCCGCCCTGGAATCCGCCGATGCCACCGATGCCTCCAGCACCATCCTGGTCTACACCAACTAGGATCTTGTTCCGAAAAGAAAGAGGGGCTGCCTTGAGACGCTCAGGGCCGGCCTCTTTTTTGATCCAAAGAATTCCCCAGGCTGCTGGGCTATTTGGGAGGGGGGAGATGGCTACGGTGCGGCCGCCTCATTCCGCCAGCTCGTTTCGGTGGTAGCGGTTGAAGTACCATTTGTAGATGAGGCTGCTGTCCGAAGGCCTGGCCCTTTCCTTTTTGGCCATCTCCACGCGCTTCAGCAGCTCTCCATGGGAATTCTTGGGGATTTGGAGGTAGAGGCCCATCGGTCCTTCCTGAGGCTTGTGCGCCTCCTCTTTTCCTGGGGCGAGGGAGAAGGAGTGGAAGCGGTTCTGGAAAATGACGTAGCCGTATTCCCTTTCTTGTCCCATGGGGGCGGGGGAAGGGTGGGAGAAAAGGCTTTTTCCAAGGTAATAGGGCGGAATCGGCTGGCTGGCGCTGTCCAGGATGCTGCTGGCCAGATCGACCTGCGATCCTTGGCTGGCCGCCAGCTCAAGCCTCCTTCCGCTCAGCATGATCAGTGGGATTCTGCCTGGCGGGAGGCGGAAGGAGATTTTGAATTGGTCGCCTGGCAGGCCGGTGTAGTTGGGAAAGAGCTGGTCGGCCGTCAGCACAATCAGGGTGTCCTCGTCCAAAAGGCCTTCCTCCTGAATGGCGGAGATGAAATGCTTCAGTGCCTCGTCCAGGCAGCGTACCGATTCCAAGACGGGGTGGTTCGGCTCCACGGAGAAAGTGGGGTCAGGCTGGTAGCAGCGCCCGCCAGGGGTATGGGTGTCCACCGTAAGAAGGCTCAGGAAGAGCTTGTCCTCCGGCTTGGCGCTCCGGAGGCGCTCCAAAGCCTCATTGAAGACATAGTCGTCGCTGAAGCCCCACCCCTTCGCCAGATCCGGCCTTTGGCTGGCGAATTCAGGGAACTCCTCTTCCAGCTCCTCCTTGGCGGTGATGGACTGGAAGCCGAATTTGGAGAAATGCAGGTTTTCTCCCAAATAGTATTTGGTGAAACCTCGGATGAACTCGGTGCGGTAGCCGGCCCGAGAAATCAGCTTGGGCATGCATTCGTGCCCGATGTTCCGCAGCCCGTTCTCCAGATGGGTGTGGCCGCAAAGCATGGCCTGCAGCCCGTGAAGCGTGAAAGGCCCGGAGGGGTAGAATTCGTCCAGATGCGTCTGGTTTTCCAGGAGCTGGTCCAAGAAAGGGCTGCTGCCCTTGATTTGGGGATTATAGTGGGAAAGGAAATCCTGATTCAGCGATTCCGCCACAATCAGGACGATTTTCTTGAAGGGCGGATTTAGGCTTCCGGAAAATTGCTTGTCTAGCAGGCCCTGCTCCACAGCAGCCTCTTCTTCGGGGCTCAAGGGCTTCTTTTCGACAGGAATGGGGCTGAGGGTTTGCCATATTTCGGAGCCTATGCTTTGCATGGCCGAATTTTCCAGCTCGGAGAGCCTGACCATTTTCTTGCTGCGGGTGTCGTTGGCGAACAGGCTCACATGATCGTGGTGGAAGGCTCCGAGCCAGTAGGCCTGCGAGCCTGCCAAGAGCACCAAGCCTCCCATCAGGCTTTTTCGCCTGCGCGAAGCCAGCTGGAGCCAGCTGGATTGCATTTTCCACAGCCTCCAGGCCAAGAAGGCGGCTATGCCGGCCAAGGCGAACAAGGCAGCCTTTCCGGCGGGAGGGGCGATTCCCCAGAGCAGGGAGGGGCGAGTGGCTTTGAGCACATACCACTGCAAAGGGGATTTGGCGAAAAAATAGTACCCTATGCCCCCCAGATTGATGATGAGCGTTCCCAAAAAGCAGGCGATCAGAACGGCTTTCAGCCATTTCCTGGGCGAGAAGGCGATTCCCGCCGTCAGCAAGCCCAAGGGAAGCAGTTCGCTCAAAAGGCGCTGGCTGAGGCTCCCCAGAACATTGCTGAAGAAGTGAAAGTTGATCTGGAGAGCCTGGAGGCCTTGGCTTCGGTAAAGGCCGAAATAGACCGCCAGCCCGTAGGCCAGAAAAACCCCTCCGCAAAGCCATGCATTGGCCCGATGGGAGGGGTTTGCTTTGCTCATGGAGTTCATTCTGCCTTGTTCTAAAGCTGGGCCAGGATTTTTTCGGCGCTGGCTTTGCCGATCCCGGGAATGTCCTGGAGCTGGGGCAGGCTCATGCCGGCCAGGTCTGCCAAGCCTCGGTATCCAGCGGCCTCCAGCTTTTTGATGATCGCCGCAGGCAAGGATCCCCAGGCGCCGCCCGTGGAGGCGTCATCGCCCGAAGGCGCTTCTTCTTGCTGCAGGGATTGGGAGGCAGCCTCGATGTCTTCTTCTGCCTTCACCGAATCGAGCTCCGAATCGTTGATGCGATGGTCTGTGCGCATCAGCTCCTTGAGCTTGGCCTTGAACGCAGGCAGCTGGTCAAGGTTGTACAGGTCCAGCTCGTATCCTGTCAGGTCGGAGGCCAGGCGCACGTTCTGCCCGCTTTTGCCGATGGCCATGGGTCGCTCGGATTCCTCCACGAAGACCGCCGCGCGCTTGCGTACCCTTTCGCTCTCCTCGGAATTGACAATGATGACTTCAGCGATTTTGGCTGGCTGCAGGGCGGTCGCAATGAACTGCTTGGGGTCCTGGCTCCATTCGATGATGTCCACCCGTTCGCCATTCAGCTCGCCCATCACGCCCTGGATGCGCACACCTTTCTGGCCAATGCAGGCTCCCACAGGGTCTATCTTCTCATCCTTGCTCCATACCGCTACCTTGCTTCGCACTCCGGCATCCCGGGCGATAGCCTTGACCTCCACTTCCCCTTCGGCGATTTCGGGAATTTCCATCTCCAGAAGGCGAACCACCAAATTGGGATGGGTTCGTGAAATGGAGATCTGCGGGCCTTTCCCTGTGTAGGTCACCTTGTCCAGGTAGACCTTCATGCGCTTTCCGCTGTAGTATTTTTCGTTGGACATCTGGTCGCGGGGCCCCAGCATCATGTTGTGGCGCTCCACCTCGATATGAACGGTTCCTCCTTCCACGCGGCGCACTTGGGCGGACATGATCTCGTTCTCCCGGTTCTTGAACATTTGGTAAAGCGATTCCCGCTCGGCTTCCTGCAGGCGCTGCAGAATGACCTGCTTGGCCGATTGGGCGGCGATGCGGCCGTATTCCAGAGGGGTAACATCGATCTTGATGATGTCGCCCTCTTCCACGCCTGCGCTCATTTTCCGGGCTTCCTCCAGCGAGATCTCCACATTCGGGTCGACCACTTCCTCCACCACCTCTTTCACCAGCAGCACGGTGGCGATGTCCGAATTGTCCCGGAGGATGATTTCGTACTCCTGGTCTTTGTTTCCGAAATCTTTGCGGTAGGCGGTGGCCAGGGCGGCCTTCACGGTTTCGATGACCTGCTCGTAGGGGATGTTCTTTTCGTCGCAGATCTGGTTGATGGCGGCGAGGAATTGGGGTTTCATGGCGGCTTGTTACGGTTAAAATCAGACCGCTCGGCTCTGACTGAACCATTGTATCACTCTTTCCGTGCTTCCGGCAAGGGGTTTTCGCTGTCTTGCCAGGCGGGGAACGGCGCGATCAGGCGAGCGAATTAATAGACAAAATATAAATTTTATGCTAATTTTACATTAAATTCTTTAGAAGCCTATGCCCAAGCGTATTTTGAACTTATCAATTGGTCCTAATCAGGAAGTAAGCCCTTATGGCGAGCCGTCTTTATCTCGATGGTCCATTATTGCAAAGTCCAGAATGATGGCGGTGTTGCTTTCGCTAAATACTGCCCAGGCAGCCTGCAGGCCCGCGCAAGACACTCATTCGCCGGTTTCTCAGCCGGAAGCGGCAGAGGCTGCGGAGGGGGTAGAAAAAATTGAAGAAGAGTTGGGTGATGCCGAAATCTCTCATCTGAAAAAACTATTGATGGTCTATGGTGATAGATACGACGTCAAAAAACTAGAGGGCTTTGCTGATGGCAATAAAATTCACGATGAAGAAGCGGATTTAATATTGGATCTCATTGAAAGTAAGGATTTAGATTCGGAAAATGCGCTCCTATTTTTGATGCATCAGTCAGATCAAAGAGATTTATACAGAGAAACTTTCTATCAGGCCGTTTCAATAGGAAGGACTGCCTTCAATCATCCACTTGTCGACAAAATCTATAAAACAGACCCTGAGTTCAGAGACTTTGTTTATCAAGGGCTACAAAGTGGGGCCATATCAATACCGCCGATGGCAGCCTACGAGGAATTTTCATCCGAAGAATGGTTTAAGAAGATTACCCTGGCCCTCCCAATGTATAGGGCAACGGTACCCAGAAAAAAAACCAGATCTGTCCAGGATGTAGAAATAAAGTTCTTTCCTGATTCGGTTTATCAGACAATGATAGATGATGGAAGCCTTCGTTCTTTGCTGGGGGGTTCCCCATGGTATACATATTGGTTGCCAGACTCTGTTTTTTTAAAGCTTGAGAGTGAATCGTGGTTTTCTGAAATTTTAGATGGCTTAATAGGGGGAGATGGAAATGCGCTTGCTTATATGCCTGAAGAATTTGCATCGAACTACTACAACAGACTAGCCCCAGAGCACAAAAAGAAGCTGAGAAAAAGATGCTGCGCACATGACCCCGTCGAAAGCCTCTTTCTTCCGCCAGAGGCGGCCCTTGACGCCTGGAAGGAAGGGAAGAAAGACATCTTAAAATGGACAGCATTGGATGTATGGAGAAGCATAAGACCTTTGACCTTCTTTAAGTTGTGGAATGAGGCGGAGGGTTTTCAAGAAGCCTTCAAATCACGATTGAGCGATGTTTCTCAAATTTTCCTGCTAGAAGCAGAAATTTTTGCGTTTTTCTGGAACCAGGAGGAGTTCAGAACACCTGCCCTGGCAAAACTGGAGAAGCATCCTAACTGGATTACTTATATAGATGCAAATTATATTGATGCCCATCATTCTGAGCCATGGGTCACCAAGGCGATTGATCAGCTAGTTGCTGAAAATTTAAAGCTTTTTGTAGGCTATTACATTCAATTTGACTGGGCCGCTGAAAAAGCTAGAAAGGCAATAGAGGCGCACCCGGAGGATCATCCCGAACTGGCCTTTATATTAACCCATGGAAAAGAAATTACGGATGAAGACGAGCGATATAAAATGACAAATCAGATGATAGAGGATCACCCCCTTCAAAGCTTCTTTTTTGTTGATTCTATAAACAGAAAATTGCACTTCGCACTTGCCAAGAAAATGACTTCCCAAGAAAGAGCTTTGGCTTTTATGCTTGATCCTGAAAAAGCAAAAAGACTATTTGGCGATGGGGCCGAAGAGAATTATCAGGCCATCTGCGCCACTGATCCGGATTCGCTTGAGCGATGCGTGGACCGAATTCCAAAAAATATATTAGCTCAATCCACTCTGATTTTGGGCTCCGCTGAACGCCTTGAGCGGCATTTAAGCAATCCTGATTTTATTGCTAAATTCGCAGAAAATTACCCCTACATTGCCTTTAGGCACTGCGATAAATTAAAAGATCAGCCCCAGGTCATTGAAAAGGCTTTAAAAAAAGGGCGGGCTGAATTTGCGATCATGAATGCTGACAGGCTCATTGAGCACTTTGGGCAACTAGGAGTGAAGTGGGTCACCGAAGCTGTTGAGAGACAACCCATTTATGGGTTGCTCTATTTAAGGCTATTCAAGGACCACGAACCAATGGTGGCCTCATTACGCGATATTCTTTTGAGGGGTTATCCGGATCTAAAACTGGAAGCGATCCATCTTTGGAAAAATGTCTTAATTTTTCCCGATGGCCCTGAAATAATGGAGCAGCTACTGGCTGACATTGTGAAAGATGATGGACGAGAGCTGCCCATATTGGCCAGACGATTTTATGACAAACCCTGGGCGCAAAAGATTGTCAAAAAATCAGGCATCAAAATTGAAAAAAGAGGAAAAGAAAAGAGGATGACTGAGGCAGAGCTTATGGCAGGCGTAGAATCAGGGAGCTTGGATCATGAATTTCTGCTGGATCATGTGGATTTGGTAAAGGATTTAAACTGGCTCAAGAAAGAGCTGGAGAAGGCCCTATCTTCTCATAAAAACTCAATCCTAAGAAAAGCCGGAAGCATCCCTGAATCATTGAGGGAAGATCTTGTCCGTCAAGCCGCTCAAGGAAATGCCAAAGGGGTCCTGACCTACTGCGGACGATTTGCCAGAAATTCATGGGCTTTGCCTCTGATTGATTCGGCCTTTAGAAGTTTTGAAGCCAATGAAGGCGATTGGGCTCTGGAATTTCCTGAAGAATTAGATTTAGATTCCATCAACCGATGCAGAACGATCGCCAAACGGGCCCAATCTAAAAAAGACACTGCTCTAGTCGAGGAAAATCAGGTTGAGTCCGTGGCGGATCAAAACAGCTACAACTTTTGGCTGAATAAGCTTAGCAATAAAGAGGAAGACTTGAATTACTTTTTCGATCATTTTTTTGAAGAGGAACGATCAAGCATTACTCCGGAGCAGGCAAAAAATATGGTCGACCAGGCCTTTTCTATCAATCCCGATCTCACACTCTCGCGCCTACCAAGTTTTGTTGAACAGGAATGGGCAGGTGATTTGATAGAATCATGGGTTAACTTAAGTACTGCTTATCAAATAATGACTGAGGTGAATCAATTTGCCGGGAAAGTTGACGATGAAAAGGCAAAAAAAATCATTGGCCTAATTGCAGACATGAATATGGCGATATTTATGGAAAACTACTATAAAATTCCTGGAGGTTTAGCCGATGATCTTTGGCTTAAGGCTGCCGAATCAAAACCTCAATTAGCCTTTATCTACTTTCCAGGCATCCCAAAATCACGGCAGGAAGCCCGAGAGAAAACCCTTTCTATCATCGAAGCAAGCGTGGACCTCAAAAAGGTCGAAAGTGAACTGTCTTTTTTGGGCCGAGGATTTAGAGAAATTTTTGATGAGGCGCCAGAATTGGAGAGAGTTTATCTAAAAAAACTTGCCCTCAACGGTCGTTAGGTTGGTGAAGCTTCCAAGCTCGGACTTAGGTGGGGTTGCTCAACTCATTTTCTGTTCCTTCGCCCACTTTTTGTATTCGTGCAGGATTCTCTTCACCGATTCCTCCAGCGGCGGCATGTGGGCCCTCAGGGCTTCGCGCTTGTCGCTCGTCAGCACCGTATTGGAGCGGCGCTTGTTCAGCTCGGCTTCCTTTTCGGGCTCCATCACGTTGATCCGGAAGCCAGGATCCACGATCTGCTGGTACAGGCTCATGATGCCCACGTGGTTCATGTGGCCGATGTTGGTCATGTTGAAGACGCCTGTGGCGCCTTTTTCCATCAGGGTCAGGGCCGCCGGCACAAAATCCTCCATCACGGTGCAGGAATTGTTTTGGTTGATCATCTGCGGATACATCTGCAGCTTGTCGATGAGGTTCTTGGGATGAGGTCGGCCCATCAGAGGAATGCGGATCCTTAGCTGCAGAACGCTTGGGAATTCGCGCAGGGCCTTTTCGCTGAGGACCCTGGTGCGGCTGTAGAGCGAGCCGAAGAAATTGGGCTCATCCTCCTCGCTGTAGCCTTTTCCGCCATTGTCCCCGTCGTAGATGCAGCCGCTGCTGATCTGCATCACGCCCAGGCCCCTCAGGTGGGCGGCGGCGGCCACATTGATCGAGCCGGCCACATTCACGCTGTCGGTTTCGGCCGGGTGGGTTTCGCACCAGTCCACGTTGGGCTTGCCGGTGATGCCTGTGGCGTTGATTATGTAATCGGGCTTCGCCTCATCCATGGCCTTTTCCACGTCGGCCAGATTCCGCACCTCCACGCGCGGGTCCTTCACATTATGCCCTTTTGCCATCAGGGCTTCCTTCAGCAGGCTTCCTATGAAGCCGCTGCTGCCGAACAGGAGAATGGTTTTCATCAGTTTTTGCTTTAGATTCCTTTCCATTCTAGGTCAAAACTTCCCTAGGGGAAATGCTGTTCCTAACTATGGGGCCCTTCGTGGCTCCAATTGTGGCTCAAATGGTGATTTAAATTTCCATAACTGAAGCCGCTGTTTCGGATTGTGAGTAATTGGCCCCCTGAGGTTTCTCTAGATTTTTTAAAAATTTATGGTAATTTATAAATTGACAGGCTGAACAACAAGAAAGGAGCCTGAACATGAAAGGTGAGCTGCTCTTTAAGATTCCGGACGATCACGAGGTTTGGGCGAGGCTGCTGGAAGCGGTGCCATCGGACTGGGTACACATGCATGGCACTCTCCATGCCACCCAAGCTCTCATTGCCTCTGGGCGAGTGGAGAAGGATACTAGTTTGGCGCTGAAAGGTCGCGACCCCCTGATCATCACTGGTCGCTGGGATGAAGGCGAAAAAAATCTCCGGAAGCCCAATTTGCCTGCAATCATGACTGGGGAGAAGTTGGCCAGTTTCGTATGCTTCGACGGCGTCGAAAAAAGACCCCGATATCGATATCGGACTTCAGCGCGCCAAAGAGGTTGCCGCCACCTTCCTCCGCCTAGGTTACTGCGGCACGCTTCATTTCCTACGGAGCTTTTACCGCGGTTTCTTCATTGAAAACTCTGCCCGCTGCGAGATCGTCTTCCAGACTCCGGAGGGTCCAAGGGCGTTCCGTGGCGCACCCCAGCCGCCATCCCCGCACTTGAGGGTGGAGTGGGATAGTCGCTTCGGTGGCAAGGCAGATCACATCGCACTCATCGTTGATGCGTGCCGCTCCTTGCGCCTTCCCGAGTACGCTCATCTCCCTTCACCGGGGGTTGCCGTCTAGGTGAGGCCGATCTTCTTCGTCCGCTTCGAGGGCGACATCGTTTCCGATGTTGCCCTTTTTTCCTTATGGCACTTTCCGGGGCCGGGGCCGGCTTGCTTTTTGCCTGCGTCAAAGGTTAAATTAATGGTAGGCGAGGACTGACCCCGAAAACCGGAAGCGTCTTTCGCCACTCGATTCCTAACCTTTCCCCTTTATGCACCCCGAAGAAGATTTCTACAACGCCTTGGACGAGAATCTCCCTCCCCAGCCGGGCCAGCCCGCTCCCCAGTTCAAAATGGAGGGCTACTTTAAAGGAAAGATGGCCCACTATTCCCTGGAGGACTACAAGGGCAAATGGGTGGTTCTTTTCTTCTACCCCCTCGATTTCACCTTCGTGTGCCCCACCGAGCTGATCGAGCTGAACAAGCGCATTCAGGATTTTGAGGCCTTGGGCGCCCAGGTGCTGGGCGTGAGCGTGGACAGCGTGTATTCCCATCAGGCGTGGGCCAGGGAGATAGGAGATTTCGACTACCCTTTGCTGAGCGACATGACCAAATCCGTCAGTTTCGACTACAATGTGCTGAAGGAGGACGCCGGACTGGCCTTCCGCGGCACCTTCATCATCGATCCGGAGGGCGTCCTGCGCTCCTACACGGTCAACGATTTGCCGGTGGGCCGCAACATCGACGAGATCTTCCGCCTGGTGGAAGCCTTCAAGACCGGCGAGCTCTGCCCGGTGGGCTGGAACAAGGGTCACAAGACCCTGGGGAAAGCCTAGGCTAAATTTCCAGTTTCCAATGACCAATTCCTGCTTGTCCGCAGGCGGTTCCAATTTCAAGACGAAGCGCTTTGAAAACCTGAAAAATTGAAAACTTGAAAGACAGAGGCGGTGGTTTCATTTTTCAGGTTTTCAGGTTTGCACACCATTCCGAACTGGCCTATAATCGGGGGCGTCCAAGCAAAACAAAATGCAAATCAATCCGAGTTGGGACCTCTTCGTCATCGTTTTCTTCGCCATCATCATTGCCTACAGCGTGATCGTTGGCCGGAACATGACTTTGAAGATCATGATTGCCTGCTACATCGCCATTCTGACGGCGGACGGGATAGGAAACATGATCAATCGCTACTTTATTGGCGATGATGCTTTCATCAAGGCCTTGGATGTGAGCAATGCCCAGGAATCCCTGATCGTGATCAAGATCCTCATTTTCGTGCTCACCATCGTCCTGATTTCCCTGAAGGGGCGTTTCAGCATCAGCACCGATGCGACCGGATCCTCCACCATGGACCTGCTCTTGACCTTGGTTTACGGGATACTCTGCGCAGGGCTCGTCACCAGCACGATCACGCTCTATGCTTCGGGCACCTCGCTGGTTCAGGAGAGCGGGGTGGTGATGAACGAAGCGGTGGCGACCATGTATCGGGAATCCTTTATGGTGGCAGCCCTGGTGAACAACTACAATCTCATTTTCTCCCTTCCTGCCATTGTTTTTGTGGTCGCCAGCATGGCGACGGAAGGGGAGGCTTAGCCTGACCGAAGGCAAATGGAAAAGGCCAACTTCGATTTCTCGAGATTGGCCTTTGGGTGTTCTGGCGCAGGCTACGGTTGCGGCTGCTCCCGCCTTTCGGTCGGGCGTGAAATGGGTTCTTCGCTGAAGACGGTTTGAGCGAACTGGCCTTTGCCCAGGTAATGAAGAAGACTGTGGAGGACCATCGATGGCCTGTTCTTCAGGGGCCTTCCTCCACGCCTGGCTTTGGCCAGCTGATTCGCGTACAAGCAGCCTCCAACGGGTAGCACAGCCAAGGCTCCCAGCCTTCCATGCATGCTGATGCTTGGGCAGAGGAGCGTCACGCCTGGGCTTGGCTCGGTTTGATGGTGGGTTTCTATGTTCCAATGGACCAGAACCCGATCTTCATTGTCTTTGCCAGGGGCGGTGATGGTGTATCCGCATCGCCCCCCGTCTTTCCACTCTCGAAAATCTACATTCTCGACTACGGCCCCTCCAGCCCGATTCACGATGACCCTCCCGTAATCTTCCGGGTCGATGAAAATCTTGTCCGGAGCTCCTTCTAGGGCGGAGAGGTAATTTCCATCGTCGTCTGTGCGAATCTGAATCCCGGGGACGGGATCGTTGGCGTCAATGATCGTATAAGCTCGCATGACTTTTTCCTTTCTGCGGACCGGAAATTTTGTTCTGCTGCCTGCTTGAGCGCAGGCATGGCGCTGGCCATTTGGAACGGAGGGCCAGGACCACGACTGCGCATCGGATGCCTTTGCTTTGCCAAGAACACAGGCCTGCCGGGATCAAGCCTCTGCCTAAGCAGGGCTATTTCTCCGGATCAGGCGATTGATTTTAGAATTGCCTAATTAATGCGTCAACCCCTTTCGATTCAATTTCCTGCCTTGTCTCCTCTTGCCTTGGGCGGTCAAACAGTCTAAATTAGCCTCTGCATTCGCCTGTAGCCAATGCATTCATGGGTCAGTAGCTCAGTTGGTAGAGCAGAAGCCTTTTAAGCTTTTGGTCCTGGGTTCGAGCCCCAGCTGACCCACCAGGATCTAATTTCCAAGTTTCCAAATCCGAATTTCCAAAAAGACGGAATCCATCGGAAAAGTTGAGATATGGGTAAAAAGGCCGGTCTCGATTTCTCGAATCCGGCCTTTTTTGTGTTCCTGTGGCAGCTCAGAGCTGGGCGCCGCCCTGCACTTGATCGGGAAGGGGGATCGGATCGCGGCTGATGGTGATGGGTTCGAACTGGCCGTTGCCTCGATAGACCAGCAGTCCGTGGTTCACGGCCGTGCGTTCTTTTCGACCGAGAATGCTGCCAGCGAATCCTGCTTTGGGTACCTCCTTCGTGTATTGAAGGTAGAGGTAGCTCCCTGCGGGCATCATCGCCACTACGTCGAAGCTGGCTGCTTTTCCGTGCGCGATGACGGTGGCCGTCGAACTTTCGTTGACAACATTCACCCCGGAGAGCGTCCAGCGGACGAGTACGCATTCGGATTCATTCGAGTCAGGCGTCGTGATGATGTAGGGAACCGGTTTGCCTTCGGGCCAGGACCGCACGCCGACATTTTGGATTCGGGTCTCGCCGCGGCCTTGTATTTGAATTCGCTCGAGGTCTCCGGGTTGAATCGGAACCTTGGGACCGATTCCTCCCAGGAGCGAGATGTGGGGCTGATTGTCCCCGCTGTCGCCGAAATGGATTCGGATGCCATCGGTGCTCCTATTGGTGCCTTCGAAACTGAATGCCTTCATGGTCGATTCGCCTTTCTTCGCCTTTGCCTTTTTGGAGCGGCCGAAGGGCCTGAGGCGATGCGAACCTTCGCATTGCCTTTTTCCTAAAAAAACTCGGGCGTCGTTCTGCTGCCTGATGCGCAGGCATGGTGCCAGCCACTCAATTAAATGGCCAGAATCACGCCTGCGCGAGCGATGCCGCTGATTTGCCAAGGAACACTGGTCTGCCAGGCTGCGCGCCTCTGCGCGAGCAGGGCATTCAACCGATTTCAGACAATTAATTATAGAATTAATTTTTAATTATGTCAATCCATTTGAATTTCCTCGTTTTCAGTGGCCTACAAATTGCTCCACCACCACTTGAAGACTCTTTTGTAGCTGCGCCCGAAATTCTTGAAATAGGAGCCGTCGCCGAAAAAGCTTTTTATCAAGATGACTGGTGTGGCAAACAGGAAGACAAAGGGAAAGAGTATGCCCCAGAATACAATATTGATCAGGGATTCCTTTAGGATGTGGAGCATGATTGAATCAGATTATATTTAAGGCCTATATCTTACAATAGAAGCGCCACGGCTTATCCAGCCCCACCCGAATGCCGATGCGAGGACCGGTCTGGAAGAGGGGCGGGGGAGTGCCGTCGTCAGCGACGAAGTTCCCATCTCCGCTGCATAGGTCCAGCCCATTGTGACTCGCCTTGGTCATGCCCATGGCTTGGCAAAGCTTGGCGGGGCCGTTGGCCAGAGCCTTGCCTCCTCCTCGCCTTTCCCTCATCAGCTCCAGGCCGGTCAGGGGCTCCATGGATCGAAGGAGGATGGCTGCCGGATATCCTTCGTCCTCGGTCACAATATTGGCGCAGTAGTGCATGCCGTAGGTGAAATAAACGTAAAGGTGCCCCGCCGGGCCGAACATGACCTTGTTCCTTTCGGTTTTGCCCGGGCGAGCGTGGCAGGCAGGGTCGTTTTGGCCAATGTAGGCCTCCACTTCGTTGATTCTGCCGCTGCAGGGGCCGACGACCAAAATCTTGCCCAGCAGCTGCTGGGCTACGGTGAGGGTGTCGCGCTGGAAGAAATTTCTCGTAAGGCGTTGCATGATTGGATTTTATCACGATGCTTTCCTTGATCTGCATGGATAAAAACGCTACAGTGTGTCGTGCTCTTTTAAAATTCCCAATTTATCTCAATTTCCAATTTCCAAAGAATCTTTAAATTTTGAAAATTACAATTTCGAATTCTTTTGGAGATTGGTGCTTGGAAATTGGAAATTC
Organism: uncultured Candidatus Peribacteria bacterium; assembly: GCA_964448005.1. GTDB lineage: Bacteria > Patescibacteriota > Gracilibacteria > UM-FILTER-43-11 > UM-FILTER-43-11 > CAYUUW01. Next base: position 41,261 of record CAYUUW010000007.1, read on the forward strand.
AGTATGTCACCATAGCTCAGTTGGTTAGAGCGCAGGACTCATAAGCCTGAGGTCGGTGGTTCAATTCCACCTGGTGACACCATTTCCCTTGCCTCTATTTCGCAGACTCATAAGTCCAACCGAGCCGGATTGGTGGTTCAACCTGTCCCGATTTAGCCTCGGGATTCCACCTGTTGACACCAATTTTGTCACTCCCCATTTCCAAGTCAATCTCCCCCTGTCTTTCGAGGTCGGGCGTATCTCGGCCCCATAGCTCAGCTTGTCCGCCGGAGCCCCGATGCCAATCGGAGCAAAGGAGGATTGCTTAGGGCGCAAGGGGCGCAGGCTCATAGGCCCGAGGTCGCCCTGCCTTGGCGGGGCTGTTGACACCAATTTTTGATTTTGCCGTTGGATGATAGCAAATTAAAATACCCCTGCCTCCCGCCTCTTTGCCAGGAATGAGGGGCAATAACTTTTGGATAGCTCGATGAAACTGGAGCAGGCGCTTGTGGCGCCCGCTCCAGGATTTGTAGCGACGGCTAGGATCGCGCTGCTACACGTTGGGTTGGCCCTTGGGCATATGCCGAAGCTTGGTGGCGAACAGCGGCTTGGTGTTGTCGACTTCGGTGAGGACGACGTACCAATCCTCTCCTTCGCAGAAGACACTTTGCAAGGAGCTCGGGTCTCCGAAACTGCCCCTGGCCGGGTATTCGCCGAGTTTGACCTTGATCATCCCCGAGCTGGTGCTCATGGGGGCGATCAGGGGGAAGGAAAGCGGATCATCATCCCGATCCTTGGAATTGAAGCCTCGATTGAAGAGCTCAAGGACTTTGCCGAGACCTTCGCCCTGCTTCATTCCGGCGATGTGAACCCGGTAGCTCTTGGTGCCTGATACCATCCGACTGAAGGCATGATGCACCTCCTTCGTGACATCCTTGTCCGTGACCAGGAAGGAGAAGATCTCGCGACCTTCGCCCAGGTTGGCGGCATGCCAGACGAGAATGATACTGACGTCGATTTCTTCGCCGTTGCGCTCTCCATCCCAAGGAACGGAGGCGCCGACCATGAAAAGGGTGAGCTCCCCGCTCTGGGTCATTTGCTCGATTTCGGTGGACGTGAACGTATCTTGATTGTCGGACATTTTGAGCGCTTCTGCTTTCTGCTTCTGACGTGCGGTGAAATTGTATTTTGCGCAATCCTTTGCACTGAAAGCTACACTGAGACTAAAAAATTTTTAACCTTGGTACAGCTTTCGTCAAAGGTCTGGAGCTGGTTTTTAAGGAGCAATAGGTTTGAGGCGCGCAGTCCGAGTAGGCCCTTATGCCTCACGTGAGTGTGCGTACTTTTCCGGCTGAGCCAGGGTTGTACAGATGCCAAGTGATCTCATTGGCCTCAGGCTGCACTAAAAGGTGAAGCCTGAATATTTATATTATAATATATTTTATATAAAAATGCAAATTTTCCTGAGTTCAGAAACGAATTAGGACACTAAGGCAGAATTTAAACCTTAGTCCC
>CAYUUW010000008.1:0-7562 GCA_964448005.1 uncultured Candidatus Peribacteria bacterium
GACCTTCGACATCGACGCCAACGGCATCCTGAATGTGACCGCCAAGGACAAGGGCACCGGCAAGGAGCAGAAAATCACCATCCAGGGGGCCAGCGGCCTGAGCGAAGAGGAGATCAAGAAGATGCAGAAGGACGCCGAGCTGCACGCCGAGGAGGACAAGAAGAAAAAGGAGAAGGTGGAGGTCCGCAACACGGCGGACGGAACCGTTTTCCAGCTGGAGAAGATGATGCGCGACAACGACGCCAAAATCCCCGCCGACCTGAAGAAGCCCGTGAACGAGAAGATCAACACCCTAAAAGATTTGCTGAAGGACGAAAACGCCGACTCCGCCGCGATCAAAAAGGCAACTGAAGAGCTTCAGCAGGAGGCGGAGAAAATCGGCACCGAGATCTACAAGCAAGCCGAGAACGCCCAGGCAAATGACGCAAAGGGAGCGGATGAGAGCAAAAAAGAGGGTGATGAAGGGGTGGTGGAAGGAGAGGTGGTGGACGGAGACGGGAAATAGCCCCTAATTCTGAAACCCCAATAGACGGCCCCCTCAGTCATCCTCGTGCTCGACACGGGGATCCGGGGGGCTTTTGGCTGTAAAAAAAGTCCTGTCGGCCTTTTTGAGCGAGCAGGAAAATGAACCGGAGCCCCTATTGCAAGGAGCTCCGGTCGGAGGGCGGTGATGCCCTTTTAGTGGTCGGGAGCCTTCACGATCACGATGGCTTCGACAAGCTGGCTGCTTCCTCGTTCTCCGAGGGGGCCACGAACGAATCCGCAAGCGCCCAGCGGCGGCGGAATGAGGGTGTGTATCTGGCGCATGGCCAGATACTAGACAAAAGGGATTCGCATTTCAAGGGGGTTTTAAGAGAAACAATCAAAGCCCCTCCAAAATACCCCCACACCCCGGCTCCCGATGGAATCGGGAGCCGCCCCTCTGCCAGAGGGGAATTTTTTTAAATATAGCTTAAGCAATTCCCCTTCTTAAGAAGGGATGGACTCATGCCATGCATGAGTTCGGGGCAGCGGCTTGCGCCCTATATCAAAACCCCCCTCCGCCGTGGGCAAAGGGGAAGTCGTGGCGAGCAATAGGAGAGGAGGCAGCTTGTTTCGAGGATTTTGAAAATGAAACAAACGCGAGTATAGTTCATGCAGAACCTCCGAACCATTCCGCAATGAAAAACTACCAATTCCAAATCATTATCACTCAGGATGAGGACGGTCTTTATGTGGCAAGAGTTCCAGAGCTGGCAGGATGCCACACTCAGGCAAAAGACCTGCCCACTCTGAACAAGAGAATCAATGAGGCTATCGAGCTCTGCCTAGAAGTCCAGAGGCAAAAAAGGCAAACCATTCCTCAAAGCAAATTCATTGCTCTCCAGCAGATCCAAATGAGCTTTTGACTAATGGTGAAATTGCCGGTCATTTCAGGGAAAAAGCTTTTCAGGATTCTGGAAAAGCATGGATACCAGCCCGTTCGGCGGAAAGGCAGCCATGTTTTTTTGGAAAGCCAAAACGGTCAAGCCAGCACGGTGATTCCGGTTCACGGAAATGAGGATTTGGGCAAAGGTCTGCTGAAAAGCATTCTGAATGATTTGAGCCTTTCAACGGAAGAGCTGATAAGGATGATGGAGAAGGCCTGAAAATATGCAAGCCATCAAAACCCCCCTCCGCCGTGGGCAAAGGGGGGTTTTGGGAATCGCTTTTGAAATCGCAAGCCTTACAGCTTGCCCAGGTCATGGAGCTTCAGCAGCACCCGGGCCACTTCGCCGCGGGTCATTTGCTTGGTGGGGTACAGCTTGTTTCCGGCGAACAGGGAGTGGTCGTAGGCGTACTTGGCCAAGCCGCTGAACCAGAGGCCTGTGCCCACATCGTCGTAGGAAACGCTGTTGTCGCTAGGCATGGATTCGCCCAGGTTGCGCAGGATAAAAGCCAGGAACTCGACCGTGTTCACAATCCGCGCAGGACGGAAGTAGCCGGCATCGGTGCCGGAGGCGTAACCGGTGATCATGCCCAGCTTCACGCCGCGGCAAACGTATTGGGCGGACCAGTCCTTGGCTAGCGAGACATCCGGGAAGGGGCTTTTGCCCAGGCAATAATCCGAATTGGCGCCAAACTTCTTGAAGGTCGTCAGGGAAATTTTGGCGATCTGGTCGCGCTGCAATGCGTCATCCTGGCCAAAATCGCCGTTGGCGTAGCCTGTCATGGCGCCAATGCTCTGCACGAACTTGATTGCGGGGCAATAAGGATCATCGGCAGCCACATCCTTGAATCCAGCGCAAAGGGCCGCGGGAGCCTCATTGGAATTCACCTGAACGGTGGTGGAAGCCTGAGTGGTGCCATTGGCGTTCTTGGCGATCACCGCAATCTTGTATTTTCCGGTAGAAACCACACTGCCGCCAGTGTCTTTGCCGTTCCAAGCCAAGCTCACCAGTCCGGCAGGAGTGGCAAGCGCATTCTCCAGGGTGCGTATGTTCACGCCGTTTGGATTTTCGACCGAGACCGTCACGTCAGCCTGGGAGCCCAGGCTGAAGCTGATGGAAGTGCTATCCTGAAAGTTGTCGCCATTGGGCGAAAAAGGGTCGATGCTCACCCCCAGATTGGAGACCGCAGGCGCGCCGACAGGATTGATAACCAGAGGGTTGGTCACCGTCACCTTTCCCGAAGCAGTAGTGCCAGAGACTTCCGCCTTGCTGGAGCAGAAATTGGTGTTGGCTACGTTAAGCTCCCAATTATAGAGGCCGGGGGCGACGGCTGCATTGTCCAGCTTTCCATCCCAATTCAGGTGATAGCCTCCTGCGCTCAGAAGCGGCATGTAGGAGACCACTTTCCCTTCCACGCTGAGCAGCACGCAAGCAGGAGCGGCGGTTTTGAGGCTGAAGGCCACGCTGTAGGGGCTTCCGCCCGTCACCCAGTTTTCTGGAGCGCTGGTGACCAAGGTCTGGGCCTCTTCGGTCACCTCAAAGTCATGGGTGATGGCTGCGCTATCGTCATTGTTGGCATCCTTGCCGGTGATCCTGAGGCGATATTTTCCCGGGCTCACATAAGCGCCATTCAATTTTCCGTCCCATGAAAAGACATGCGGATTGTTGTTCGGGGCGGGCGCCACGGCCATTTTCGTAAAGGTGTGGGTGGCTATGGGGCTGAAGAGGAGAATGTTGAAGTTATTGTTGTTGTTTTTGACCAGAGCAATTTCAGCTGTGACATCCGTTTCAAAGACATTGTTCGTCGCCTTCACGGCAAATGGATAGCCTAAACCGCTGTAAACCTCGTATGTGGCCGCAGGGAGCGGATCCAAAGTGAGGGTGGTGGCCGCCATGGCACCGGAAGGGAATAGGAAGAAGCCGAAGGCCAAGGCCGAAGTGGCCGCAAGGGAGAGCAGCCTGAGCGAACGAAGGAAGGAAGTCATGATGGAAGGGGTAAAAGAAATAGGAAAGGCGGAATGGAGCGCAGTCCATGTTACAAAGTAGGTTGCATGAAGTTAAACGACCTGCGGCGGAATTTGTTACAGCTTTCGCCTCAACTCATAAAGGCAGGATCCTCACTTCATTGCCTCGGGAGCCCAAAAACCTCTCCATATCCTGGCGGGCGATCACCAGGGTGGCCGTATTGATGTTCGGGTGGCAGCCGATCCATTCATTTTCCCAAAGCTCCTGGTCCAAAATGACGGTCACCGCCTGCGCTTCGTTGTGGATCAGGCCCAGTAGTGACACAGAGCCTGGGGTGAGCCCCAAATGCTCCATCAGCCGCTCCGGCGAGGCGAAGCTCAGCTTGGCTTCGCCCAGCTTCTGGCGCAAACCCTTCAGGTCCGCCTGCTTTTCGTGAGGCAGGCTCACCAAATAGTGGCGATCCCCGTTCTTGTTGCGCAAAAAAAGGTTTTTGGTCTCCCCCACCCCCTCCAATTTGCCTCGGAGCTCGGTGGACTCCGCGCAGGTGAACACCGCAGGGTGCTCGTGCTTTTGGTAGGCAATGCCCAATTGGCCCAAAACGGAGTAGATGTCTTTCATGATCCGCAGCTTATACTCCTTCGCTTAAATAATCCCGATTTTTATAATACACCGTTTCATCCTTCGTATCACTGCGGAGAACGGGAGCTTTTATTTCTCTTGAGGGGGTCAAAATAATTATTTAAGCTTCGGCGCATTATACGGAAATTATAAAAGCAGAGGTGTATAGCATTGACAGGCCAAAACAGGGAAACTAGAATCGATGGGCGTTTTGGATGCCCGGATGGCGGAACTGGTAGACGCGCACGACTCAAAATCGTGTTCCTTCGGGAGTGAGAGTTCGATTCTCTCTTCGGGCACCAAACAACGTCAAATTGTCTCACCCCCTGTAAGACGGGGATGCATTTATGTACTACGTCTATGCCATCAGGAGCGAAAAAAGGCCTTACATATACGTAGGCATATCGGACGAGCCTAAAAGGAGGATTGAGCAGCACAGCAAAGGCTACAATCGAACTACGAAGCCCTATGCCCCTTTTAAAATCCTTGCCATCGAATCCTTTGCGGACCGGGTGGAAGCGAGGAAAAGGGAAAAGTACCTGAAGTCAGGAGCCGGAAAGGAGTATTTGAAAACTCTGATCGCCAAAGAGTAAAGCTGATAAACGGAAACAGATCGGATGCGGCGCACGACCTGCCTGCCGGCAGGCAGGCTCAAAATCGTGTTCCTTCGGGAGTGAGAGGTAGCCACGAAGTGGCCCCTTTGGGGCCTGTCCCGAGCCTAGTCGAGGGAATGCTCTCTTCGGGCGCCAGCCAAGTCGATGAAGCTGCATGAGCAGATTAGCAACCCAGGGCTTTTTGTTGACTTATTTTTATTAATATGTTATTTTTGGCGAGTCCTAGGGCTCTAAAGCCCGCTGACCTTGGCGGCACGGTGCCGGCGAGAAGCGATCCTTGAAAGGCGCGACGTGAAATCCAAAATTACGCTGACATTGATCATCAGTGCGCTAATGGTGTTGGGCTCCCTTGCATCCGCCGCTATTGGCCTTGCGGAATTCAGCCGTCAAGATCGGCTGCTTGGAGCCTTCTGGTTCCTCACCTCCTTCACTTGGGCGGTAGCGACATACAGTTTCTATGGTATCCGCAAGAAGGGCCGACGCTGGTTGGAATACTTCCCGACATTGGTCAGGCTGCAAGCCCTCTTGATCATCAACTGCTGCCTAGGAGCCGCCCTACACGGCGCCAGGGGGCACTGGATGGCGGCCGGCATATGGTTGGTGCAAGGCCTCATGTTGATTGCATTGGCCGGCTGGAACCACAGGATGAAATCCAGGCCCGGCTGAGCCTCGCTTCGCCCCGCGCAACGCCGCCGCACATCAGGCCCCTCGCAGAACACAATTCTGCCGGGGGCTCTTCTTTTTGTGGCGGGAAGGAGGGGGAGCTTCCTGAAGCTGGAATCCTGAGCGAAAACCCGATAGAATCTGCAGGCCATGAAAAAACCCCAAGGCTTCATCACCGCGCTTGGCCTTTCCCTGCTGACCCTGATCAGCATGCCGCTTTTGGCCTGGGGCATGGTGCGCCACCAGGCCAAGGAGAACGTTTACGCCAACGCCCAGGAAACTCCGGCCATGGACGCCGCCCTGGTGCTGGGGGCGGCCGCCTACGGCAGCCGCCTTTCCGATGCGCTGGAGGACCGGGTGAATACCGGGATTGAGCTTTACCAGGAGGATAAAGTGGCAGCGCTGGTGATGAGCGGAGCGCCGAACGAAAGCAAGGCGATGAGAAACTACGCGCTCAAAAAAGGCGTGCCCCCCGAGAAGGTGACCGAGCACAAAGAAGGGTTGAACACCCTCTCTTCTGTGCAGAGCATGCAAGGAAAAGGCCAAAGCGTGGCCATTGTGAGCCAAGCCTACCATTTGCCGCGCGCTCTTTTCATCGCCCGACAGCTGGAGATAAAGGCGGTGGGGGTGGCGGCGGACAAGCGGGAATACGAAAAGATCAAAGCTTTCCGCAAGCGCGAGCTGATTTCGACCGTTTGGGCAGCGCTGTACCTGCTGGTGCTGGCGGAATAGGAAGCGGACCCGAATGGAGGACTGAGGTGGACGGAACCATTGCTTTTGACATTTAATGATTTTAATGCTATAATTTCCTGAGATCTTAAATAACACCCCAGCCCATGTCACGAGACGCAGCCAGACAACTTGATGAAGCTCCCCTCGAAAAGGAGAGGAGTGATGCAGGCAATGATAAGGTTCAGCCAGCAGAAGAGGGGCTAGGCGAAAGAGCTGCAGGCGAAATGATGGGGGCAGCAGTTGCTATAAGAGGTGGTCTTCGAGAAAGAGCTTTGACTCCAGAGTCTGGCAAGCCTAGTTCGGCCCGGCCGGAGCAAAGTATCAATCTGATGCAAAGCGTAATGGATGGCATTTCCAGGGCAAAAAACGTAGAGGAGCTCTGGGGCTGCGCAAATGATCTGGTTGCAGCGGGATATATCACCCTTGCAGAAAATGCCGAAGGCAACTGGTATGCCGAAGCCAAAAGCCACAGAGATCCACAAAAAAGAAAGATCAATGAAGCTTTTGCCCAGGCCATCCAAGACAGGAAAAAGGAGCTGGTTAGCCAAGCGATCGAAGCAGAAATGGCAGGCATCCAATCCTTGGGTGACTTGAGGAAACGCGGGGAGCAGAGCCGCTTTTTGGAGATTGTCGAGGAGGAAATTCCTTATCTAAAAGCAATCAATTCCGGGCTGAGCTGGAAGGCGGTTCTTAAAGATGAGCATGAAGGAAGCGAGAAGGGGCAGAAGATTTTCGAGCTCTTTGAGGCGAGGAGAAAGGCTCTGGTGGAAAAGGCCATTGAAGGCCATCTCGAGGATTTGCATGATCTGGGTGAGCTAATGGACTACGGAAGAGTCCTGCCCTTTGTGCAGATTATAGAAAAGCAGGAAGCTTCGAAAGCTATTTTGAAGGATAGATTTAAGGAGGATGAGAGGGCCATAAGGCTGTTCACCGGATTCGAGAAAAGACGGCGGGAGCTATTGGGGGGTGAATTAATGGATGACGGGAAAAAAGCAGAAAATATGGATGATCTGTGGGCCATTGCTCGGGAAGTCCATCTATCAAATTTGGGCATCCAAGAAAGCACAGGCAAAGGCCCAAGGGATTGGAGGCTTTCGGCTATACCAAATGATGACTTAAGCGAAATGGTGGTGACGGAGTTGGAAAAAGATAGGGAAAGAATTGGCAAGGCCGAAAGGCGCTTGGACCTAGCCAAGACAATATACAGAGAAGCATGGGAGGCAGTAACCATGGAGGGGCTGGAAAATTTGGCTGAAGAAGCCCACAGAGAAGGGCTGCTAATCATGGGCAGAGACGCCAAGGATCGTTCGCTCTGGGGGGTGGTGCCCATCGAGGGTGATCAGATCAGCGAGAAGCTGGTCGGAAGAATCAGGGCAATGGGGGAGAAAATTGAGGCCCAGGAGAGAAGTGAGGCCCAGGAGAGAAGTGATGGAGGCAGGGCAAGGAGGAGTGGAGGCAAGGCAAGGAGGGGTTCAAGAGGCTGAGTATGTAAGGAGGTTTTATCCGGAGGATTTTTTATCAACCAATATTGCATCTATGGCAGGAAGAAAAGGAGCGCCGA
>CAYUUW010000008.1:7572-15222 GCA_964448005.1 uncultured Candidatus Peribacteria bacterium
CCGAGTGGAGTAGGGTCGCTAGGGGCTCTTCTGCAGCGCAGGGGAGTTGCGGCCGAGGGGCAAGAACCTGGGCCGACCACCAGCAAGCCAACAGGTAAAGCAAACCCGGCGGCTCCAGAACCCCACCCCGATCCTCTGCCGAGAGAGTGGGAAGCCCAAGCTCAGGAAGCCGCCGAAGGTGAGGCGACCAAGCTCCGGGATAGAATAGGAAGGCAACTGGACGACAGAGCATTCAGAAAAATCCTTTGGGAACAGAGGTGGAATTTCAGGCGGCTGATGGAGCGGGAGGAGGCGGCGCAACAGGCAAAAGAGGAAAAAGAGGAGCAATTGAAGCTCCTGTTCGAAGAGGCCAGAAGGGAATTGAGCCAAATCAGGCCGCATGAGGAATCCGCTGCAGATCGGTTGGGCCGATATATAGCAAAAACCAAAAGAAAAGGTCTTATAAAAGCCGAGCCGAGGCGTTGGTGGATAGAGGAGTCTTCGTATGAGCACGACTTGGAGGGGGTAGAATTGGCCAAAGCCATAAATGAATTGAGAGCTGATATTTTTGTGTATAAAATAGCCCAGTGCTCTAATCTAGGCGAATTAGGAGACTTAGGTGGAAAGTACGCTGAAAGGAGGGCATTAGATCCTAAAAGAAAAACAAAAGAGATTCCTTTGGCTTCTTGGGAAATGGATTCGAGAAGCAAAATTTTGCCACCCCTTGAAGCAACGCACGACCATTTAATGATTTCCTATAGGATCTGTCAGAATTTCAACGAAAAAAGGCTGCAGCTGACGATGGCCAAAAAGCACGCCGAGGCGAAGAAGGTGACAGGCTTTCAGGCGGCCCGGGAAGCCCTGCGTGATTGCATGCAAAACCCCAGATTCCTCAAAACTTTGCTGGAGAAGTTCGTAGCGGCCGGCCTGGTGAGCGCAGAGGACGATTCGGTTTGGATCGCCCGAGCGACACTGAGGGGCGGCGAAAACAGCCATGCCTTGAGTGTGGAATTGAACGAGGCAATCCAAAAAGCCTTCGAACACCAGATCAGGCACCCCCGAAATATCCGTGACCTGTTCGAATTGCAGCAATCCTATATCCAGGAGGGGTTGGTGGCACCGGTGGACGATGACGACTATTATTATGGTGACGAGGAAGAGGGGGGTGTATTTTGCGCCCCTATCCGTGGCAACCCGCTTTCCCAGGCAATTTTCAATGCGATAAGGAATCATTCTCGTGAGCTCTTGAGAATGCAAGAGCGGTCAAGAGCATTGGAGACAGAGCTGTTCCCGGAAGAAATCAGCCCAGAGACCGAGAGGGCCTTCCTAAGAGAAATCCGTGGCTGCAACAGTAGCGATGCCCTGAGAAGAATGGAGTCGAGATACATTAAGGAAGGATTGGTCAAAGCGGCGCCGGACGACGACGAGGACGAAAGGTGGGAAGATCTGAGCTGCCGACCCCTGCCCAATAACCCAATTTCCCGAAAAATCTGCGACACTCTGGAAGAGAGATATCGGATGTTGCTTGGGAAATAGGAAATTCAAGACACGCCAAAAGGGCCATAAAGCTCCCCAATCCACTCAGCGGTAGATTTCCTTCCGATGGCGGACGGAGATGAAATCAGCGAAACCAATGGAAACAAGACGAAAAATCACCCTGTAGTCTCGGGTGACTCTAAAGGAAAAATATTCGGCAAGCTTGCCGCTAAGCTTTTTGCCGTGCAGCCTGGAATCGAAAGGGCTGTTTCTAAAGACCCCTTCCAGATGAGCCAGCTTTTTCTTTTGGGCCAAGGGCAACTGATTGAACTCCTTGATGAATTCACGATGATAGCGCACTTCAATCATAAAAGATCATTGAGGCTGGCAACAGCCTTGTCATATTTTGGTTTTTTGGCCCGATGCAGCATATCCGAAACGAATCCATCGATATACTCCCCCTCAGGATCCAATTGACTGGCGCGCTGAGCAAGCGCCAAGAGCCTATTGTAATGCCCCTCATCCACAATCACCTTATTCGAGGGCTTGCTGGTGACGACAATCAAATGCCTCGAGGCTTCTTTGAGCAGAGACGACAAGTCTTGCCGGAGTTCGGTGGGAGAAACGATTTTTGGAATCATTTTTCGTACTTTTAAATGTACAAAAAAATTATAGATAAAAAGTACAAAAAAGGCAAGCCAGGGCAATCATCCTAATTTCTTTCCCTCACCTGTCTTTCGGTCCTTTTCATAAACTCCTCTAATCCCACCGTCTCCTGCTCCTGCTGCCCATAGTGGGCGGGGGGAAGGTGTTTTCGTCCAGCCCCTTCTCCGGAAGCAATTGGCCTTTTAAGTTAAGATTGGCTGGAGCCTGCCTAGGGAAGGGCTGGGATAACCACGTAAACAACAAACAAAACCAGGCCGCCCAAGCAGGCGATCAAAAGCGCCCAAAAGGAAAGGAAAAAGGCCAACCCCCTTCTCAGCGCCTTGTTCTCCCCTGCCCTTTTCAGTCTTATCCAAGCAAGCAGCCCGGAAAACAGGGGAACAGCAAGGAAGCTGAGAAGAAGGAGGCTTTGGATGATGGGCTGAAGGCTTTCGTGAAGAAGGCGAAACCAGATGGGGCTGGGACTATGAATCAACGGGAGATATAGGCCTAAAAAGACCTCCGAAATAAGACTCAAAAAGACAAAGCCTAAGAAAAGCCATTTTCCGCCGCTTCTCCACTCTGTCTTGAGCGCTTTTTCCAGCAGCAAAATGGCCCAGGCCAAAACCGTGAGCAAAAGCATGATGGCCAAAGCCCCCTTCAGAAAGCTGACAAGAGGATTAAAGGAAAGCAGATCCAAGGAAAAATAGCTCAAGAGGATCAAGATCGCAGGGGTCGTACAAAAGATTGCTGCCTTCAGCCCGTTTTCCTGAAAGGCCTTCTTCAGGAAGAGGAAGCTGAGGGCAAGCAGGGAAAAAAGGCCTAAAAGACCAAAGAAAGCCTTGGAATTGGAATAATCCAGAGGGACTTCCGCCAAACAGCTATTCCGGTTAGGCCAATCTTCTCTTTGAGGCAACATCTCGCACAGCTCTGCCCTTTTAAGTATTTTGTTGGCCATGGCAAGGCAGCGGTATTGCTCATCGATCTCGCCAACAGCCAAGCATTCCTCCGGCTTTCCGTTCAGGGCCACCACTTCGCTCGCGCAATCTGCCCTCGGGGTTCCAGGCAAAGCCTGGCAAATGCAGACATTGAGGTGCTTTTGGGCCATCTCGTTGGTGCAGGCATATCGGTCCGGAAAATGGTCGAAATAGGTTCCTGGCTCAAAATCCTTGCAGAAATTCGCGAATTTCAAAGTCTCCTCTATTCTGCCTTTGCAAAGATCCGAGGCAAAAGAATCGGGCGTGAGTCGGGAGGTCTGAGCAAAAACAGAAGCAGGCTCCAGAAAGAGGATGCCCAAGGCAAGAAATCCAATTGCCGCAGAGGCGCGATCAATCGCGCCTCTGCGGCCTGATTTTATAGGCATAAATTTCCATTTTTTATTACTTCCTTTCCCCCACCTGTCTTTCGGTCCTTTTCATAAACTCCTCTAATCCCACCGTCTCCTGCTCCGTTTGCCCATAGCGGCGCACCGTGACGGCTTTTTCGGCCTGCTCCTTGTCGCCCAGCACCAGCATCAGGGGAATCTTTCGTGTTTCGGCGTTGCGGATGCGCTTGCCCAGGCTCTCCTCGGCCGTCATCAGCTCCACGCGGATTCCGGCGTCGAATAATTTGGATTGGATCGTTCTGGCGTACTCCTCGTGCGCGGCGGCCACAGGCACCAGGGCGATCTGCACCGGGGCGAGCCAGAGCGGGAAGGCGCCGGCGTAATGCTCGATGAGGAAGCCAATGAAGCGCTCGTGCGTGCTGAGCGGCGCTCGGTGAATGCAAAGCGGCACCCTCTCCTCCCCATGGTGGTCGGTGTAGGTGAGCCCCATGCGCTTGGGGACGGCAAAATCCACCTGATTGGTGGCGAGCGTGAATTCGCGCCCGATGGCGCTCCACACCTGAATGTCGATCTTGGGCCCGTAAAAGGCGGCCTCGTCGGCCACTTCGCTGAATTTCACGCCCGATTTCACCATGGCCTTGCGCACCATGTCCTCGGTCTTCGTCCAGAGCTCGGGCTCATCCACGTACTTTTCGCCCAGCTTGGCCGGATCGTGCAGCGAAAGCCGCATTTCGTACTTTTCGATCCCGAAGAGGGCGAAGTATTTGAGGTACAGCTCCGTCACCGCCATGAATTCCGATTCGAACTGCTCCTCGGTGCAGTACAGGTGGGCATCGTTCATCTGCAGGCTACGCACGCGCATCAGGCCAAAGAGGGCCCCGGAATCCTCGTAGCGGTAGCAGGTGCCGTATTCGGCGTAGCGCAGGGGCAGGTCGCGGTAGCTTTTGGGATGCGCCGCATAAAGCATGTGGTGATGCGGGCAGTTCATGGGCTTCATGTAGTAGGCGTCCTCCTCGCCGTCCAGCTGCATGGCGGGGTACATGCTGTCCTTGTAATGGGCCAAATGCCCGGACATTTCGTACAATTTGCCCTTGGTGAGGTGGGGCGTGCGCACCCGAACGTAGCCGGCCTTGAATTCCATTTCCTTGGCCAGCCTCTCCAGCTCTTCGATCAGCACGGTGCCGTTGGGGAGCCACAAGGGCAGTCCGGGTCCCACGTTCTCGCTGAAGGCGAACAGCTGGAGGGCGGCGCCCAGCTTGCGATGGTCGCGCTTTTCGGCCTCCTTGCGCTGCTCCAAATAGGCGTCCAATTCTTCTTTGGAATCGAAGGCCAGGCCGTAGATGCGCTGGAGCATGGGCCTTTTCTCATCGCCTTTCCAGTAAGCCCCAGCAATGCGATCGAGCCTAAAGCTGTCAACAGGAATTTGGTTCGTAGAGTCCACATGGCCTCCCCGGCACAGATCGACAAAGGGCCCGTTGCGGTGGAAGCCCAATTCCCCAACCCCCTGCTCCTTGAACCCTTCAGCCAACTCGACCTTATAAGGCTGCTGGATTTCCTTTAAGAAAGCGATTGCATCATCCACCGGTTCCATTTTGCTCGTAAAAACCTGATTCTGCTTCACAATGTGCTTCATCTTCTTCTCCAGAAGCGGCAGATCCTCGGGAATCAGGGTGCGAGGCAGCTCGAAATCATAATAAAAGCCGTTGTCGATAGCCGGCCCGACGCCCAGCTTGGCCTCGGGGAACATCTCCAGCACAGCCTGCGCCAGGATGTGGGCCAGGCTGTGGCGCTTGGCTTCGAGATCAGGTGAATTTTGGCTCATTTTCGGTGAAAAATAGTAAAACTGCACGGAAAAGAATACAGGATCCGGAGGCTGCGGCCAAGGCGCTCTTGGCCAAAGTGGAATTGGACAGCGAAGCCGGGCCGCTGTAGACTTTGGCCGCCTAAGCCAAAAGCCATGACGGCTGTTATCGCAATCTACACCCTCCTGCTCATCGGCTTTTTGGCAGCAGCCGCCTTGGTTTTCCGCCACCAGGCCAGATTCGGCTACCTGAGTGCCCATTTCCGAATCGCGCTGATGGCCTTTTCCGCCTCGGCGCTGCTGGTCATCGGCTTTTCGGTCTACCTGCTCATCCGCTTGAGCAGCCTGAACCCCGCTTCCCAGCCCTCGCCCCAGAAGAGCGAATGGGAAGAGCGGGTGGACAGCGAAGACCTGAACTTCTAAACACCCATGATACCCTTTTGCTTTTAAATTTGATCAATACGACGAAGCAATTTTGCAGGGATTTAAGGGTATCTTTAAAAGAAGACACATGGCGTCCATATCATTTTGATTGCGAAGTCGTATGAACTACCTGCTGGCAGGCCTTGCGGCCTTGGGGCTTAGCCTCGCTTCCGGCTTCGCCGCCCTGAAGCTTTTCCCCAAGCTGGGGCTCATGGACCGCCCCCACAAATACGGTCTCGCCAGGCCGCCCATCCCCTACCCTGGAGGCGTGTTGATCTATCTGAATTTTCTGCTGCTGAGCCTTGTTTTTTTGGAGCCCAATCTGAAATTGGCTGTGCTGCTGGCTGGCGGAGGGCTTTTGGTGCTGGTGAGCTTCATCGATGACCGCATCGGCCTGCCAGCGCCCCTGCGCCTGTTTGTGCAGGCCGTGGTCGCCATGACCCTGGTGGCAGGCGGCATCGGCGTGGAGGCGGTCAGCAACCCTTTTGGGGGACAGATCGATTTGAGCGGATGGGACCTTGCGGTCAGCCTGGGCGACTGGAAGCTGAGCATCATGCCTCTTTCGGCCCTGCTCACGGTCTTCTGGATCATCCTGGTGGCCAACACAGCCAACTGGATGGACGGCATTCCCGGGCTCACCAGCGGCATCAGCGCAATCGGAGGGCTGATCCTTTTCTTCCTGAGCATCTCCGACCTGGTCCGCCAGCCGGAGGTGGCCATGCTGGCCCTGATTGTGGCCATGCTGGCGTTGGGCTTCTGGTGCTTTGATTTTTTTCCACCCAAGATCCTCATGGGCGATTCGGGCTCCATGTTCCTGGGCCTGATGCTGGCCACGCTGGCCATCTTCTCCGGAGGAAAGATCGCCACAGCCTTCCTGATCCTGGGATTCCCCATTCTCGATCTGCTGTACGTAGTGGCCTACCGCCTGATGAGAGGGCAGGCGCCGTGGAAGGGAGGAGAATGGGACAGGGAGCGCAAAGCCGTTCACCTGCACCACCGACTGCTCAAGGCAGGCTTTTCCGAACGGCAGGTGCTGCTGCTCATCTACGCCCTTTCGGCCTCCTACGGCATCATCGCCCTGATAGTGGGGACTCAAGGCAAGTTCTGGGCTATCGTGAGCATGGCGGCGCTTTCAGTGGGCCTTGGAGTGGTTCTGAAGGGGAAAAATGGGGTTGAAAAATTTAAAAATTGAAAACCAACTTGTTGGCCAAAACCCGCAAGTTTTTTATTTTTTCAAGTTTTCATAGTTGAAAATTGGAAATTCATAATTCGCAATTTAGAATGATCTACTCCGTCCGTCCCGAACTGATCCCCTTGGCCAAAAAAATCATCCTGGACTTCGCAGGGAGTCAGGAGTTCAGCGAAAAGAACCTCAAGCTCGTCCGCAACAAACTCACCCAGAAGAACGGCGGAATCTTGCCCAAGAACCTGGAACTGGTGGAAGCCTACCGGCGATTGGTGGGAGAGAAGCGCCTAAAAGCCGACCCCGCCCTGCTCAGCGCCATCCAGAAGCGCAAAGTGCGCACCATGAGCGGCATCGCCAACATCACCGTGCTGACCAAGGATCTGGGCTGCCCCGGCCAGTGCATTTTTTGCCCCACGGAAAAAGGCATGCCCAAAAGCTACCTGAGCAACGAGCCAGCCATGATGCGGGCCGTGCGAAACGAATTCAGCGCCTACAAACAGGTCAAGACTCGTCTGAACGGACTATTGGCCCAAGGCCACGACATCACCAAGATCGACATCCGCACAGCCGGGGGCACCTGGGGCGCCGTGCCGCTGTGGTACAGGGATCGATTCCTGAAAGGCATCTGGCTGGCGCTGAACGAAGGGCCGGGAGAGTTTGCGGAGCATACGGACGACGAGATCAAGGCCATGGACCTGCAGGAGCTGATGAAGGCCAACGAGACGGCCGACTGCCGCTGCGTGGGCCTGTGGGTGGAAACCCGGCCCGACTGGGTGGATGAGGTCGAATTGGTGCGACTCAGGGACTCTGGCGTAACAG
>CAYUUW010000008.1:15232-16281 GCA_964448005.1 uncultured Candidatus Peribacteria bacterium
TCGAGCTGGGAATCCAGACGACGGATGACGCAGTCAACCAGTTCAACAAGCGCGGCCATGGCCTGGCTGAATCGATCCGTGCAACAAAGCTGTGCCGCGATGCGGGACTGAAGATCTGCCACCACCTCATGCCCAATTTGCCGACCGCAACCGTGGCCAGCGACCTGAAATCGGGCCGGGATCTGTTTGAACTGGAGGGGTTACGACCCGACTACATCAAGGTCTACCCCACCATGGTGACGCCTTATTCCGATCTGGAAAAAATGCTGGAAAAAGACCCCGGCATCCACACGCCCTACACGGACGACGAGCTCATCGATATCATCGCCGAAATCAAGCAAGCCGTTCCCCGCTATTGCCGGATCATCCGGATCATCCGCGACATTCCGGCGGAGAGCATCATCATCGGCTCCAAAAAATCCAATCTCCGCCAAGAGATGCAGCGCAAAGGAGTGGAATGCGAGTGCGTGAGGTGTAGGGAAATACAAGATTCAAAAATTAAGAATTACGAATTACGAATTAATAATTATAAGGCCAACGATGGGGAGGAGGTGTTTATATCAATCGATGAGCCGAACTTGGATAAGTTGATTGGCTTGTGCCGGCTGCGCTTTCCGTCCAATCCGGAGAATCCTGTTTTCCCGGAGCTGAAAGGAGCCGCCCTAGTGCGCGAACTGCACGTGTACGGCCAGCAGGAGAGCCTTGGGGGGCCAAGCGTGGGTTCCAAAAGCCAGCATTTGGGCTACGGCAAGCGGCTGATGCAGAAGGCGGAGGAGCTGAGCCGGGAGGCCGGATTCAAGAAAATCGCAGTGATTTCGGCCATCGGAACGAGGGAGTATTACAAAAAGCTGGGATACGAGCTGGAGGGGGCGTATATGGTGAAAGAGCTCTGAGTGACTTTGGCGATTGGCAAACCACTATGCTCAAAGGCTGCTGGCCCAAAGCCATGCCCAATGCTAAACTCGGGCGGAGCCCAAAGGCCAGAGGAACCTAAGCCAATCCCATGGAGCACAAAAGCATCCAGACCGAGATCGACGCCAGCTTCCTGT
>CAYUUW010000008.1:16291-38280 GCA_964448005.1 uncultured Candidatus Peribacteria bacterium
GTACCGGCGGCTGGCCGAACAGGAGGGGGATCCCACCATCGCCAATGTCTTCCGGCAGATGAGCGAGATCGAGATGGGCCATGCCCTGATCTTCGCCAAAAAGCACGGAGTCGCCAAAGAGAGGCTGCAAGAGCCCTCGTGGCGAGCCAAGACGCTGAACAGGATCGGCAAGGCTTTCGGATACGACCATGTGCTGGACGCCCTGATGGAGACCGAAAAAAGCATCTCCAACGCCATCCTGGTCGCCAAGCGGAAAACCAGAATGGAGCCCACCGGAGCGGAAACGAATCATGTCGAAGTGCTGCGCGCCATCCTGGAAAAAGAAGAGAAGGTCAGCGGCAAGCATTTGGCCAAATTCGAAAGCCGGCACAGGCACATGGGCGGAAACGCTATAAGGGCCGCCGTGCTGGGCGGAAACGACGGCCTAGTCTCCAACTTCAGCCTGCTGATGGGCATCGCGGGGGCCAGCGCAGACAGGGAGACGATTTTGCTCGCTGGCCTGGCGGGCCTTCTGGCTGGAGCCCTTTCCATGGCCTTGGGCGAATGGATCTCTGTCAAAAGCTCCCAGGAGCTGTACCAGAACCAAATGGACATCGAAATGGAGGAGCTGGAGAACAACCCGGAGGGCGAGATGCAGGAGCTGGCGCTCATCTACATGGCCAAAGGCATTCCTCAGGAGCAGGCCAAGAAAATGGCCCAGGAAACAGCCAAGGACAAGGCCCGCTTCCACGAAGTGCTGGTGAAGGAGGAGCTGGGCATCGACCCGGAAGAGATGAAGGGCTCCGCGAATGAGGCGGCGGGCTATTCTTTCGTGCTGTTCTCTTTCGGGGCCATCCTTCCTGTGTTGCCCTTCATGCTGCTGAACGGAAAAGCAGCCATGGCAGCCAGCATCGTCGCCAGCGCGGCGGGCCTTTTCGGAATCGGAGCGGCCATCACTCTCTTCACCGGAAAAAACGTGTGGCTTTCGGGCGGGAGGCAGATGCTTTTCGGCCTTGCCGCCGCAGGCCTCACCTTCGGAATCGGAAAGCTGATCGGAATCTCCATAGCCGGATAAGGCCATTTGGCCCCCATCCATGAAAACCTGCGCCTTGCGCCTCCGGCCCGGCCAGGACCCAAGAAAAGAGCTGGAATCCTTTGCGGCGGTCTGATGGGAGTTTTCTTAGGCTCCCTTTTGGTGGTTTTCCACAACATACGACGAGCCGATTGGACGGTTCCAATCACCCTTCTGGGCCGGATCGGATTGGCAAAGGGCGCTCTGCTGCTTGCCTTGCCAAAATGCATGGAAAAGCTTTCCAGATCGATTCTGAAAGGACCTTTTCTGGAGGCGTTCCCATTCACCGCTTTAGCCTTGGGGCTGGTATTCGGCTATTTCTGGTTTCTGGCCTAGCAATAGTCTATTCTGGAAAGGCTAGAGCTCTTCGGAAACCCCTTCGGTTTCACGGGGGCTGAGGTCACGCATGGGCTGCTTTCTGGAAAAGACCCTATTGTGCAGGTAGAAAATCACCGTGAAAATCAGCACGGCCATGTTCAGGTCCCACAGAATAGTGACCAGCGCTACCCCCGCGATCATCAGCATCTCAACGTGCGTCACAAAGATCTTCTCGTCGCCATGGTTGGAAAAGAAGCTGTGCAGCATCCCTGAGCGATCCCGGAACCACTCCTTCAGGTACAGCCGGACCGGAACAATGTCGAAGACATCGTAGCCCACTTTGATCAGGATTCCCGCGAATACCGCCTGGGGAATCAGGTTGATGAAATCCTGGAAAAGCAGAATCTCAATCAAAGCGAAAACGCCCACCAGAATGCCGGCCAAGCGGCTGGTGGCCTTTTCCTTCACAATCAGAACAGAGCGGATCGTGGCTTGGGCGCCAGGAATGCCGCCCAGCAAAGCCACTGTTCCAATGGAAAGCCCTTGGGCGAAAAGCTCCTTGTTCTGCCTCGTCTTTTCCTTGGTCATCTTGTCAATCACCAGCGAAGTCATAAGCGTGTCCAAGTAGGCCAAAATAGCCAGCTGCAAGGCAAAAGGCAGGGCTGCGGCGAGAACGGGGAGGGACCAGAGGGTTGGCCATTGGGCACTGAAAATCTCCGCCACGTCATTCCAGGAGTGAATGGAGGCGGTCAGCTGGACGTGCTCAATGGGGAGCTGGAGCAGGAAAGAGAGCCCCGTCATGATCAGAATGGTGAAGAAAGTCCCCGAAAGCAGGCTAGCGTACTTGGACATGTATCGGCGAAAGAATCGAGGCAGCAGGAAAACCATGGCCACCGAAGCGGCAGCCATTCCCGCATTGAGGAAAATGGAGCCTTCGTAAGCCTTCGCTCCGCCGAGGCCGAAAAGCTTCTTGATCTGGTCGAGCCAGATGATCACCGCAATTCCGTTCATGAAGCCGGAAATAACCACATTGGGGATGAAGGTGACAAACTTGCCCAAGCGAAGAAGGGCCATGAGCGCCAAGATTGCAGCAGTCAGAAAAAGGACAATATTGAAAAAATGCTCCGGATTCAGGCCGGCGAACTGGGCCACAATCCTATCGTGCGCCGCAGCCACCACGACTGCTGTGACGGTGGTCATAGGTCCTGTAGGGCCGGAGCACTGGATTCGGGTCCCCCCAAAAAGAGAAGTGACCAAGGCAATCAGCGCCGCGGACAACATGCCGGCAAAAGCCCCGCGCCCGGAAAGCACGCCGAAGGCAGCCCCTAGGCTGAGGGCCACAAAGCTTACCGTGAGGCCGGCGATCACATTCTGCATCAGGCTGTGCCGGTTCAGCCAAGCATAGAAAGGCTTGAGCATCGCTAAAAAAGCTAATTTTAAACAGGAGGCTAGAAGATACATGTCTTTTGCAAAAAAACAAGAGCCTGAAAGAAGGCTTTCCCCATTCTGAACCCCTTGGAACAGCCCCTTGGCTCAAGCTGATTTTGGGGAGCTGGGAGAAAGCGCCTCAAGCCAGGAGTCGGCAATCGCCTTGCCTATCGCCCCGCGGCTCGGGTATGGTGGAGCCAGACCCTTGAAAAATAAAAAATGAAAAAAGATCTGGCTGAGGCGCTGGCCGAATTCTCAAAGGAATCTCCCGCCATTTCCCTGAGCACCGTCTCCCTGGAAGGGCAGCCCCAATGCTCTTTGGTCTATTTTGCGGTAGACGAAAATACAGATATTCTCTTTTTTTCCAAAGAAGAGACTCGCAAGTCCCGGAATATCGAGCTCAACCCGAAAGTGGCTCTCATGGCCTACCATGAGCAGGATGAAAAAATCCTTCAGATGGAAGGGCAGGCAAAGCGAATCGAAGGCGAAAAAGAAAAGGCAAAGGCCTTCAGCCTCATCGTCAAGGCCATGAAAGGCAGAGTTGACTGGCCCCCTCCTGCCGGAAAGATCTTTGGCGGAGACCTGGCCTTGTACAAAATCACCCTTGACTGGGCGCGGCTGGGTCACTTCAAGCAAAATGACTCCGATCTCTTCACCAATCTCCTTCCTTGAGCCAGGGCCAGGAAGCCGATAGGCGAAAAAGACAAAGGGCACCACGGTTTTCACCATACGGCGCTCAATTTGGCGCTAAAGTGACCGTGATGCCCTAACGACACACTACCTTGTAGGCAGGTGGGTCTGTGCTTCGGCTTGCGCCGAAACGAGGCTCCCTACTCGAGCAGTTTTATATGAAGCCGCTACTGCGAACGGCGTGTGATTTTGTTTTTGTTTTTGGCCTCTGCCGGCCCCGAAGCGATTCGGAGCGAGAGGCTACTTTTCTCACTCGCTGCTGTCCGGATCGCAATAGCGAAGGGGGCAGCTCGTGAGGCGGGGAAAAGTAGGGAGAAAATCCAATTCAATCCAAGGATCTAATTCAGATTGAAGGATTGGCTTTTCTCTCCGCTTGCCTGCGCTTCTAAGGAACGTTTCAAATCATTATATCACTCCAAAAATCAAAAGTCAATAGCTTTGTCCTTTTTTTTCCCCTAGAATCGTCTGGCTTTTTTGAGGCCTCGCAAGAAGCGGAGGCAGTCTCATCGGGCCAATGGGCCGACAAGCATTCTCAAGCCCTTTTTTCCAGACTCCATGAAAGGAAAACTATTCATTCTGGTCGGACCTTCCGGGTCAGGAAAAAGCTCGATCATCGCGGAGCTGAAAATGCTGCGACCTCAATTCACTTATCCCCTTTCGGCCACCACCAGGCCCATGCGGGACGGAGAAAGGGAGGGGGAGCTCTACCATTTCTATTCCAAGGAACAGTTCGAGCAAGGTATCCATGAAGGCAGGTTCCTGGAATACGCCGTTGTGCACCAGGACCACTTCTACGGGCTGATCAAGGAGCCGATCCTGGAAGCCTTGGCTCAAGGCAAAACGATTGTCAGGGAAATCGACATCCAGGGCTTCGACAGCCTGCGAAGGGAGATTTCCCCGGAAAACAGAGTGGCGATCTTCATTTCCGCAGGCAGCCGCGAGGAGCTGGCGGAGAGAATCGTGAAGCGCTCCGCCATTTCTCCGGAGGAACTGGAAAAGCGCAAGCAAAGCATGCTCAAGGAGTTCGCCCGAAGCCGGGATTGCGACTATCTGGTGGAAAACAAGAACGGGGAATTGGGCAGGGCTGTACAAAAAGTAATCGGCATTATAGAATCCGGGAGCGCCGGAATATAGTCAGGCCTGAAAAAAGGGCAGCGCATCGTTCGGGAGTCGCCAAGTGGTAAGGCAGTGGACTCTGAATCCACCATCCGAAGGTTCGAATCCTTCCTCCCGAGCCAGCAAAGTGCGCCCGACAAGGGTCGGACGTAGTTTGCTGATGCGCAGGGGGGGATGAGAAGCCTGTGCCGAGCCTGCCTTTGCCGTAGCGGCTTCGCGCAGGCAGGCGCAGCCGAGGCAAAGCCCAACTCTACTTTTTTGCCCGAAGGATAGCCTTTGCAAAGCTTCAGAAAGCTTGCCCTTGCTCACTAAAAACCCAAAGGGAGCTACTGGACACAGGCGGCCCTGCTGGTCATTAACGCTGATTAATGGCTTCTGTATTTTTTTTCTAGGGTTCGATTGGGCTGGCCCTGGCGCTTAGGGGAAAGTAGGTGTATGGTGAGCGGTGGATTGTGCCAAGCCCTCCTTCAAGAGGATTTGTCATAAAGCCGACCCATGATCACAGAGGAAAAGCAAATGCTTCGCCAGGACGACGCCCGCTGGGGCGAGCTTTTTATCGTTCCGCCCTACACGATACGGGACTGGGGCTGCACCATCACCAGTCTCTGCCGGCTTCATTTTGCGATCAACGGAAAAAGGGCCACTCCTGCGGACATGGTCCAAAAGCTGGAATTCAATAATTCGGGAATGCTGATTTGGGCTTCGTTGGGGAAAATCGGCCTCCAGGCCACTCGCCACAAGCGCAAGCCAACCCATGAGGAGCTGACCCAGCACACCCTGCCGGACCCCAGGGCGGAAGGCGGCTTTTCCGAAAAGGGAATGCTGCTGGAGCTGGATTACCTGATCGACCATTGGGTCTCATTGGAGAAAAATTCGGTGCTGCCCTGGGTGCTGGTGATGGACCCTTTGAGGGGGCACATTGTGAGGAAGCTCAAGTGGGATATAATGGGCTTTTCCATAATCGAAAAGGCTTAAGGAGCCCATTGGCACCGGGGCGTTTCAGCCCAATGCTTTTGCAGGCTCAGACCCAAAAGCGCAATCGGGGCGACATGGCGGCTGCCGAATGGCCACGCAAAACTCGCCCGCCAAAAAAAGCAGGCCACGCCCCACATCGCCGAGATTTTTTGGGGGTTTTTGGAGGCTGATTGATTTAAAAAATAATTTCAAAGATTCTGCAATTTAAAAATACAGCTTTTTTAAGCTGTTTTTTTGATTAAAAGTAAACAAAAGTTCAATTTTCTATTGCAAAGGTGAACGATTGTTCATAAACTGGAGACAACAGCTAACCCAAAAAACATGATTGCCAATTTCCTTCTGGCCCTTGGGCTGATCGCAGCCGCCACGCTAAGCTTGGGCGCATTGGGCCGCTCCCCATTGCTGATAGAAGGGGTCGCGCGAAGGCTGCTGCGCCTCAGCCGGCGCTCCAAGCTTTTGACCGCTTCTCTGCTCAGGGCCTATCTGCACTACCGAAGAATGGTCAAGCTCTCGGCCTAGCCTTATCCTAAAAACCCCTTTAACATGATCGCGAATCTGATTATCGCCCTCTTCGTTCTTTCAGGCCTCGTAGGATTCTTCTTTATCAATGACCTTACCTAAAATGACCGATTCTTCAGATAAAATAGAGCGAATCCGGGCCTTCTACAGGGCCAACAAGATCATGCCCACCTACGACGAGCTCTGCCTCATCTTCGGATTCAAGTCCAAGAACGCCGCCTTCAAGCTGGTGCACAAAATGGTCGAGGACGGATTCGTTCAAAAAATGGACAAAGGACGCCTGAAGCCAGGGCCTCACTTTCTTGGCCTTCCCCTATTCAATTCGGTGCAGGCCGGCCCCCCCACAGCCGAAGAGGAGATGCTGATGGAGCATGTGGACCTTAATGACTACCTTGTCCCCCACCCTTCGCGCACCGTTCTCCTGAACGTTCGAGGGGACAGCATGATTGATGCCGGAATCCAGGAGGGCGACAAGGCCATTGTGGAAACAGGGGCCCATGCAGCCACAGGAGACATTGTGGTCGCCATTGTGGATGGAGCCTACACTATAAAATACCTGGACAAGGACTTGAAGGGCCGCATCCTATTGCAGCCCGGGAACCCCAAATACAAGCCCATTGCGCCAAGCAGCGAAATGAGCCTGTTCGGAAAAGTGGTGGGCGTGGTCAGGAAAGTGTGAAAACCTCTGCCCCATTAAGTCCGCATGCCATTTATTGCCAATATTCTTCCTATGAGAAAAGAGGAGTTCTTTTGCTATGAAGACGAAAACAGCCTAAAGCTGAGCTTCCCCAACGGCATCAGCCCCAAAAGACTGCCGGAGATCGTCCGCAGAGTCCAAAAAGGGAGCTATGGTGGTCCCGGGTGGAATCGAACCACCATCTAAGCCTTAGGAGTGCCTTATTCTATCCGTTGAACTACGGGACCGCACGCAGGGAGTATACCTTATGACCAGGGAATCCAAAACAATCAGCCTTATCCTTCCCGCATTGCCCAGCTCAAAGAAGCTAGCCTTGGGCGGCGAGCAGAACGACCTTGAAGGAATCTTCCGGAAGCTCGCTGCGCTTGGCCTTGAATTCCGCAAGCGCCTCCATGCCAGATGCGCCCATTTCTCCAAGGAAAGCCTCCACAGGCTCCCGGCCAGTCTCCTGCTCGGCTGCGTAAAGCATAGGAATGACCACTCGAGGGTCCACCTGCTCCGCCACAGCCTTGGCCTGCTTGGCGCCAAGAACATTCCCCCCTCCTACCGGAACAATAAGGATGTCAACGTCTCCAATCTGCTCCACTTGGGCCTCACTCAGCTTTTCGCGCTGATACCCAAGGTGGCAGACCTTGAATCCCTTGAAATAGAACAGCGTAATGATGTTCTCCGGCGCCCCCTCCAATCCCCCCAAAGAATGAAGTCGCTTGAAATGGACCCCTTTGGCCTCGAATTCCCCCGGCCAATCCAAAATTCTTGATTTTTCCGAGGGGGGGAAGCCTTGAGACAAGGCGCTTGCGCTGAAGGTCGCCACATCCGCTTCGAGCTGCGACTGGGAGGGCGAAGGATCCGCAAGAACGCTCACCCCATCCTCCTCCATTCCAAAAGCGGAGCGGCCATAGTATTTGATTCTCATTTTCCGTGCGGCTAAAAAAGCAGGGGAATTCTAGCATAGAGGGGCAAAAGGCCGAAGCGGAAAGTTGGAATAGCCAAAAAGGCTTGGAGGAAATCTTCGCTGGACAGCAATTAGGCTCTCCTGAAAAAGCGCACCCCTATCATCAGCGCAAAGGAAAGCGTTGCCCAAAGCGCAAGCATGGGGCCGGAAGCCGGAGTGGCCGGCGCTATGGAAGCCTGAAGGTGGCCGACAGAAGCCTGCGAGGCCTGAAGGGAAGAATGGACTTGAGGCAGAGGCGCGGAAGCGTATTGGGAAAGGTTTTTGGACAGCACTTGCTGGGGAGTGAGACTGACCCGATGGAGATTAGGCTTGTACCCCTGGAAAGCGGCCGAGGAAGCGGGAGAAGAAGGGGTTGCTGAAGCGAGACCGTAGGAAGAGAGATCGGGAGGAGCCGAATGCAGAAGGCTGGTAGGGGGTTGGCTCAAGCTAGCCAGGCCCTGAAGAGCCTTTGTGCTTTCCTCGTCCTTTTTCTTGAATTCCGCCAATTGCTGGGTCAGCTGCTCTATAAGGCTTTGCTCCTGGGCCGAGGAAGCGGGGGGCTCCGCCTCAGGCAGAGGCTGCTGGGGAACAACCGCAGCTTCCTGGCTTGGAAGAACGGAATCGTCCGATTCGGATGAAGCCTGCGAAGAGGGCTGCAGTGGCTCAGTATCAAACTCCACCGGATCCACCTGAACCGCCACAGCATCGGTTTGGGCGCTGACCACCGAATGGCTTTGATCCTGGGGGTTGGACTGAGCTTCGGCCTCTTGGGCCTCCTGTTCGGCAGCCTGCTCCGCCTGAGATCCAGGAAAAGGGGGAAGGAGCTCGATTCCCTTGTAGTCCCCAAACAAATTGCCCTTGAGCAGAGCCGCCAGCTCCGCTGGAGCCAAAAGGGCGGTAGTGAAAAACATCAGCAGCACAAACCCCACCCCCCAAAACCATTTATTCTTCACTGTGTCGGATGTCGAATTTTCGGCAGAAGAAACCAAGGGGCTGAATTTTGGAAAAACCGAATCCGATCCAGTGCAGTGGGCCGAGGAAGGCTCTTCGGAAATGGTGATCCAGGCGGGGGGGGTCTTTTTCATTTTTTTGATTTATTCGCTTTTCAGTGCAGGAAGCTCTAGGAACTAAATGCCTTGCGACGCAGCAGCATCAAGGCTAGCCCAAAAGAAGACAGCGAGAGCCACCAGACCATAGGGCCGTTCTGGGGCTGGGCTGGTATTTCGGCCAAAAGGCTGCCGAGAAAGTCCTCAAAAGGAGAAGTTGAGCTGAGGGGTTCGCCTACGATCACCCCCACCTCGTCCGAATAGTCGCTCTCGCGGCCAGCGGAGTCGTAGGCAGTGACGGCAAAATAGTACGATTCGCCGTTTTGCAGGCCTTCAAGGCGATGGGCATCGGCCATTCCGATGGTGCGCCGGCGCGTGTAGTATCCGCTGACCTTGCCGTAGTAGAGATTGTATCCCCGCAGGGCAGGCTCGGTTCCCATGTCCCATTTCAGATCCGCAAAGCCTTCGCCGGTAGCCACGCGCAGATTCTGTGGCCTGCCAAGCAAAGCCCCAAAGTTGGGCTCAACAATCGGAGAAGCCTGGCTCGCTCCGCCATTCAGATCAATCCGCAGAGGATCGGGCTTGCTGGCCAGAATGTTGATGGGAAAGCCCTGGTCGACAATATTGACGCTGACATGGCCCAATTCCGTCAACTGGTAATTGTGGAAGTCGATGACCGTAGTGACCGGCTGGGTGGCCTTGACTCTAAAGCGAACCTTGGCCACGAAGGTTTCGGCCCCCGTAGCCCCGCCGGAAATGTTGGAACGGCCTACTTTGATCAGCCTCTCCGAAACGGAAATCTCGTCTTCTCCAGGGGCGGAGAGGGAGAAGGGGGAGCCTTGGGCGCTGAGGCTAAGGGCCTCCAAGGCGCTAGGGTCGTATTCCAGCCAGGAACGGACGGAAATCACTTTCTGCAGGCTGGGGTTCTTCAGGATGATATCCACCTCCAATTCTTCCCCGGCATTGGCTTGGGTTCTGCTCGGCTTAAGCTCGAGGATGGCATCGCTCTGCTGGGCGTAGGCAGAAGGAGCCAGCAGAGAGGACGCGCCCAAGACACTGAGCAAGCCGGTGAGGACAAGGAAACGTTTCATAGGAGCAAATTAGGTTCGGGCAGCTAAGGAAGGGCCACCGCAGGAGAAGCGGGCGGACGCAGAAGGTTGTAGGTCTGGCCCTGGACCACCGCATTGGCCGAAACATGACCGGAAAGATCAGGCTGATAGCTGAAGGTGTCCATCAGGAGCGCCCCTGGCTTCAGCAGCCTGAGGCGGACTTCGGCGACAGGAAGGTTCACGGACGTCAGCGGAGGGTTGTTCCCTGCTCCCACCCGAATCAGCCCTTGCACGGCATCAACCTGCTGCCCATAGGGAGCCTGCAAGCGGAAGGCACTCTGGGAAAGGTCGACGCTAAGCACTTCGACGGCCTCAGGATTGAAACTGAGCCAGGATTCGACCGAAGTGATCGGCTTCTGTTCGGGGTTGCTGAGCCAGATGCTGACGGAGGCCTCCTGCTCCTGGCGACGGGCATCGAAATGGAGGTCGACGCTCTTTCTGAATTCCTGGGCTTGCTGCACGCGAGCCGCAGGATGCATTTGCTGGGGGCTTTCTGCAGAAGGCAGGGGCAGTTGATCGGCTGGCCCGCACCCCCCCAAAAGGCCGGAGGAGGCGAGAAGCAAGAGGGCGAAAACGAAGGATTTTTTGGGTCTCATTGGATTGTTTTTTGTCTTGGAAACGATCGCCGCAAAAATTTTCATGTCAGCTACGGGGCAGGCTGAGTGATGGGCACCAGTGCATCGGGGGCGGGCGCCAGAGGCTGGGGGGATATTGCGGAGAAGGAGGAGGAAAGAGGGCCGGAGGAGGAAGCCGAAGCCGAGGAGGAGCCTGCGCCCAGCAGGATGGATTGAGCCGAAGAGGAAGAGCCTGCAGTGCCATAAGCGGTCCCATAGACCGAAGAGAAGATGGTGAAATCCAGGAAATCCACCCTTCCGTCTCCGTTCAGGTCCGCCAAGCCCGCCCGTTGGATGCTTTGGGACAGGGTCAGGTTGAAGCCCTTGAAAGCCGAACCCAAAGAGGGATTTTCCGTGCCGTCATGGGAAGCGAACCGGTCCAGCTGAACGCGATAGCGCTGGCCGTTCTTCTGGGCCTCGGTATCGATCCGAATGATGTTGGGGGCCAGGAAATCGATTCCCAGAACCTTGAGAGGGCGATTGCTGTCGGCTTCGAAGACCTTGGCATTGTAGTCGGGCCCCCCCAGCTTCACGGAGGAAGGCCTGAGGGCGCTGCGGAATTCCACCTCCACGCTATCCGGACCCGTGGAGCTGGTGTACTCCACGATCGGAGGCTTCCCCAGGAACTTGAAGCCCGGGAAGCCCACTCGGTTTTCCGAGCCTGGCACCAGCTGCATGCCCACAACATCGCGCAAGCCGCCTTCGGCGGTCAGAATGTAGGGCTTGCCGGAAACCTGGGGCTCCGTGGTGAGCGTGACGATTCGGCCTGTGGCGCTTACGGTGGCGCCTACGATGGGCAGCACATCGCTAATGCTTTCCCGGCCCGTGATGCGGAATTGGGCTCCGCTGGAGGAAATGGAAGAA
The DNA here is from genome assembly GCA_964448005.1 of uncultured Candidatus Peribacteria bacterium. GTDB lineage: Bacteria > Patescibacteriota > Gracilibacteria > UM-FILTER-43-11 > UM-FILTER-43-11 > CAYUUW01. The sequence continues at coordinate 27,653 of CAYUUW010000008.1, forward strand.
GCGGCGATCTCTTTGCTGAAGACCACCTCCACCGTCGTTTGGGTGGTGGAAACGGCGGTGGCAATGCGGGGAGGCGTTTGGCTTTGGGCCAAAGCGGCGCTATCCCCCACAAACACAGCCAGGCTGCCCTGGGTGGTCTTGCCCAGCTTGTCGGTAGCAACAACATCGACCAGGTAAGGCTGGGAACTGGGCAGGGTATGCGTGGAGACAGTGACATTGGGAAGCACGAACCACTGGCCGGCATCGCCTTCCTTGAGCGTGGGCTGCATGCAGACCATCACCGTGGAGCCTGCGGGGCAGGATTCGGAGAAGGCGGGGGCAGCCGAAGGGGCGCTGGGGGCGCCAGCCTGGGCAAAGCCTTGGGCCTGCGGCCCCACCTGGCCGATCTGGCTGAGATTGACGACTACCGATTGGATATCCTTGTCGTCATCCCGCACAAAGGCATACAGGGTGATGGGCGTCTGCCCGTCGTTGATGGCGATGCGGGGAGTGGTGTAGCCTCGGTCCTCCACGATCCGAGGAGGCTCGCCGAGCGTGTCCTTGTTGGTCACGTCGATGGAGATCAGGGCATTGTCCATGCCGCCCTGCTGGTCGGAGGTGCGGATCTCTATCTTGTGGCCTCCCACAGGGGCCGTGGTGGGAACCACCAGGCCTTGGGCGGTGTACCAGGCCGCCTTGGCTCCGGCGGCCGTATCGGGAGCCTTGGAGAGGGTGGCTGGAGGCAGGCCGATGGCGCCGAAATAGGCCGTCACTCCGCTGATGTCGGTGATGCCGTCCACATCGGTGACGTAGGCATGCAAAGAGAAAGTCGTCTGGCCGTCATTGGGGATGGATTGGCGAGGAGAAATGTAGCTGATCTCCTTGTCGATCTTGGGTCCCGTAAGGCTTCCGGAAACGCTTATGGAAACACTGGAAACCGTGTTTTCTCCGGTGGCGTCGGAGGCCGTGACAGACAAATTGTAATTGCCTACGGGCACCGTGAGGGGAACCGTGAACTCGTCGGATTGGTAGAAGCGGGTGGTCATCTCTTGGCCCTCCGTCACTTCGCCTACGGGCTTGAGAGGAACAAAGCCCAGTCCGAAGGCGCCGAGGTCGGCAATGACCGATGAGAGGGTCTGGACTCCGTCCACATCGGTGATCTGGGCGGAAATGCGGACCTTGGTCTTGCCGTCGGGAGGAACGGAAAGAGGGCTGCTGTAGATGTGGTTGATCACGGGAGCCACGCTCTGGAAGATGTCCTTGGTCACCTTCACCGAAACCGTGCCCTCATAGATGTCGGCCGCCTTCTTCACTCTGACCGGCAGAAGGTAAGGGGTGTCTTTGGTGGAAACGGTGGAGGGAACCGTGAGGGTCAGCGTATACCATTGGCCGCCCACAGGCTGGGGTCCGGTATCCTTATTCATCGCCTTGGAGGCCGGGCCGCCCACTTGGGTCAGGTCGACCATCACGCTGCTCACATTGGCCACATCCACAGGATCCTGAACCAGCACCCACAGCGTGGTGGGCGTTTGGCCGTTGTTCGGAACGTTGAGCGGAATGGCCTGAGAAGAAGCGGAGGCCACCACAAGGGCACCCTTGATCTCTTCAACGAGCAAAGCCCCCTGCAGGGTGGTGGTTTGCCCATACTGATCCAGAAGCTTGAGGCTGTAGGCGCCAGGATTCAAGCCGGCCGGAACGCTCAAGGTGAGCGAGGTGGCGGTCTTGCTGACAATGCCCAGGGATTGGGCTTCGGCCTTGGCGGATTGTATGACGTCCAGATTCTGCCCCGAAAGAACGATCTGATGGATGGCGTCGTTGCCCACCTTGCTGGGCGAAATCAAGGTCACCAGGGGGACGGGAACCGAGAAGCCGAAGAAGTTGAGGGGATGAAGGTTCTTCAGCAGGAACTCATCCTTGTCCTTGACTCCGTTGAAGACCACGAAATAGTTGGTCCCGGCGGCTTGGACACCGGTCTTGATGTCGTAGGTGCTGGCATTGACTTGGGTGATCTGGATCGCCCCCAAAGCCGCGCGAATCTCCGGATCGGCCGGATTGGGAAAGCTGAACATGGAGAAGTTCACGGGAGTGAGGCTGCCGGGAGCGATCTCCTGCGAGAAGACGAAGCGCACCGAAGTCTGGGAAGTAGGAGTAGCGCTCTGCAGCATGACGGGGCTTTGGCCCACCTGGGTTTGGTAGCCGCCAAAAGCAGCGGCCGCCTTCCCTATAGCCTTGCCGGTGTATCCGTAGACATCCGAAATCGCCTGGGCAGTGTAAATTGAGCCTGGCGTCATGGGCGCGGCCAGAGTAAGCCGAACCGTCTTGTAGTCGGGCTGAATGGCAATGCTGCTTACGACGACTACCACGTTGCCAAGCTTTACTGAAAAATCGGCTGCGCCCACATCCCGCTCATCGATAGCCTCCGAAAAGACCAGGTCCACCTGGGAAGCGTTCACGGGAGCCACCGAAAGCAGCGAAAGGCTGTGGTCGAGAACAAAAGGCTTGACCGCCAAAGTGTTGTCGTCGACGGAATTGTCCACAATCCTCAGGGAATAATGGGTGTGGGGGTCCAAAGGGTCCGCCAAGGTGACCTGGAGCTTGCCTCCCACCAGGGCGACGGTATCGACCGTCTCTTCAGCCATGGCAGGATTCCCGTCATCGTAGAGCACCGAAACATCAGCCAGCAGCACCTGGGCAAAATCCAGGTTTCCGGCGGCCAGCTCCAGCACATCCTTTTTGGTCACGGAAAGGGTTCCCACCGTGTTCTGATTGTTGTTGTGGCCGTAGCCCCAGAATCCCACCGTGCCGTAGCCCGGATCAATGCCCGCTCCGACACTGTTCTTGAGCCAGTCGCCCGTGGAAACGCTGAAGCTGAAGTGGCTGTTGGCGCTGCCGAAATCCGCATGGGTCAAGGTCAAGGTGCTGCCAGAAATGCTCTGGCTGTAGGTTCCCAGCTGAGCATCGTTGATCAGAACGCCTCCCCCCTGGCCCGTGTCGTAAAGCCGTCCCACAGGGTTTTGGGCCACACCGCCCAATTGGATGTTCTCATCGAAGACAATCTGGGCCTTGTATTGGCCAAGGACTTGGGTCACCGTGGCCGAAAGGATTCGCGGGCCATTCTTCTGCCCGGAGAAAGCCACCTCGTTGATGCCGAGCACCGCGCTGTCCGAATCGCGCAGGATGTCGGTCTTGGCGGCGGTCTTGAGCCTGTAGTTTTTGCTGGAAAGCAGGTTTCCGCCCACCGTAAGGGTCACCTGGCTGCCCGCCACGGAAGAGACATTGGTGACGGGAATCGCCAAGCCGCCGATCTCCTCCAAAGAAAAGTCGCTCTTGCTGACCGAAGCAGCCTTCACCGCATGGGAAAAATCAAGCGCAAGGGTGCTGTAGCCCGAAACCGAAGCGCTAACCATGCCAAAATCCGTCAGGGAAGCGGACGAATCCCCGAAACCGTAGAAGACGGCATTGGAGAACGAAGGGTCGATGCCTCCTTCCGTATTGCCCTCCACCGGAGCCCCCACCGTGACCGTGTACTCCTGCCCCGGATCCTGGTCAGCCGTCGTCAGCACCAGGGTGCTTTGGTCGTAGCCGTAGACCGGGCCGCTTTCCACAGCGGAAACAGCCAGAGCCGGATCTGAAATGTCGCCGTCCGGATAGATATCGAAGGCCCCTGCGTTGCCCACATTGCTCAGCAGATCCGAAAAGCGCAGGACAATATGGTTGGCGTCGATAGATTCGGCGTTCAGGAGCTTCAGGCTATCGGAGCCGCCCAAGGTGATGTCCCCGGCGGCCATTTCCACGCCTTCCACCACGCTCACGCCCGAAAGCATGGCAAAATCCTGCACCGCGAAGGTGATCACCTCTCCGTTGGGCAAGGCGGGCTCGATCTTGGTCCGGATCTTGAACAGGGTGGGATGGGTTGTCTCATCCAGAGGAAGGGTGCCGGAAACGGTGATTTTCTTGTTCAGAATGACCGTGGCCACCAGCTTCCCGGGCTCCGGCACGGAAAGCATCTGGAAAGCGACCGGGGACAGGTTGGGGTCGCCGAATTCCGTGCCGCCGGCAAGAGAATCCCCCCCCAGGAAAACAAGGGGGCTCTGGCCGATCACCAGCGCATTGGCCGGCTCGTAGCCCAAAGTGAAGGTGATGCTGTCGAATTCGTCCAGATCAGCGCGGGTCTTGATGGAAAGCAGGCCTTCATCGCCCGGGCTGGCCGTGTAGTTGGGAATGTAGATGGCCCCGCTGCCTGCAGGAAGCGGGCTCACGGCTTCGATCAGATTGGCCCCAAAAGGCTGGCCCGAAACCAACACCGAGCCTGCGGCAATCGCGGCGATCAGCAGCCCGGCCAAGACCCCTCGCTTTGCGGCGGAGGAAGGAGCCAGGGCGGAAAGGGCGGTACTCAGTTTCATAGGAAGTGAATTATTCAGTTATCGTCTGCGGCCGTTATCCAACAAGCGTCTGGTAGAGAAGGATCACGTCGATCATGGTCACGCTTCCGCTGCCGTTGGCATCCGCGGCGGCGATCTGCTCGGGGGTCGGATTGGCGATCATGCCGGCGGCGATCTGGAAGGCGATGATCACATCAATCATGTTGAAGGCGCCGTCCTGGTTCACATCGCCGGAGGCCACTTGGCCCAAAGTGATGGAGTAGACCGCATGGGCCGTGTGGTTGTTCTTGTCCGTGATGGAGAAGACCAAGCGATAGAGGCCGTCGAACAGGGTGCCGTCGATCGGCATGTCCACGGGAATGTTGTAGATGCGGTAAGGCAAAGCCGGTTCGGGAGCAGGCTGAGGAGCCGGGGCCTCGGCCTCCGGATTCTCAGGATCCGCCGGAGCCTCTTGCGGCTGGGCATCGCCCTGGTCAACCACAGTGACTTGGTCCACATAAGGCATTGCGGCGAACCAGACCGCATCGGGGTCGGAAAGGATGTTCTGGTAGCTGCTTTGGTTGGATTTGACCAGGTGGACCATGATGTCCTGGACATCAGCCACGGTGTTCACGTCCGTGATCTTGGCCTGCAGCAGAAGGCTGGCCCCCTTCAGGATCGGGCCGTTGCCGATGCGCTTCAGGAATTCCACCACCGGACCGGAGCTGACCTCGACCTTGAGGGCGTTGCTCTTCACCATGGAATTGTCGGCATTGGTCAGGCGGGCCTCCACCGTGGAAAGGCCGCTGACCTGGTCGAATTTCAGGATGCCAGCATCCAGCGAAGCCTGCTGCAGGGAATTGGCGGGGGCGTTGACCCATTGGACTTCTGTAGGCAAGAGCCGGGCCGTGGCCCCGTTGTCGTATTCGGCCACCACCATCACCCCGTAGGATTCGGAGGCAGGCAGGGGAACAATGGAGCTGAAGAGCGGCAGCACGGTCAGATCCTCCACAAAGGCGTTGGAGGAAGCATCCACCCGGCCGTTCTCATTAAGGTCCTGGGTGTTGTCCCCATCGGTGTTCGAATCTTGGTTGAGGGGCTCCAGCGTGATCACGCCAGGATACTGGAGCGAAGGGGTGATCTTCAGCACCGGATCGGTGAGGGAATTTTCGATCGCCTCCAGGTCCTCGGCCAGCTGACCGGCAATCGCCGCAATGCGCTCCAGCTTGCTGTTGTAGGTGCCGATGGGATTGGGATAGGCGATGTCCACCTTCACGCCCTCGATCGTCAGCGAATGCCCCACGGCATCGGGGGAATGGAGGATCAGCGAAACCGTTTCATGCGCCTGGTCGATCACATCGCCGGGCAATTTGGCCTGGGTGGCCTCGTCCAACGATATGGTCAGTCCCTTGATCTTGGCGACGTTCACCAGCAGAGGATCCGATTCGATCACTCCGACCTCAGCGATTTCCGTGTCGTACTTGGCGGTGATGTTGGTTTTGCCGGGAGCCAGCACGGTGACCAGGCCCGTGGGATCGATGGTCGCCACATTGGGGTTGCTGGAGAACCATTCGATGCCGGCATCGGAAGTGATCTGGTTTTCCTCCTCCACCTCCTCCCCGTCGTAGCCCACAAAGGCCCTAACCTGGACCGTCTCGCCCACCTCCAGAGTGTCGCCCTCCTCCTTGCCCACCATTTGCAGGGCCACAATCTGGTTGGCCACCGTCACTTCCATGGCCGCCAGGCAGCCGAACTCGTCGGTGACGCTGAGGATGGATTTTCCGCCCTTCTTGGCGTTCAGCAGGGCCAGATGGGTCACGCCGCCGCCATCGATCAGGCTGACGTTGGAAACAAAAGTGTTGGGGACCGCCGTCAGGAAGCCCTCGATCACATCGGAAGGCTCGAAGCTATTGATGACGGCATTCTTCAGGATGGTGACGTTAAGCAGGTCGGTGCTTTCTATGTTGATATTGCTGTTGGCATTGGCCTGTATAAAGCCGTTCACCGTGCCGGCGGCTTCTCCTCCCGCCACTCCGCTCACAGCGCCCTGCACCGTTCCCGTCACTTGCATGCTCAGGCCGATGTCATCGATCCAGGTGCCAGTGCCTTCGATGGTTCCCAACAGGGTGTTTCCCGAGACATCCACCTCCACCACCTCATCCCCCACAGGAACCACAACGGTGTAATTGTTTCCGGTGATGTCATAGCTAATAGGAACGGAAATGTTCACATCGCAAGTCCTTTCGGTCACCTCCTCCGTGTCTTCGTCGATGGTCTCCTGGCAGTTGGAAAGCTCGTAGGATCCAGCGCCAGTGCTGAGAGTCGGAAGTTCGGCCAACAGTTCGGAGACGAAAGCGGGAGGGCCAGCCTCTTTTTCGGAAGCCTCCTTGAGGGAGGAGACTTCGAGCACGGAGGGGTTGCTGCTGGTCCATTCGGCGATGCCGTGGCCATTGCCCACGTAGACCATGTTGGTGTCGCCCTGATGGATGATGCTATCGAGCGTCAGCGGCGTGGTGAGCACATCAATCGATCCGGTCGCGCCTCCCACCATGCAGTGCCCGGTCAACAGGATCGGTGCGCCATTCTGGGTGCAATAGTATTCGTTGGCATGGGGGCCCAGCTCCTTGGCGGTCAGGTGCACCTGGCTGGCCGGACCGGTGGAGGCAATGAAGGGGGAATCCAAGCCCAGCAAGTCGTTGAACACGTAGGCAAAATTCGAGGCGGTCTCCACCGTGTCCAAGCCCTCGTCGCGCACCTGAATCTGATAGGTGCCGTCTCCGTTGCTGGAGACGATTTTGGCTCGCTCAGCCAAGCCTTCGACCATGGCGATGGAAATGTCGAAGGTCGCTGCGCCGAAGGGCGTGGGGTTGAGCAAAGGCATCGCCTCGGGATGGACGTAGCTGAAAGTGACCGTGTCGATGTCGTCCTCAAAATCAAAGGGATTCTCGGTTTGGGCCGGCACAGGCAAATCCGCCGGGTCGAAGAAATCCACCGAGCCCCCGTAGGCCCTGAACAGGCTGGTCTGCAGCGAGGAGCAGCTATTGCTGGGTTCAACCGTAAGCTCTGAGCTGTATTGAGTAAAAACATTATTGGGATCCATATAGGCCGCCACCACCCCGAAAGGCGTGAAGCCTCCTTGGGGAGTATAAATCTTGTTGCCGCTGATCTGCACCCCGGCAGGCAAAGGGCCAATAGAGCTTACAAAAATAATCGGAGTTTCGCTGAGCTCTTCGGCGTTGATCAAAATATTATCCGCTGGAGTAGTGAATTCAATGAACACCTTTTCTATGACCACCACATTGCCCACAGGGGAAACGGTTCCTTTCGGCTTCACAAAGCTCACATTCGCTATGGTGGAAAGATCCACCCCGTCCAGCACGCCGCCGGAAAGCAGCTTGCGCTCCCAGGGGGCCATGGAATAGACCGTGGCCGCCACCAGCAGGGCCAGCGAGGCGGGAAAGAGCAATTTTTTGATCAGCGAACGCAGCATGGGAATGAAATAAGAAGTTACGATCAGGCCAGGCCAAGCATCAGCGCAATGGCCAGGCTCATGGAAGCCGCCTCCTCCAAAAGATGAAGGTTGAAATGGCGGACGAAAGGCGAATGGCGAAGGCGATCCGCGAAGGCCTGCCTTCGCCCGGAGCGCAGATCAACCGTCTTGAGCAGGTGGATGAGCTGCTTCTGGGCGGTCTTTCCCCAAGCTTCAGCGTGGCGCTCCACCCACAGGTAGCGGAAGGTGGCGAAAGACACCAAGTGAATGGCGTAAACGCTCAGGAGCACAGGCATTGCGCTGGAGAAGGAATAGGCCACCATGGCCACGGCGAAGGCGATGAAGAGCGCCAGGCGGGACTGCCAAGGGCTCAGGTAATCCTGCTGCTGGCGAAAGCGGATCTTGATGAGGGAGTGGAAAAAATAGGCCAGAGCCAGCGAAAGCGGCAGAAGGGGATCGGAAGGAGCGGAAAGCAGGGCGGATTCGAACAGGCTGCCGGCTGCGGAATTCATGGACAGATGACGCAGGCCCAAAAGCACCCACAGGAAAACCGCCAGCTGCACCGCAAAGAGCAAGGCGGCGCGGCGGTGCAGAACCCGATTGGCGGCATAAAGGATGGGCAGCTCGCTCTTGGCTTGGCTCAAGGAAAGCTCACCCGAGCCAAAGCGGTCCACAATCTTCTTGTGGAAGAGATGGATCTTCTTCTGCTTGATTTGAAGGGATACGCTGGGGTAAAGGAGGATCAGTTCGACCAGCAGGGCCAAAACAATCACGGCCCAGAAAAGGCCGCCCAGCAAGCCGGTTAGGGTGCCGAAGAGGCTGGCAAAGAATTCAATGGCCGGGCTGTAGGCCGCCGCTTCTGCCACGGGAGCAAAAGCCATGGGGGATCCGCCCCCAACCGGAATCAGGCTGGTTTGGGCCAAGGCCAGCGTCATGGTGGCCCCAAAGGCCGCCATCACCAGCAGGTAAGCCGCTTTTTCCGATTTGTTTTTCATCCGTTTTGGTTTTTTAATCCGATTATTATAGCAGATTAGCCCCCGTTCAGCAATTCAGTGGGGTTGACCTTATCTTGATACATTTCATGGTAAATTTTTGATGGCTCATTTGAGTGCTGAATGTCCGAATTCACCCCCGCTGTCATCCCCGACTACGACCTGCCTTCCGAAGTCCCGTACGGCGGACAGGTCGAGGATCCAGCGCGGGGGCCTTCGGGAGTGCCATCCCACCCTCCTGGATTCCGGCTTTCGCCGGAATGACGGGCTGAAGGCGAGCCGTTGACAAAATGATTATTAAGATATACTTTAATCATGCTGTCGAATCGCACTCGTTTTCGGGTTCGCTTTGCTTCCGCTCCTTTACACCTATTCGCGAGATGATTGGCTGTGATTTTCATTCGATCAGACCTGGTCGCACGGAAAGCACAGCCAAGAACATTCCGGTTCCTACCACCGATAAACGAAAGGAGGCGCCATGAACGCCATCAACCGAATCATTCTCCTCCTCTCACTCTTTTTCGCCGTCGCCTGTCGACCGGCTACACCCACGGCGGAACTGGGCAGGTTCGACCTCCAGGGCGATGACCCTGTTCATGAGCAAGGTGAGCCGGTCTTCATCGAAGCCCAACCCCCTGCAAGCCAGGAGGCCCCCAGCACATCCTGCGAAGGTCCGACCTACAGCGTTAAAGTCAACTACTCCCTCAGCCCCGATCAACTGATTGAGGCGGGTGACTATGGCTCAGTTTCGCACATTGATGAGTGGTACTTCCTTCGGAGGGATGGAGCTCCTCAGGACTCAACTCTAGTTGAGTTCCAAGTCGTAGTTTACTCTCGACCTTCGCCAGAAGAGGTGCTCCTCGAGCTCGACAACCGCGGGCTCCGCCCGGCCACCCTGTATGAAATTCTGGTTTTGGCCGCTGCCTGTCCGAACCTTCCTTCAGATGACTACGATATCGTTTCTATGGGCTCGCGGCTGGATCATTCGTACGGCCTTGTCCGCGCGCCCTACCTCGACCGGTACGGCGGCCAGCGCAGGCTCCGCCTGCTCTGGCTCGAGCCCAGGGACCTGTGGAACGACGGCACTCGCTTCCTCGCCGCCCCCAAGTAGGCAATGGGTTCCTGGCTTCTTGACCCCCCCGGTCTTCCAGAGCTTCGAGCCCGCACAACCCTCCGACCGCAAATCGGAGGGTTTTTTCATGCATTTTTATATCAAGAAACTTGCGGGCCGGAATGATTCTGCCAGGAAGGCTTTCCACTTGATACTTGAGGCAAAAAATGATAGAATGAAGGGATTTAAGCTAGCCAAAACACGCCTTGCGACGCCTGCCAAAAACAATCCGGAGCATTCTTCTGGCCTTGGCCCTTTTGGCCGCAGGATGGGCGCCCATGGCGGCCCATGCCCAGGATGCCGCCGAGGCATCGCTCTTCCCTATATTGGAAGGGCCGGTGCAGAAGCCGGTGATCCAATTGGCCCAGCCCCCCAGCGGAGAGTGGCAGATCAGCCCGCTGGAGACCTTCGGCCTGCAATGGATTGTTCGGGCCAAGGAGGCCTTGAGCTGGTCGCTGGGCCTGAAGGACGGCGGGACCCTGAGCCCCGCCATAGAAGCCGCCCACGCCAAAGTGCTCACCTTGGTCAACAGCCTGTTCATTCTGGGCCTTTTGGCCATCGCGGGCATGTGGTCGTTCTCCCTATTCATTCCCCGCGGAGAGCTGAAAAAAGCAATGCTGGGCTTTGGCGCGGCGGTCATTTTCGTGAATTTCGCCCTGCCCGCCAACCAGCTCCTCATAGAAGGGGCCGATCTG
>CAYUUW010000008.1:38290-42600 GCA_964448005.1 uncultured Candidatus Peribacteria bacterium
ATGGGAAGGTGGCCATCGCCGACCTGATCCAGACCCCGGACTACGGCAAAGCAATCGCCTACCGCAAAAAGAATGAAGACCTTTCGCAGGGAAGGACGATCCGGCACGAGCTGAAAGTGCTCCCCTCCGCCCAAACCGACACCGGGGAAGTCACTCTGGCCACCCTGCACAGCCAGGAAAAAACCCTTCTGGGATCCCTGGCTCAAGGCGGAAGCCTGGGCCAGCTGGAATTCAACATTCCCGAAAACAGCAGCCAAAGCCTGCGCCTGAACACCAGCCAAGGGCTGGCCTTCGAGCAGACCACCCAGAACAGCGCCTGGACGGAGGCGGAAGCCTTCGCCTTTTTGGCCCTGATGGGCACCGGCCTAGCCTACTTCCTGATGGCCCTGGTGCTGGTGCTGCGCACCGTGATGCTCTGGGCCCTGCTGATCCTTTCTCCGGCCCTGCTGCTGATGGGCATCTTCCAAAGCACCCGAGGCTGGTTCACCCAATGGATCGCGGTCTACGGCCGCTGGCTCCTCATCGGCCCGCTGGTGGCCCTAGGCCTCTCGCTGGTGGTGTCCATCTGGAAGCTGACCGGAATCCCAGCCAACGCTCAGGCTTTGGGCGAGCAGGTCTTCGCCGCGGAAACGCTGAGCAACATTGCCTTCTACCTTCCCGGACGAAACGCTCCGAACACGCTGAGCAGCACCAGCCAAATGATGGAATACATGCTGTTTGTGGCCATGCTGTACATGCCCCTGTTTTTCGCCTTCACGCTCACCCGCAAGAAAACCGTCCATGCGGTGGGAAGCCTGATCCAGGCGTACTCGAAAACCCTGAAAAAAAGCGGCCCCCTGGTGGTCGGCGCCCCTGCGTCCGCTCCGGAGCCGGAAAGCCGACGCCAGGAAGGTCGCCCGAATCCGGGTGCTGGAATGGCCCAGAGCGTGCACGGCAGGCTCATGGAAACCCTCGACCGGCTCGCCCAGAAAGCCATGCCTTTCCAGCAGGAGGCCCACAGGCCAGCCGAACGCGGAAGCTCAAAAGAAAGCCTCACCCTTAAGCCTTCTCCGGCTCCAATCGCCCAAAACAGCGCCCTTGAAAACGGAAAGAGGGCCGGCTTTGGAGAAACGCCGAGTCAGAAGGATTCCCAAAGAGCGGCCTACAACCCTTCTGTCCCTCAAGCCAACCTTCAAAGCGGAAAGACGGAACCGGGCGACAAGGCTAAAAATTCAGCGTTCGATGCCTTCACCCCAGCAGACCGACAGCCTGCCGGTCCGGGCCTGGCCGAGCCAAGGGTAAGAAGAGAAGAGCCTTTCAGGCCCCTTGAGGAGAGGACTTCCGAGCCAGCGAGCCCAGGCAACCCCATCGTGGGGCCCGCCAGCGTGCGCAGCGAGAAGGAAAGCCAAAAGACCCGCGAATTCTTCATGCCTCCGGCGCAAGCAAACACTTCCCCGGCAACCGCCCAGCAGCAGGGCGCTACGGGCCAAGCCATGCCCTTGAGCGCCGCTCCGGCCCCCGGCAAAAAGAAGAAGAGAAGGCGCAAGAAGCCCCGCACGCCAGGCGAGAATCAGAATTCGCCATCAAAAGAAACCGATGAAGAAAGCTCTTCAGAATTTCCAAAGAGAAAGGAGGGTAAGGAGGGTGAAGGATTAAACAATAATTAGATCCTAAAAGATTTCTCCGTTGCACCTGCCTGCCGGCAGGCAGGGTCGAAATTAAACCTCTATAGTCGGGATGACAGGCCTTTAGGCTCCCCATAATCTCAATCATCCCAAAACTCACAATAATCTCAACAATCTCAACGCTCCCCATAATCTCAATAATCTCAACGCTCCCCATAATCTCAATAATCTCAACGCTCCCCATAATCTCAATAAATATGAAAGGCCTGAAGCGGATGCTCTCCATCGGCGCGCTGAGCCTCGGCCCAGCCCCCTTCGCCTTGGCGCAGGACCAAGCGGAAAGCCCGGCCCTAGGGCCCGTGCAGACCGCCTTGGGAGAAGTCGATAATTTCGGCGAGCTGGTCTCCTTGCTGTGGTCCTTCGGATCCAAAGCCCTCATCGCCGTGGCCATCTTCTTCATGATCCTGGGCGCCTTCTTCTACATGGCTTCGGCCGGCAGCGAAGAGAAGGTTCAGCAAGGAAAGGAGATGATCCTAGGATCCTTGGTTTCAGTGATGATCGTTCTGCTGTCCGGCGTGCTCATCCGCACGCTGCGCCTGCCTGCCCAAGGCAGCTCCGGCAATCTGGCCGAATTGCCCGAAGTGATCTCAAGCGCCAGCAGCATCCTGATTGGGCTCATCGGAGCTTTCAGCATTCTGATGCTGATCTACAGCTCGTTCCTCTATTTCTCCGCCCAAGGCAGCCGCGAGAAGATCGAGCGGGCCCACGGCGCCCTCAAGCATGCCTTCTATGGCCTGGCGCTGGGCAGCCTGGCCTACGGAATCGTCCAGGCGGCCGTCCGGTTCCTTCTCTAATTTGATTCCAATAGTGGCTCAGCTGCGTGTGGCTCCGTTGCGAACCACGATTGGAGCCACCATTGAGCCACCACTTGATTAGCCATTTGACGAAAATGAATCCAAACGAAGAGCTTATCCCCTGCCCCGATGGCAGCCTGGCCGATCCGACGATCGGCTGCGTTGGAATCCCCCCCTCGATTGTCGACGCCAACTCCAAGCTGAGCGACCTTCTGCTTCTGGCAGGGTCAGGCCTGCTGAGCCTGGCCAGCTTGGGCGCCATCCTTTCCCTGATCTACGGAGGCATTCAGTACGCCATGGCCCAAGGGGACGAAGCCCGGACAGAGCGAGCGAAAAGGATCCTCCTGTGGAGCGTCTTCGGCCTTCTGGCAGCCCTGCTGGCTCAAGGGGCGGCCGCCCTGCTGCTGGGAATCTTGTAGCGACCCGGAGGCGAAACGACTCATGCCGCCAAGCTAAAGTATCGTTTTAATATGATTAGTTAAAAAATCAAGCTTTTTCGCTTGTACGCAGCAGCCTTTGCCGTATACTTTTTTTGAACACTAAACAAAAAGAATGCCCAGCGCGACAAAAAATATCGCCCGCATCGCTCTTCCGCTCTGGATGATGGGTCTTTTTTTCGTGCCAGCCGCAGCCTTGGCCCAAACGCCGGCCAACTGCGATACGGACGGCGACGGCTACGTTTCGCTGAGCCTTCCTGGAACCGAGGTCATTCTGGGCGAAGCTTTCGATCCCAACGGGAACTACAGCGCTCTGGAATGGAGCAACTTCTACGAGACCTTCAAGAAAGACGCTGCGGCCTCCACGCTCTGCAATGCCCTGGCCTTCAAGAAAGGGGCTGAGCCGAGCCGCTGCGACGCGAACCTGATTGATCCCAATTCGGGCGTGTACGATCCGGCCCAGGCCTCCAGCCTTTCGGGAAGCCGGGTGCATCCGGGCGCTTTCGATTCCCCCAGCAACGGCATCGACGAGGACTGCGACGGGGCGGACGGGGATCTGGTGAAGGATCTGGAGGGCGGAAAGGACCTGGTGGCCTTCGCCGATCGGGGCATGATCCTGCTCAGCCGAGCGGTAGTCTTCATTTCCATTGCTTTCCTTCTGTGGGGCGGTATCATGTACACAACTGCCGCAGGGGATGAAACCAAGCTTCACAAAGCGCGCAAGGCGATTGTGGGTGCGGTGATTGGTCTGATTGTCGGTTTGCTGGCGCCGACAGTCGTGGGGTATATCGTCAGCCTGGTCTAGTCAAACAAAAAACAAAAACACAAGGGGAAGCCTGCCGAGACTTCTGAAGAAATGGCGGGCTTTTTCCTTTATTTCGTACATAGTGAAATCCCCCCGACTTGTCGGGGGGTCGTTTGGCGCTCGGTCGAATCCCGGAGGATCCGCTTCGCAGCCTGCCATTCAAGGGAGCCGCGTCAGCCGGGCTGATTGGCCAGCAGCTTGTCGTGGCATCCTGCCGGCTCGCACCAGTGCATCCAAAGCCGGCCTTCCTCGTCCTGATAGAAGTCCACCCAAGGACCGTCGATGTCCCCCAGCGCCGGATCCACGTAGATGCTGATCGGCCAGGGGCCGCCGTTCTGCACGCCGCAGAAGCCGGCGAAATGGGCGACGTAGGCGTTCCCCTCCGGGCCGGTGAAGAACTGGAATCCCCCCTGGCCCATGCCGTCCAGAGGGAAGGTGTCGGGGGCGGCCGGCATGAAGGCGGCACCGCCATTTCCCCGCACGATCCCCACCGAGCCCTCGTCGGCATTGAGGATCACGATGCCCGCATCCATCGGCATGTTCGGCACGCAGGACCAGTCGTATTGCGGCATGGGGGAGGGAATGCAGCTGGGGAGGCCGAGGCCGCCCA
>CAYUUW010000009.1:0-7526 GCA_964448005.1 uncultured Candidatus Peribacteria bacterium
GGTCCAGCTGGCATTCATCCGGCTTCTCCTAAGGAGATCCTAGATTGGTTCTTAGATTCCCGCATAATCACCCTCCCCCTACATTCAATTCCAGGCAAATTCTCGAAGATTCCGGATAAATTGAATTCAATATCTCCCCGAATACCTTCGCTCACGCCCTGAATTTCAGCTGTTCGCGCCTTATCTGCAACATGAAATCTTAGAGGTTCAGAAGCCCTTTCTCCGTTATTTCCATGTGATGTAGGCATGTGCAGGGGGAAATTAATAGTTATATTATAACATAAAATTTGGAAGATAGGCTAATAAAAGTCAATATTCTCCTTGCCCTTCCCAGACTTTCGCCGAAAAGACCATGCTATCATCGGACCCGATAGAGTGAGCCAAAGGGAGAATCAGAAAACCAAAAGCCATGTACCACCTCTACATCCTCCGCTGCGCCGACGGCAGCCTGTACACTGGCATAGCGCTCGATCTGGAGCGAAGGATCAAAGAGCACAACCATTCCAAGGCGGGGGCCAAGTACACCCGGGCCCGAAGGCCGGTAGAGCTGGCGTATTCAAAAAAGCTCCGCAGCCGATCGTTGGCCCAGAAGGAGGAAAGCCGAATCAAGCGGCTGGCGCGCAAGCAAAAATTGGCGCTCATAGGAGCAAAAGAGTATGATCCAATAAACTAATTCTGAAAGCCATGGCCAAAGGAAAAAGCACCCAAAAACGGGAAAAGAAGAAGCCGAAGAAGGAAAAGGAGAAAAAATAAGGGGGGAGGATTCCTGCAATGGCCAGAGGGAAGCGAATGGGTTTCAAAATGGACCAGGCCAATACCTCTTAATTTTACGGACATGAAAAAATCGATCGCCCTGCTCTTTTTAGGGATTCTGCTGGGCTCTTCTGCCGCCTTCGCCGCCTCCAGGGTCTTTTCCGATGTGCCAGAGGACGCCTGGTACGCGAAAGCGGTCATCAGCCTTTCGGAAAAAGGCATCGTCAACGGCTATCCGGATGGAACCTTTGGCCCCACTGCCACTGTGAACCGAGCCGAGCTAGCCGTGATGCTGGACAGAATGCTGCATTACATCGACGCAAACCAATCCTCAACCCTAAGCATGGAGGAGGCGAAAACGATCGCCCAAAAGAGCGCCTGCATGGAAGAAGGGAACTTGACCAATGAATATTGGCACAACGAAAGCACCCAAACATGGTGGTTCGATCTGGACGCCCAAAAGCCAGGCTGCAATCCAGCCTGCGTGGTAAATGAAGAGGGCCAAACGGCAGAGATCAATTGGATGTGCACGGGAGCTCTTTAGCCTAAACCGTTGCCCAGCGGAAGAGCCCGACCCAATAGAACCAGAATCTCCACAGGATCGCCCCGAGGATGATTCCGTACATCAAGAGCAAGGCGACCGTAACGGTCCGCCTTTTCAAGAGAATCCCCCACTCCCGCAGGCCATGGTCCACCGTGTAGGCGAAGATCGGCAGGGTCATCGCCCACACCGCCATGCAATAGAGGCAAAGCGCTCCGATGCTGAACACCGCCTGGAAAAAGAGCCAGTAGACGAAAACCGTGGCCAGCCCAATGCCCACCTGCAGGCAGGCCCAGAACCATTTTTTTGGCTTAAAGCCGGAAAGCATGGCAAAGCCGACGGTGGCGACAATCGCGAAGCCCGCAATGCCCAGGAGCGGATTGGGGAAACCGAAAAGGGACGCCTGCCAGCTCTGCATCACCGAGCTGCAGCTGATGAGCGGATTGATGCTACAGGGCGGAATGTGGCCGGGGTTGGCGAGGAGGGCGATCTTCTCGACCGTGATGAGAAAGGAGAAGAAGAAGGCGACAAGACCCCCGAAAATGTAAAGGTGGGGCAGGCGCGAGGGCGCGGCTTTTGCTGCAGGCATGTTCGATCGGTTTGGGAATGCGAAGCTTGCCCAAAAAGTAGCACGAAAAAAGAGTCCGGCCAAGCAACCATGCAGCCACCCAGAAAACAGTCGGATTCCTGGCGCCCTATATCATCAAAATGATACAATGGCGTCCAACCTCCAATCAAATCCCATGGCAAGGCCCGAAATCAGAATCGTACCAAATTCGAAAATATCGCTTGTGATCGGAGGGGGCGGAAAAGTTGTGGGAATAGAAAATTCAACGCAGGGCAAAACAAACCGGGAGGCTCAGACCACAAGGCAAGCCGTAGAAACTGTTTTAGTGGCTGCCGCCCTTGTTCTGGGGGGAGGAGCATTGGGCCATTACGCACTCAAAACCCGGCAAGAAGATGGGAGTCCACCCACTCAGGCGATCACTGCCGACCCCAGGCAAAAGTCCGTTCCGCCGGACGGATCAGGCGAATAGAAGACGGCGAACTGACCCGCCGCCACGCCGTGGACAGGCTGCTTGAGCACGACCGTGCTTCCTTCAAGGCTGCATTCATGCATCGCCGCCCCATGCCTTATTTTTACAAACATGGGTCGGCGGTCGGCGGTCGGCGGTCGGCCGCTTTCATTGATCCAATGAACGGGGCCGACCTCGAAAGAGGATTTGTAGACCTCCTCCGGCTCATAGCCGTTCGCCAAGGTGACGATGTTTTTTTCGCCATCCTTCCCCACCACGAACCAAGGGCCGCCGCTCAGGCCCAAGCCTTGGCGCTGGCCGATGGTGTAGAACCAGAATCCGGCGTGGCGGCCGACGACCTTTCCCGTCCCCTGCTCCACAAAATCCCCGGGCTTTTCGCCCAAGTGGTGGCGAAGGAACTCGCGGAAGGGAATCTTGCCCAAAAAGCAGATCCCCTGGCTGTCCTTCCGGCTCCGGTTCGGCAGATTGTATTTTTCGGCCAAAGCCCGCACCTCCGATTTCTTCAGGTGCCCAATAGGGAACATCGCCCGGGACAGCTGCCTTTGCGACAATTGGGCCAAGAAATAGGTCTGGTCCTTGATGGGATCCGGCGCCATCTTCAGAATGCATTCCGGCCGGCCGCCGACCGCCGAACGCGGACAGCAGATTTGCGCATAATGCCCCGTCGCCACCTTCTGGTAGGAATCATCGATCTTATCGTAAAACTGCCCGAACTTGATCTGCTGGTTGCACAGCACATCCGGATTCGGCGTGCGGCCGGCTTTTGCCTCCGCCACGGTATAGCTCACCACTCTATCCCAGTACTCCTTCTGCATCGGAATGATCTGCAAGGGCACTCCTGCCTCGCGGCAGACGGCTTCGGCGTACTTCAGATCCTCCTCCCACGGGCACTCCCCCAAATAGGCCAATTCGTCCTCCAGCCAAATCTTGAGGTAGAAAGCCGTGACCTGATGCCCCTGCTCCAGCAAAAGCCGCAAAGCCACGGAACTGTCGACCCCGCCGGAAAGGAGCATGGCGATCTTCATGAATCGAAAGTAATCGTAAGCTAAGTCTAGGGCAAAGGCCGAACAAAATCCAATTCTGGGAGGCGTCTGAAAAACGAGAAAGATATTGTGCTACAATGGAGCCCCTTAAAGGAAAAAATGGTCGACTTTTCGGATCTTCTCATCCTCATGGTGGTGGTGTGGACGGCGGGAAAGGTGTTCAGGATCTTCAATCTGCCGATGATCTTCGGCGAATTGATCGGGGGCATCATCGTGGGCCCGGCCCTGCTCAATCTGGTGAACGCCGACAGCGAACTGATCAAGATGATCGCGGAATTCGGAATCTTCTTCCTGATGCTGCATGCGGGGCTGGAGACGGATCCGAAAAAGCTTCTGAAATCAGGCAAAAAATCCATGCTGATCGCCTTGGGAGGCGCGCTGCTGCCTTTCGTGGGCGGATACTACGCCTCCATCCTTTTCGGCCATCCGCCTGCCACCGCTTTTTTTGTGGGAATGGGCATTTCCATCACCGCCATCCCCATCGCCGCAAGGCTTTTCAAGGAGCACAAAATGCTCAATTCCGAAGCGGGGAACCTGACGGTGGGAGCGGCCATCATCAATGACATCTTCGCCTTCATTCTCTTCTCCATCGCCCTGAGCGTTGCGGAAAATGGGCAAGCCGAGCTGATCCCCGTTTTGATCCTCGCCCTCAAGGCCATCGCCTTTTTCGCCCTTGTGATTTACGGCGGCATGAAGATTTCGCCCTTCATGAACCGGATCATCCATTTCAACAACAAGGGCTTCACCCTCACCCTCATCATCGCGCTGCTGATGGGGCTGATCGCGGAGAAGATCGGGCTGCATATGATCCTGGGAGCCTTTCTGGCCGGCCTCTTCATTCGCGAGGAAGTGATAGACAAGCGGACTTTCGAGAAGATCGAAGACAGGATCTACGGGCTGAGCTACAGCTTCTTCGGCCCTATCTTCTTCGCCAGCCTGGCCTTCCATTTGGATTTTTCCACCCTCAGGCAGGCGCCCGTTTTTCTTTCCGCGCTTTTCCTGGTGGCCGTGCTGGGCAAGCTGATCGGGTCCAGCGGCGCAGCCCTGCTGCTGGGCGTGGGCAAGCGCGAATCCCTGGCCATCGGCACCGCCATGAATAGCCGCGGAGCCGTAGAGCTGATTGTGGCCCTGATCGGGCTGGAAAAAGGCATCATCGACGAGGCCACCTTCTCCCTTCTTGTCTTCGTTTCCTTTGCCAGCACGGTCTTTTCCATTGTGACTTTCCAGCTTGCAGCAAAACGATTGAAGGCGGGTTAGGATTGAGCTAGATAGATGCCCTGGACGAAAGAACGAATCAAGCCAGCCGCCACCGCATTATCCGCCGCCCCACCCACTGATCCGGACGGGCGTAGAGCAGGTGGTTTTTCGGCGAATCCGGCAGCAACGGCTCGGCCACGAAGCCCAATCCAGCAATCTTCGCCAGCGCCCCCTCCAGATGGATCTCTTTGTGGTCGGATCGGAAGAAGGGCAGCGCAATCACCACCGGCCCCCGGAAATCGATGGCCTGGAGAGCCTTGAAGAAGCCCGCATACAGCGCCTCCAGCTCGCGCAGCAAAGGCGCCTGGCGCCTTTCGTCGAAAGGACGCCGCTGGGGCGGGCCCAAATAGCCCTCGCAGGCAATCGCATCAGGCCTCTGCCCCGCCAAAGGCTGCGTGGCGTCGTGCCGGAAAAGGCTGAACTCGGCTTGGGCGCCGAAGGAAGAGGCAAGCCATTCCAGATTCTGCTGGGCTCCGGCCAAGGTTTCGGCGTTGATGTCGGACCCCAGCATGGGGCAGCCCATCAGCACCCCTTCCATCAGCAGAACCCCCCCTCCGCAGAACGGATCCCACACCAGATCGCCAGGCTTGGCTTGGGCCAGGTTGAGCAGGATCTGCGCCAGCTTGGGCGGCAGCATGCCCACTTCCATGCTGCGAAAAGGCTTTTCGTAGTCCCGACGGCTGTAGGCATCGATGTTCTGCACCGCCAGCACCCTGGCGACCAGGAATCCTTGCCCCCCTTTCGCCGCCAGCCACTCCTCCCCGCGGCTGCGGAGCCCCTTGTACTGGGCCGCCGAGAGGTTCAGGAAATCCTGGTTGGCGAAGCGGCTATTGACCCCTTCGTTTTTGAAGCGCTGCTTCAGATCAAGCAGGAGCGGTCTTAGGTTTTTTTCGGACCAGCCGTAGAGACTCAGCCCGTATTCGATCTTGCCCTCCTCCTTCGACGAGAAAATGTGGCCGAACAGGACTCTTTCCAGATCCTCCCGCTCGCATTCGCCAAGCACCTGGGCCATCTTCACGATCCCGCCCAGCCGGTCGAGATCCGTTCGATTCAGCTCGCGATCCAGCTCCAGCAAGGCAAAGCCCTCCGGGGATTCCAGAAAGACGGCCTCGGGGTAGGCCGCATGGAGCTCCGCCAAGGAAAGCTCCTGGTCCTTGCCTAGGACAAAAAGATATTTCGACATATTTGACAGGATGATTTTTTGAATGTAGAGTGATCGCCTTGCCCACCCTTGACCCATTCATTTTGGGAAAGTCGGGCTGTTTTGCGTTTCCGCCGCAAAGGTCGGAGCCAAAGGAATGTTAATCCAAATCCGCGCGGAAACCTAATGCTTCAGCCCAAGCGCAGGTAAAACCTACTTCCAATCCCCTTATCCATGAGCCCCAAGGACATTTTCCATTCACTCGCCCTCTCGCTGCTGATCCTGCTGATCGGCGTGTCCAGCGGCTACGGCATAGGGCACTTCCGGGCCGCCAAAGCCTCCTTTCCGGAGATGCTGCCCATCGCCGACCTCAATCCCGGCATCGCCACGATCAAGCTGATGAAGGTGGAGGGCGGCCAGCTGAAGGGCCAAGTGGATGGGGCCAAAGCCAGGCTCGCCTACAGCAGCGAAAAAATAATGGAGCTGGATAAAGGAGAGGAATTCAGCGTGCCCTTGGCCGAGATCGACCTGCACCTTTTCTACCTGAAGAACCAGATTCCTGAGGATGTCCACTTCATCGCCAGCGGCGGCGGAAAGTACTACTACCACGTGCTGGACAAGCGCTCCCTGGCCATCGCCCCCAAGAACCGCGTCTTCTTCCCCAGCGCCGAAGCCGCCCAAAAAGCAGGCTACCTGGAGCCAAAATGAATTTGAACCAATGACCAATGACCAATCCGCCCGCTTTCATCCCGAGGAATTCGAGGGATCCCTCCACTGGGGTCGGGATGAAAACAAAAGAGGCTCTCCATAACCCCAATAATCCCTGCCTGCCGGCAGGCAGGGCTCCGATACAGAGCGGGAAAAGTGGACGAAACACCCACCCCCAAAGCCACCCCCACTGGATTCCGGGTCGCAGCCCGGAATGACATGCAAAGAAATCCTAATCCTCGTAACACTCCCAATAATCCCAATAATCTCCAACTTCCCTATCATCCCAAAAAAGAAAAGCTTGACCTTCTCCGAAACCAAAGATAGAGTTGCGCCCAAACGCCTTCCGCTTTAATTATAATAGAGAATCCATGGCCCCGAGCAAGCCCGCTGCGCTTGCCCTCCGTCACGTAGGAATCGTTGCTCGCTTTGCGAAAAGCGCCCTGTTCGCCCTGCCGCTGCTGTTCGCCTTGGCCCAGCCCGGCCAGGCCGCCAGCGGATTTTCCGATGTGCCGGAGGAGCCCGTCTACGCCCCGCACATCGAATCCCTGCGCGAGCTGGGGCTGCTCACGGGCGATTCCGTGCTGGGAAAGGCCGCAGGAACCTTCCGGCCCGAGGACGGGCTGAACCGCGCGGAGTTCGCCAAGCTGGCTGCGATGGTGAGGCTGATGGAGACCTACGGCGAAGAGGACGGCTGGGCCAAAATGACGGACCTGAAGCTGGCGCAGGCCGTGGCGCAGAAACTGGAGGCCTACTACCGCTGCGACAACAGCGATGTGCTGTTCTGCTCGGTCAAAGACGGAGCGGGCATGGTCGGCATCTGCAACGTGTGCGAAAGCATCGGAGGCAAGCCCTTTCTGGATGTGAAGGAGAAGGACCGCAGCTGCGCCGAAAAGGAAACTGGCTGCCAGCCCTGGTACACGGAGTTCATCCACTATGCCGTGCGCAAGGGCATGGTGAAGGGCTACCAGACGACGAAGGGACGGGAGTACCGGCCGAACGAGGGCATCGCCCGCCTCCACGCCCTCAAGCTGGTGATGGCCGAC
>CAYUUW010000009.1:7536-37514 GCA_964448005.1 uncultured Candidatus Peribacteria bacterium
GCGAACACCATGGATTACCTGAAGGTAGCGGACGACCTGGGGCTTTTCGGCGAGAAGTGCGAATCCTTTCTGGAAAGGGGCCTGAAGACAGCCGAGGAGCGGGCAAAAATGCTGCTGCAGCCCGTGACCCGCAAGGAAGCGGCGCGCTGGTTCTCCATGACCTACACCGAAGGCCTGTCCGCCCCAGTGAGCGAGCCCGAGCCGGAAGAGGAAAAGGAGGAGCCGAAAGCCTGCTCCCAGGACTATTCCGTCGAATCGGTTTCCGGCGGATTCCTCCGTTTCGCCAGCCTCAGCGAAGCGCCGAAGGAGATCGAGGTGGTGCTGCGCAACAAAAAACCCAGCGAGGAGCCCTGGACGGAGAAGTGCGAGCTGAAGCTGAACCTGGCCACGGACCAGGCCACGAAGCGCAGCTGGACGACGATCAAGAACGCCGAGCGCCGCGCACGGGGCTTCTCCACCGTCGAGGATCTTCGCCCCCTGCAAGTGCTGGAGGGGCTGGACTCCCCCACCATCAGTTTGGCGAGCCAAACGGCAACTTTCCGAATCAAGATCGGTCCTGGATCCGGCCGGATGATGGACCAATTCCATATGAATGGCGTGGCCCCAGTTGAGGAAGGGATCTACGGCTTATACCTCTATGCAGAGGGGCCGGGGGTGAGCACGGTGAATCGGGCCTTCCGCACGAGTGTGGAAAAAGTGCAGGTGCGCCAGCTGCCGCTGAACAAGGCTACGGTGATCGAACAGCTTCCCGCTGCGAACACTCCGATCACGGTGCGAGGCCATGCGGTGATGGGAGAGGAGAGCAAGACTTTCAAGACCTACATGTGGTATCCGGTTCAGACCCAGAGCGGCAGGCTGGGTTTTGTGGAGGCGAGCAGCGTGCATGTGGAGAAAATAGGGGGGAAATTGGTGGATACAGACTATGGGAATTCGGGAAAATTATGGATGAATGTTTCTTGGCCTCGCAATAAAACTGCCTATAGGCTCAACAATGGATGCACAGCCGACCAAAGCTCATCAAACAAGTCTGTTGAGGAAGAGCTGGCAAAGGTCAAAGGAATTGTTTTGCATTTCACTGCAGGAAACAGCAATAAGGCAGCCTCGAATGAGAAAGATGCCTTCACGATGGATGCCTCTGCTCACTACGTGGTAGACAAGGACGGCTATGTAGCCCAATCCGCTCCCGACTATCTAGCTACTGGGCATGTGGGCTATGCCGGTTCTCAAACTTGTATTCGTAAAGACGGAAATGCCTTTACGATCGGAATAGAGGTTCCTAACTGGGGGGCGGCTATTTTGGATGAAAACGGCCAATACATGAATCACCTGGGCAATCAAATCATTGAAAACTGGACCAATGTAAAATGGAAAAAGACTTCATTTTGCCAAGAGACTAAGAAAAAAGCTGAAAAATCACCCAATGGCCCCTTGAGTGATGCTGAAAAATCCTGCATTACGGATACCTGGTTGACTTGGAGCCATTCTAAAAATATGGCCTGGGGAGGTGCATTGAACAACCCAAGCCACCAAACGTGGCAAGAATTTTCTGAGGGACAATATAAGGGCTTGGCTCGTTTGATAGAATACTTGCAAGAAAGGTACGATATTCCCTACCGCTTCTTTTATTCAGGAGAGGCGAAGAGTGAGGCTACTGGGCTCTCCTTTTACCCTAGTGATTCCGATGAAAGAAAAAAATACAATGAAGATTTGAGTAGTTTTTATGGAATTTATGGACACCACAATGTGACAGGGAAATACGATCCAGGACCGCAATTTTATATCGAAAAAATGACTCAGTATTATAATCAGCCTTAAAACATGAAAAAAAACCATTTCAATAAAATTTCTTTTTTGCTCCTTGCCTTTGGATTCCACCTATCCCTTTCTGGTGCTTTTGCGAGTCAGCCCCTAGAATTGGGAGATGGCAAATGGATTCATTGGGAGGAAGGTTCCGAAGAAGGCTTCGGGGATTTATTTTACGAAGAAAATGGACAGAAGAAGCTGATTTCTGGCGGAGTTCATGAAAATGATGTTTTAATCCTGCCTTCAGAAAAAGGATTTATTTATATTGGGGCATACGGCTTCAATTTTTTCCTTTATGACCTTGAGCAAGACAGGATCTTCGACCTCAACCCCCATCACTCTCCTGATCCACGAATAGAAGTTGGCTTTAGCCAGATAAAGCCCAATCCAGGGAAAGAATATTTTGCCGTACACCAATCATCAACTCAAAGAGAGAATTTCTTGATTTTTGACGTAGAAAAATTAGAAAAATTTATTGCCTCTTTCCAGGGACCCCCAAATTCGAACGGGATTACTGTCTTGGGCGACAACCTAGGCCTGAGTGAGTTCGGCACCTACAAGGATGGCTCATTTTTCTTAGGCACTCAGGAATGGATGATTTTTTTGGATAATTTTGAGTGGAAAGTTGGCACTGAATTTACTTTCCAATCCACCTCTCAGCAATCTAGCCTAATACAAGAAGAATACCAGGGTGATTTTATTGGTGGAAAGGCAGAAATCATTGGCTACTACCCCCCCTCCCCCTTCTCCGACCTAAAAGAGAATGACCCTGATTACGCCGAAGTCCTACGCGCCATGAAGGACGGCTGGCTCCAGGGCTACTCCGATGGAACCATTCGCCTCGATCAGCCCATCAACCGGGCGGAGTTCTCCAAGGTGGCCATCCAGGCCCTGGGCATCCCCCAGAGCGAGCCTAGCGCCGGCGCGGACGTCTGCCCCGATGCGCCAGCGGGCCAGTGGTATTCCGCGCCTCTCCATACGGCCAAGCAGAAAGGGGCCATCCAGGGCTACCCTCAGGACGGGCTGCCCAAGGACCAGTGGCCCTGCAAGCCGGGCCAGACGATCAACAAGGTCGAAGGCCTCAAGGTGCTGCTGGAGCTGGCCGGGTTCCACACGGGGCTGCTGCTGCCCGAGGATTACGCCAATCAGTTTGCAGATACGAAAGATGAAACCGCCTGGTTCGCACCCTACACCGCCTACTCCAAAATCGAGGCGCTGATCCGCCCCCTCTCGGACGGGCGCCTGCTTCCTGGCGATCCTATGACCCGCAGGGAGATGGTCTATTTGGCGAACCATATGATCGATGTACTGGGGAAGTGGAGCAATGAATTCTGAACTGCGATGAGACCTTAAAAAAGCCAAATGAAAAAATTCGCCTTTGTGTCTTTGCTCTTCGCCTTATTTCTCTTTCCTTCTTCTGTCTTCGCCCAAGAGCTGCTAGTTGCCAATCAGAATGCTTCGGTTTATTGGGAATCCGGAGAAGGTTTTTACAAAAAAGGTGATGAAAAAATCTCTCTGGGGTCGGATTTTGACAAAGAAGATGTCGCCTTGCTGCCATCGGGTAACGGCGCAGTTTACAGAGACTCCATTGGATCCAAGCTTTTTGTTTATGATCACCCAAGAAAAAGAACAATAAACATTATTCCCCATTATGATCCTAATCCAGAATTGGAGAGGGGATTTTATGGCTTTGTTTTGAATCCAGGGAAAGATAAATTAAGCGTGACTGAATCCATAACCCAGGGGAATAATTTTCTAATTTTTGACTTAGAAAGGCTCGAAGATTTTTTAGCCTCTTTCAAGAAAACACCTGGGGCATCAGGCGTTATCACCATCGATGATGAGCTGGACGGATCCGGAGTCTACATGGATCTTTCCAGCTTCTTTCCAGAAGAAAAAGGCCCTCTCTTATTCCATCAATTAGAATGGTTCAGCGATGAACAATTTGGCTTCCGCCTCTCCCCAGATCCTCTCAGCGCAGTCGAGGAAAAATATCAAGCAAGCGCAGTTGGTGGGCAAATAAAGTTTACTGGTTATTATACCGCTTCACCCTCTTTTCACGATACGACGGAAGTAACCTTGAAGGAAGGCGGAGATTTGACCTACAAAACAGGAGAGATGGAATCTGCGAAAACGATTGAAGCAGATGTGCCTGCTAAGGCCCTCGTGGATGTCTCCAGCGACGGCAAATGGCTCGCCTTTTTAGATGGCCTGAATATTTTCATGCTGAATTTGGGTACGCAGGAAATTCACCAGATCAGCCTCAATATGGATCCCCACTGGAGCTGGTTCTACCTTGGGCTATCCTTCTCGCCCAATGGAAAATATTTGCTGACGGAAATACAAAGGGATGGGGTAGGAGGTTTGGATTCCTGCATTTATGACCTAGACAGGGTTGATTTTGAGAATGTTAAGTCGCAGGTTGATCGGTATCATGAAGATCATGATTTAGGCCGAATTCAGGAGCAATGCTCATATGTCGCCCGCAGTCTATACGGACTCATGGAAGAAAGAAAAATCCTCCCGCTTGCTGACTGGCGCTATTTTGATGTTTATGACTCAGCCTGGGCAAAAGATGGCTTTTTGGAATTTTCCACCAGTTTTCCCTATGGGGATCAAAGATGGTCCATAAGCCCTGAAACATGGGAAATCAATCAGACAAAAGGAATCCCCTTAGCGAATCCGCCTTTTTCAGACATGAGAATGGATGATCCTGATATGAATGAAGTCCTGCGCGCCATGGAGGATGGATGGCTAGAAGGATACCCTGACGGAACCTTGAGGTTAGATTCTCCAGTAAATCGAGCCGAACTAGTAAAGGTTGGAGTCCAAGCCCTTGCCATTCCCGACAGTAATGCAAGATTCCCAAACTGCCCCGATCTCCCCTTGGGCATGTGGTACACAGGAGCCTTTATGATTGCCATACAAGAGGAAGCCATCGGAGGGTATCCGGAAGAAGGGATAAGCAAGGAGAATTGGCCCTGCAAGCCAGGCCAAACGATCAACAAAGTGGAGGCCCTAAAGGTGATTTTAAAACTTGCCGGGTTCCACACGGGATTGCTGCTGCCCGAGGATTACGCCAATCAGTTTGCAGATACTAAAGATGAAGCCGCCTGGTTCGCCCCCTACACCGCCTACGCCAAAATAGAAACACTAATCCGTCCCCTTTCGGATGGCCGTCTACTACCTGCTGAGCCCATGACCCGCCGGGAGATGATTTATTTGGCGAACCATGTGATCGATGCGCTGGGGAAGTGGAAAGAGGAATTTTAATCTTACTAAATGAATAAGAGGACTCTTTTTATTTTCGGCCTCCTTTTTATTCTTACTGGATGCGGGAATGATTTAAAAGAAAGTAAGGAATTGGTCTCGGCTAAACCCAAAGTAGAGACCAGTGCTCCAACAGAGACAATAGAAATTAGTGAAGGCTCCCAAGCTGAAAAAGGGGACTCAAAAACACCCATCCTAAATTTTGTGAAAGACTATTTTAATGAATTGGGCCATGAAGGCGGATTCATTCTAAACAAAAAAGAAGATCGGCTGAGCATAGTTGCGGATTTCAACTCATACTTTCCCAGTCCTTTTTGGGATATTGGCATGTGCCATCAAGGGGAGTGCTATTTGCCAATTAAGGAGTTTGGCAGCTTAAAAAAGCTAGAGGATCAATTGAAGGATGGATTTGGAATCAATGGAATGGATTTTTATTACAGTGGGGAAAATGTTAAAGGGCGATTGCATGTATACAGCCAAGGAAAATATATTAACAAGGAAACTCTGATCGAAGGGGTCTCGAAGGATGGAGATTATGCCAAGTTGGATTTAGCGAGCGTTTCAGGCTTGGCTGTAGATCAACTTCTGGCTTCAGGTGAAGACAGCTTCGTTGAGCCATTGGTTCAGAATATGAAACTTGGGTATGCAAAAGGCCAATTCTGCGAGGAGGGAAATGAAATTTTTCAAAAAGAATGCTGTTCTTGCGAACGCAATATCTGTCACATTTCTGTTGAAAATAACTCTTGCGTTGAAAGGGTTAAAAACGGAAGACACTCAAGCTTGACCTTGGAATTCAAAGCCATCGATCCAAGCCAGATTCAATATTCCGATAGAGTGGAGATTGAAGAGGGGGTCTTTTTATATGCAAAAAAAATAAATTATGCGGAAGAAGATCTGGCCCGATTCGAACTTGAATATCCCAAAGATGATTTGAAGAGGGCAAATTATTTGGCTTTTTATTATTTAGATGAAAAAACAGGAGCTGAGAAGCTCGTTCAGGAAATTAAAAGCAATAATTCGCCTTCCTTCATGTGGCTGGAAGGCTTTTATTACACTCCCGAAATGAAAGGGATGCTTGTGATTTATTCAGATGTTTTCTTGGGCTATGGCTGGTATACGCCCTCTGTCAAAGTTTTGTCTCAGCAAATTTTAGATGAAAAACTTGCTGAATTGCACAGAGGAATTGAGGAGCTATCTTAATTTAAGGGTTACATTGTCTAATATTTTGCTAGAATTCATTTTGATTTAGCCACTTTGAATATGGACTATAGAAAAGTTGAGGAGAAATATCCAGATAGCCTGAGTAAGTATAATTTGCATGAGGAATTAACAAACCCAAAAACGTTCGGGCCTTATGATTTTGCTGAAATTGAAGAGTTATTTAAGCAAATGGTTGAAAATATTTATGCATTAGAAATTCTTGATTTTAGGAGTAATTCAAAGCTATATCGCAAGGAAATTGTAGATATAGAGGATGCCAGATCAACATTGAATGGACAGTTTCATAAAATTTCGACCTTCAAACTCGAGGGCAACCCTGAGGCCGAAAGAAGAACAATAATAGATAGCATTAAAAGCCTGAATTCAGGCAGCCAATTTTGCAATATCGACAACATTCTCACCAAATTAAGATTTAAGGAACTGGTGGATGACCCAAAAGGAAAGGAGCTAGATACTATTGTTGAGGCTGGAAAAGCACATCTTAAGGATGTGGTTCAGGCTAAAGAGGATATAGATAAAATTAAAGGAGAATTAAAAAAAGCTGTTGAGGAAGCGAAAAAAGGTACGACAGAGGCTGGGGTTTATAAAAGCCAATTAGGAACATTGGAAATTGCAACTTTTTTCGCCAGCCAGGCAGATGAACATAGAATTGGTGTTTTGGGCAATGGAAAGCGTTGGTATAACATATTTGACGGATGGCTGAGAAAAAGAGGTGTATTTTTTGTATTAATTAGCCTTTTTACATTAGCCAATATTGCTATTTATTTGGATCTCATTGATATTTTTAAAAGTTTCCAATTTACCCCAGAATATGGAATTTTATCCGTATCACTTTTGTTGATTCTCTATGTGGGTTTGGCCTTTGCAACAAATAACTATTCGGTTGAAAGGCAATTGGAAATTGAGAATAAAAACAAGGCTAATATAGCTAAAACACTGGAATTATTTCTTGCAGGCATGAAATCGGAAGATATTTCTCGTAGCATAGTATTGCAGGAGGCGAGCAAGACCCTCTTTGCAAGGCCACAGGTTGGATTCAAAAAAATAGCAATGCATGATGCATCTCCAGCATTTACTGAGATCACAAAGATAGTTCGAGATGTAAAGAGTGAGTAAATCGCCGTGAAATGATCTATTTGACCAACCACACCCTGCGTATTTTCGGAAAACGAAGCAAGGATTTTTGAGCAAAATCCGAAAGACAAAATAGGTTTGCTTTATTTCACTTAGAATATTAGAATAAAGCCAGCCTAGCCTCATCCGCCTATGTCTTCCGACGCCAAAAAAGCTCTATTGAGCGTAGAAAATAGATCGAATCCCGCTGCCTTGGCCCCGCATCGCATACGAAGCCTCCTAGCCGCCCTAGGGCTCAGCGCAGCGCTCTCCCCCACCCTGGCCTGCCATGCGGAGACGAAGGAGGGAGCAGAGGACGCCAAGGCGGATGAGGAAGGGCCTCAGGAGGGGGAAGATGCGGTTGAAGGCGAAGTTTCAGCGGAAGGGGGTGAATCGCCAGAGCCTGATTTGCCCCAAAGCGACCTGCCGCAAGAAGACGAGTCGGATGAAGGAAGCGAAACGGGCATGGGCAGCGAGACTGGCGAGACGGAAACAGGCGACGGAGATGGGGATGGCGACGGGGAAGGTGACTCCAGCAGTGGTGACGGAGACGGCGAGAGCACCGAAGAGAGCGGCGAAATGGCTCCAGAGCCCATCGAGATAACGAATTTGGCCATCGACTGCAGCGGCGGACCTTGGCCAGGCGTGTGCGCCGCAGGAGGCTTAGTCTATCCCGTGTCTTTTCAGGTTAGCGGAAGCGTTCTCCCTGAAGGCTGCAGTGCCCAGGCCATGAAACTATCAGGGTCAGGCAGCGCCGGTTCCTGCTCGGAAATGGCGCCTTTGCAGCTCGATCAAAACACCCAGGAATGGGCCGGGTCTTTTTCCTACACCACGGGAAGCACAGGGGGAAATTGGATTCGCATAACCGTAGAATGCCAAGGGCAAGAAGGGGTCGAGGCTAAGCAAAGCCATATCGATTTCAACATAGAGTGAGAAAAATTTGTTTGCTAGAAAATGCATTTGCAGATTCTGGCGATATTGAAAGGCGCCTCCTCGCCGCATTGGGCTGGAGCTTGGTCGAAGCGGCAAAGGTTCGTCCCCATGGGGCTAAATGGCGAATAGAGCTGATCCGATTCACTGCAAAGCGAATCCTCCCCAATCAACCCCTCGCAAATCTGGCAATTCGGAGTGTCGTTCCATTGCCCTTCGTCGCAAGCCAGGCCCGGGAGGCTGTTTTGCGCGCCAAAGCTCTGGCAAGCCTGCGTACAAGACTGAGCCGGAGCGCCCAGAACCCAGCAAGCTTGCTGGAACCAGTAGCCGCCTCCCACCTGGCAGGCCAGTTCGGCTGCCAAAGCATCGAGGGGCGGAGCAGAAGACGGCTGCGGCAAAGTCAGCTCCGGGTAAAGCTGGGCCAAAGGGAAAGCCACCTCCTGCCCATCCTGAGCCAGAGCCTCCGGCTCCAGCAGGCCCACCGGCGGCCAGGAGAGCTGGCTGTAAGATCGCCCCTGCGGGAGATTGCGGTAGGCACGGATCAGCAAAGGCTGGTGGCGCCAAGCCAAAGATTCCTCGTCGCTATGCCACAAGGGGTTGCCTTCCTTTTTTTGGTAATCCAGATCGAACGCATAGGCTTTGCGCTGCGGATCGTAAGTGATTTTGGCTGCGGTCAGCTCCAGCAAGGGCTGCTCCAGAGCGCCTGGCTTCATGATGCGGAAACCTTCGCTCTGGGCTCCCCCAAACACCTGCACGCCATCGAAAGCGACGGAATCCTCCGTCTGCGCGCCGTTGAAGGAGAAGAAAACGCTGTAAGGCTGCTGGCTGAAGCCAATGAAGCCCAGAGGGTAGGGGGTGACGTTTTCCAGGCCAAAGCCATCCAGCTTGGCCAGGCCAGCCGCCCATTCGGGCACAAGATCGAAGGGCTGAATCTGGAGAGGCCCCTGAGAATCCAGAATCGCTGAATGCCCGGCGGAGACGTCGTTGGAGTCCAGATCTTCCCCTACCCACACTTCGCCGGCGGAGACCAAAATAGCCTTTGATTCAGCATCGATGCCGAATTCCGTGCCGCGCACCCCTGCCACCGCTCCCGCCGTTTCGATGCGGAAGCTCGATGCCTGGGCCAAACGGACCACTTTGGACCAGATTCGACCGGCATCCAGCTTCAGACGGATGCGATTCTCGGTCGATTCGGCTCCAAACTCAAGCTGGGTCGGCCCTGCATCGGATCCCAGGGCAGAAAAGGACCCGTCCGAAAAGTAGAGCGTGGCCCGGCCCTTGGCGGGAACCATAAGGCGATCCCTCGCTCGGAGAGGCTCCTGGAACTCCTGGCTCTCCTGACCGCTCCGTTGAGCCAGCACCCCGTCGGACGCCGAACGGACCCACGCCTCGAAACCGGCAGAGGCCGGGTAAGGCAGAAAAAGGTCGTTCTCCGCCAGCAACTCCGGACCGTTGTAGGCCCGCATCATGGCCGGAAACAAAGGATCCCCCGGGCTGCGCCGCATCAGCGCATAGGGCTCGCCTCGGCGAAAGCCCAGGCCCGCCAGCTCAAAACTTCGCCCATCGGCCGAGACGGCATAGGCATAAGGAGTGCCCGTGCGGGGATCCAAGGGCAAAGGCGCTGCGGAGGAAAGGAGCTCGGCATCGAGCCTGGACTGAAGGATGACCGCCTTGGAGCAGTCGTGCGAAAGGACGCCGGGGGACGAGAAGCAGAGCACATTCTGGAGGCCTCCCGGCTGCGGCAAAGGGTAATGGCCATGGGCAGCGCTATAATCCTCCAAGGCGCTGGAGAGAGCCAAAAGATCAGCGCCGACCTTCCCGTTCAGCTGCCGCTCGCGCAAGGCCGAATAGCCGGAAACAGCCGCAGAGGCCAGCAAAGCCCCTAGCCCCAGCACCACGATCGTTTCAGCCAACGTGAAGCCCTTGCTCATGGTTTTAAGTTAATTTCTATACATTATAAAGAATAAATAAGTGAAAGTAAAGGCTGTTGAATCAATAAGCGGTCTGCGGTCAGCAGCCAGCAGTCCGTAATAATTCTAAAGCTCATAACGCTAATAAAAATCCCTGCCGGCAGGCAGGCTAACACTCCTAAAAAGCAATCCCCATAATCTCAATAATCATAATAGTCCCAATAATCCCAAAAAGGAGATAGGCTCAACATTCCCCACAACATCACTATTGTAAGAAAGCCCATTTTTTGGTATAATGAAGGGAAATAAAAACCCAAGCATGATCGCTTTGCACACCCAATCGCTGCAACGGTATGGCCTGAACCGGATCTTCGCCTTCGCCAAGGAGGCCGGCTACGAGGGGATCGAGATCGGCGTGGACAAGGACGATTACGACACCCAGAACGCCCAGTACATCGAGCGGCTCTCCAAGGAGAACGCCCTGCCTGTGATCGCCCTGCACTGCCCGGCGGACAGCGGCTCCAAGAGCGTGAAGCATGTGGTGGACATGGCCGTTTACCTGGGGTGCCCCACCGTGGTCGTCACGCCGCCGAAATTCCTCGATTTCAAGTTCACCAACTGGCTCAAGAAAGAGGCTCCTGTGCTCAAGAAGAAGCATGACATCCAGATCGCCCTGGTGAACACCCCGGGAAAGAATGTTTTCGGCTTCCTGCCGGAGCATGCGCTGAACACCATTTCCGACCTCAAGCGCTTCGGCACGGTGGCGCTCGATTGCTCGTCCAGCGTTTCGCGGAAATGGGGGGACCTGATGGAGACCTACGGCCACTTCCGCAAGCTGGTGGTGCACGTGCACCTGTCCAACATCCACCACTACAAGCCCTATTCCCTCCCCAACGAAGGCTCTTTGCCGCTGGAAAGCTTCCTCAGGAAGCTCTGCATCAACGACTACCAGGGATTCCTCAGCCTGCGGGTTCGGCCTTCCGAACTGGGCGCCGGCGAAGACGAAAAGGTGGTCGAAAGGCTGCGCAAGGCCAAATCCTTCGTGGAGGAGTTCTACAGGAAATAAACCACGAATTGACCGAACAGGAGAGCGAATTGGAATCCATAATAGCCACTCAGGTTTCCGCTACTCATTCTGTCTTGAATTCTTTTTCTGTTTCTTCTATTTAAACTTCTTTCAACTGGGGAAATAATAACACCAAGGAATTTCAGTCCATGGGTGACTTTGGGGTAATCAAATCAAGATGAAACAGGATGGAGCGTTCTTTCAAGGTAGCTGAAGGGGGAGTCGAAGATCTCCGGGCAGGAGAAGCGCACGCAGAACTCGTCCAGGTACTCGGGCAGCTTGGCGGCGGTGACGTGGTGGTACATCCTGCGGATGAAGGTCCTGAAGACTCCCCAGAGGCCCTCTATCTCCGAAGTGTGGGCGAACTCGAACCTGCTGTGCAGGTCCCTCGTGTGCCACACGGGCCAGTGCCTCTCTATGCCCCTGTATATGCTCGCCCCGTCCGTCCACAGCTCGGTTCCGTGAGGTACGACGTGCTGCTCCAGGAAATCCACCACATCCTTCCTGTCGGCGGCCTTCTTCGGGTGCGGGACGCATACGATCCTGCGCGTCCCCTTCTGCCTGGCGCCGATCACCATGACCTTGCCCATGAACATCTCGTCCATCTGGACCGTGCCGGAGAGCCTTTCGCGCCCGGGCGCGGGGAGCCTGGAGCGGAACCGGTCGAACCAGCGCCTGACCGTCGGCTCGGCCACCCCGCAAAGGTCCCGGGTCTGCAGGATCGGTATCTTCCTCGTGTAGCAGTACAGCAGGAGCCAAAGGGTGCGGAGAGGCAGCTTGCTTCCCCTGAGCCAGGACACGGAGATCAGGGAGAAGAACCTCCTGCATCTCCCGCAGTGGTAGCGCTTGCCGTAGGCCCTTACGGACCGCAGGCCGCAGCGCGGGCAGAAGACGGACTTGCCGAACAGGATCCTCCTCAGGGCCCTTTTGATCTTGGGCTCGTCGGGCGCGAACTGTAGAATGTTCATGGAAGCAGGGGTTGGATGTAAGAAGCTTGGTCGCTTTTACTCTACCCTTGTTTCATTTGCTTTAGATTACCCTGACTTTGAGGATTTTGTCGTTCTTGGAGGAGGGTACGGAAAATTCCCTGCTGGAACTCTTGGAGCAACTGATCATGGCCAAGAATGGGCCCAAACCCCTGAAGGCGGGCTGCCTGATCAAGGCGAGCAGCCAACTGGAGGTGACGATGCTGAAAGTAAGGCTCTTGCTGGAATTGGAGCTGGTGAACAAAACCCGTATTTTCGAGCTTCAGGCCACTCTGGCGGAAATAGGCAGAATGCTCGGGGGATGGCTTAAGTCGACGCACGGCTAAAGGCCCTTAGCGAGGCACGCCAACCTCCGAGGGGATAGTGCATGTGGGCACCGGACTGAAAGAGGAACACGCCAAGATCAGAACCGCGGCCATCCACAGCACGGTGGCCGTACACAGCGCGGCCGGCTTTTCTTATATTCTCATTCGTTTTCAGCCGACTCCAGGATTCCCTGTCGAACTCTCCAACTCCATGCTCCGGAGGTTCAAGGCCATCAGGAAGACTCAGATCCATCCCCCGACCTCCAATCTCTTCAATTCGTTGAGATGGAGTTTGCTGGAGAAGGCGTGCATAGATTCCGGGACTCATCAGATCCACCTTCATCTTCCGGGCCATATCAACGGCATTCCCGAAGTAGCCCGGTTCAGTCTCCTTGTGCGATTCGGCCTCCTCATCGTACACGCAATTCCTGCGACCCAGCGGGGATTCGGCGGAGCAGTCTGCAAAGAGAATATCGCCTTTGGAATACCGGATGATGTCCGGCGCGCCGCCGGTCAGGCCCATCTTCATCAGGCTCAGCAGGGCTTCGGGGTTGGCTTTCAGGGTTTCGATCACGTCTTTGTAGTCAATGCCTTTCGGACGGGTGTAGTGAGCGGGCTGAGTGAGGCCGAAGAGGGGCTCGCAGATCTCCCGGAAGCCCGGAATGGTGAAGTCGGGAGGAAAAAGGTTGTCTTTTCTCAGTTCAGCCATAGCCTGGCGGTACGTGGGCTCCAGCTGAGGGAGATCACGCATGATCTCGGCCAGTCGGCGGGTCCTTTTCAGCTCCTCGTCGTTTCCTTCCTCTATCTTCACCTTCATTTGCTCTTCCGCCTCACGGATCAGAACCATTCGCTCCTCACGCCTCCTCTCCTCTTCAATTTTTCTGTGAGTTTGAGCGATCGCCGTGCTCAGTCTTCCCTTATTCCCTTTCTGCGCTTCCTTGAGCATCCGCAAATCCTCTTCCAGCCTCAGGCACTCAAGATCAAGCTCGTCCCCCTTCTTATCCTCCGGCGACCCCCCCTCTCTCGAGAGCATTTTTCTCTTTTTCCGCTGGTTTTTCAGCGAACGGAGTTCGGCTTCCATTGATGTTATGGATTTTGCAAGAAAGCTGGGTTTCGATAGGCACTGCTCCAACCAGGATAGCCTTTTGTGCAGGAGGTCCGGATCGGCTTCGGCGATCGACCCTTCCCGGCTGCCTATGGCCCCTTTGGATGTCAAGCTTCGAATACGGCTCCGGTAATCCACAATAGCCTGGGGGACCGATACATCAATGCCTTGGGCTTCGAGGTAGTCGGAGATCACCTCATTCTCAGGGTGATACAGGTAAAGCAGGGGGTCTGCCAAGACCGTGAGGGCATGTTCAGCCAAGGCTCGCTCCACCTCCCGGCTGACCGCCTCCGCCCTTTCTTGACCCTCTTCCCCCTGAAAAAACACCGTGTCTGAAGGGCTTTCCTGGAGCGGAGGCAAAACGACCCCAAGGGCGGTTCTGGCCGATGCCGCCAGCCGAGCCTTATATTTCTCCACAGATTCACTGCTCCTCCTTGCAATGTCGGCCAGTCCAATCCTTCGAAGCAATTGAAGGGGATGCTCAGGTGGTTCCTGTGGTGTTGTTTTTACTGCTTCAGCCAAGGTTTTTTAAAGGTGATTCAATCTTCTTATTTTAGCATTTTCCAGCTTGGAAAGATAGGGATTTGACCCTTCTTCAAAAGGATCATCAAAAGGTTTGACTCGCCCCCTAAAAACCACTAGAATCTCTGGGCATTTTAATCAAGAGCCATGCTCAGCAAAAGCAAAGTCCGCAGAAGGTTCCGAAGGCATGGGTTTTTAAGCCGGGCCAAGGCCGTCCTCAATCGGCGCAGAAGCAAAGGCCGAGTCCGCCTGAGCGTTTAAGCCATGCTCAGCAGAAAAGAGCGGATCGGAAGTCCGCGTCTCATCACCTTGCTGCTCAAAAAAGGCTCTGTTTGGAAAGGCAGACACTTTTTTGTCCGCTTCATGCCCTCCATTCGCCCGCAGACAGAGATCGCCATTGCCGTAGGCAAGAAAGTGTCGCCCAAAGCCGTGCTCCGGAACAGAATCAAGCGCCAGACCAGCGAAGCCTTCCGCCTCTCGCTCCCGCACAGTTCCGCCTCCATTGTCGCCCTGGTGGCCCTTCGGCCCACTTCGACTCCCCCCTCCTTTTCGGAGCTGAAACAGGAAGTCATGGATTTTCTCCGAAAAGCCAAGCAGGCCGCCTAAAGATTTCCGCATGTCCAACCCCCTCATTTCCCCCGAGAGCGGCCAAAAGATCTCGAAGCTGCTGCGCCCGCTTCTGGTTTTTGCCATTGTTCTGCTGGCGCTGCAGTTTTTCATGGAGAAGAAGGCGGCCCCTTCCGGGGAGGACATCGTGCTGGAAGGAAAAAACAGAATCGCCATCGGCAAAGCCTTCCAGCTTGAGGTGCGCAACAACAGCCAAGAGCCGGTGATCCTTCCTGAATTCTGCCCGGGCCATCCGCTGAAGGTGGAGCGCTTCCGGAACGGAGAATGGAGCCTGCTGGAAGCCGAAGCGGACCTTTCCGCCTGCGAGAAGATGCCCAAGCAGATTGAATCCGGCAAGTCAGCGATGCTTTCCTACGCCCCATGGAACTGGAAGCTTTTCGGGGAAACCGGAACCTACCGCATCAGCCTGGCGCTGGAGGAAGAGGGCAAGGCAAAGGAATACTCCCATTCCCTGGAAATCGAGAAGCCTTCCATTTTCCGGACGGTGTGGCAAGAAGGCCTCTACAAGCCGATCCTGAATGTCCTGATCTTCATCATCGCCAAGCTTCCGGGGGCCAGCTTGGGATGGGCCGTGATCCTGCTGACGATCCTGATCAAGCTCATCCTTCTTCTGCCGAACCAGAAGGCCCTGCAGGCCCAAAAGCAGATGCAGAGGATTCAGCCTCAGCTGGACGCGCTCAAGCTGAAATACAAGGACAACCAGCAGAAGCTGGCGCAGGAGACCATGGAGCTCTGGAAAAAGCACAAGGTGAGCCCCATGGGCAGCTGCCTGCCCATGCTGATCCAGCTTCCGGTTCTGATTGCGCTTTTCTATGTGGTGCGCGACGGGCTCCAGTCCATCAATCCCGATCTGCTTTACGGCACCCTGAAAGGCTTCGACACCTCCAGCATCAATCCGCATTTCGCGGGCATGGACCTGAGCCGGAACAACCTCATCGTCCTTCCGCTGATCGTGGGCGGACTGCAGTTCATTCAGATGAAGCTGACGCTGGGCAAGGCCAAGCCAAACCCGGATGACCAGTCGCCCCTGCCAATGATGAACCAGACCATGCTCTACGCCATGCCTGTGATGATTGCCTTCTTCACCGCCAGCACGCCAGCGGCCGTGGGAATCTATTGGGGGACCTCGACCCTCTTCGGCCTGCTTCAGCAGCTGGCCATCAACCGCAGCAAGAACTGAGAACGCGGAGACCGAAAATCAAAAGAAGGTCGATTTGCCCGCCCAGCCTCGGCAAGGTAGAATGGCAGCAAAAGCAATGAACCCCGTCAACCATGGACCTTCTCATCAAGCAAACACTGGAAAGGCTTCTGGAAGCAATGGGAGTGCCTTTTAGCGGAGTCAGGATCATCAAGGAATCGGAGAGCGCCTACTACGCCCAGATCGAAACGTCCCAGTCCAGCCTCCTGATCGGCTGGCACGGCGAAACCATTGCAGCCCTGCAGCACATGCTGCGCTGCCTGCTGTGGAAGCAGGGGGTCAAAAGCGAGGCCCAGATCGTGGTGGATGTGGACGGGTACAAGAAGCGCCAGGAGGAAAGCGTGCTGAAGCTGGCCGAAAGGAAGGCCGAATACGCCCTTCAGACCCAGCGCGAGATTCCCCTGCCCCCCATGAATGCCTACTTCCGCAGGAAGGTCCACCTTTTCCTGGCCAGCGACGATCGATTCAAGGACAGGGTCGTCACCCAGAGCGCAGGCGAAGGAGAGAACCGTTCGATCAAGATCCTCCCTCGCTGAGAAGGAAGAAGAGCCGGAGGCAACCAGCGAACTACGCATCACCAAAAAAACGGCCGCAGCAGCTGATCCGATTCAGTCGACTCACCACTTCAGCCGCCGCAAGGCATCTTCGGCTGCGGCTTGTTCGGCGGTCTGCTTGCTTCCGCCATTCCCCTTCCCCACAATCCGTCCGCCGATGTAGGCCCCCATGGTGAAGACCTTGCTGTGGTCAGGCCCTTCGTCGTGCTCCAGGCGGTAGGCCGGCGTGAGCCCCACCTTTTCCTGGGAAAGCTCCTGAAGCTTGGATTTGGAGTCGATATGGGCCCCTTTCTGCAGAATGTCCTCCAAATGGACCAGCAGAAATTGCCCGATGAACTTTTGGGCGCTCGCATAGCCCAGCTCCAGGTAGATCACGCCGATCAGGGCCTCGAAGGTATTGGCCAGAAGGTAGTCTTTTTCCCGCCCTCCGGATTTCTCTTCGCCATGGCTGAGCAAAAGGTGTTTGCCCAGATCCAGCTGCTGGGCCACCTTGGCCAGCATTTCGCCCTTCACCAAGGCGGAGCGCCAGTTGGTCAGCTCTCCTTCGGGATTGGGATAGGTGGAATAGAGGTACTGGGTCACCACCAGCTCCAGCACGGCATCCCCCAAAAACTCCAGCCTCTCGTTGCTCTCCATTTTGGATTGGCGATGCTCGTTGAGGTAAGAGCGATGGACGAAAGCCTGCTGAAGCAGCTCGTGGCTCTTGAACGTGAGGCCTATTTTTTCTTCCAGCTCCTGCATGGGTGGCTTTTTTTCCTTTGCATTCTAAGGCCTTGCCTTGCAAAACTCAACCCAAGCCCCGGCAAAGCGAGGAGGCAAGCGGTTCGATGGATTATTTTTTGCCTGTCTGCCGCCGAGGGGGGACAGGGGGCTTTTTGGGGACAGGGGGCTTTTTGGGGGCAGAGGGCTTTTTGGGGGCAGAGGGCTTTTTGGGCTTTGCCTTGGGGGAATTTTTTTGGGCAGGGGAAGCCTGAGTCGAGGCCGTTCTTTTCGCTTTGGCCGAAGAAGGCTTGACCGAGGGAGGCTTGTTCAAAGCCTTGTCGTGGGCCACCGCATTGAGCACCCCATTGACGAACTTGGCGCTGCTCTGGTCCCCGTAGGTTTTGGCCAGCTCGATCGCCTCATTGATAGCCACATTCAGCGGCACGTCCTTTTCCGGATCGATCAGCTCGCAAATGCCCAAGCACAAAATAGCCCTTTCCACAGGGTCCATCCTTTCCACGGGCCATTCCGGAGCGTGCTTTTCGATGAGGCGGTAGATGCGCGGAAGCTCTTTTTCGATTTTGGCGGAAAGGCTCTTGGCAAAAAGGGTCTCGCCGATCTTAGAGCCGTAATGCTCCAGGTTGTAGTCCAGGATCTGGGAAAGAACGCCCCCTCTGGCCTGATGCTCGAACAGGCTCTGCATCACAATCACCCGGGAAAGATGACGCCAGCTGGCCATAGCGGGAAGGGATTAGGATGGAGGCCGAAAAAGGCGCTATGCAACAAGGCTACGCCTTCACGCGGATGATCTTTTCGATCTTTCGGCTCTTGTCCACAACAACCCGCCCTTTGTAGTGGCCGCAGGCGGGGCAGGCGGTATGGGAAAGCTTCTTTTTGCTGCAGTTGGGGCAATCGTTCAAGGATACCAAGGCAAGCAGGCGTTTGCGGGCGCGGTTCTGAAAGGTCTTGTAGCGCGCACTGGTCTGCTTATTCGATTGCTGTTTTTTTGGGACCGGCTTCTTGGACATGGTTTCTTCGTCTAAAGTTAAGCCTAAAAAATCTACAGCAATCCCCTGCCTTGCGCAAGCCTATTTTCTGGGGGCAGCCTGCAAAACAGCCCCGCAGTGGAGTCCATCTCAAATTTGGGCAAACAGCCTTCATGATAAAAGGCGATAAACAAAGCGAAAAAGCCCCTCGACGCAATGTCGGGGGCTACTGATTGGCAAAAAGGTGGAGGAGTGAATGCGCGCTGAACGACTCACCCCCCTCATCACTGTCAGAGCCGAGGCCCTGAGTAGGTCGGGCTACTCGGACCCGGATTTCTCGTAGGGCTGGACGACCTGAGCTTCCGACTCGGGCCGGGAGGAAGGCTTGGTCAGCTTCGCGATGACGAAGATGGGGCAAGAAGCACCAATAACCAAGATCCCGGCGAAGCCGAGGATTTCGTAGCCCACGCCGGCGATCTTGAGGCCGAAGTTGGTCATGCC
This sequence comes from uncultured Candidatus Peribacteria bacterium, assembly GCA_964448005.1. Classification (GTDB taxonomy): domain Bacteria; phylum Patescibacteriota; class Gracilibacteria; order UM-FILTER-43-11; family UM-FILTER-43-11; genus CAYUUW01. The sequence goes on from CAYUUW010000009.1 coordinate 26,336, forward strand.
GATCGTGATCCCGACGGTAGCCAGCAAAACACCGAGTAGTAGGCTCTGCCAGGCAACTCCCCAGACCTGGGAGTTCTCCCCGCGCTTGACGCAGCAGACCATCTGGAAGATGCAGGTGACGACGGAGATGAGACCAACGAAGCTCACGGCATACAGCTCCCAGAAGCCGGCGAGTTCTCGCATGATCCAGGAGAAGTCGCCGTTGCAGATAGCCTGCGTCGACAGAGTCATACAGAGCACTCCGATGGCAAGCAAGAAGCCTCCGGGAATGACCCGGAAGTTGAAAGTACCACCCCCTTGGGACTCCTGGAGTGGATCGGGCTGAGGTCGTAGCGCAGTGGGCTTTTCTTGTTCGATTGGCTGAGTCATGATTGTCCTTCTCCCGGTTTTGTTTGCCGGACTCCTCATTCTCATCTTTCAAAAAAGACAAAAATGAAGAGTCGCTGACATTGACTGAGCCGGGAACGCACATTCACTCCACGTTTTTGCCAATGAGGCTAAAGAGCAATTATTGATTAAAATATAAACTATTTTCATTATTTAGTCAATAGGATTGCAGGGGTTCAGTGGCCCGGAGAAGGCCCTCGACGCAATGTCGTAGGCTGCTGATTGGCAAAAAGGTGGAGGAGTGAATGGCGGAGAGCCACGCAAACCTCGTGGGGCGCCGTCAATTGGCGCTTTGGTCCTTCCGCTTCTTGAGGTCGGTCAAGTAAAGGGCAAGACGCATGGCCAAAGCCATGAAGGTTAGCAGTGCGGCTACGCCATTGAGGAGGGAGGCAAGGTGGGTAGCAAATGTCAGCCAAACTGGAATGTGCAGAAGAAGCGCAATGAGAACCGCCAGCATGAGCCCGCGGCAGGCATAAGGGATAGCTCCTCCCTTTTTGCGCCTCAGCTCGTCCCGGATATCCAGCAGAACGTAAACGCTCATCAGGAGCGCCCCAAGGGAAAAAAATGCAGCGAAGTCCGGGTCGTCATCGACGATTTCGAGGGCGGAAGAGAAGAAAATTGCCGCAAAGGCAGCCTTTGCAAGAAGCCAAAAGGCACGCTCAAGCTTATCGAGTCGGTCGCAATTCTCCAAAAATTCTCGAGTCTTTTGGTGGTCGTCATTCACTGTCTTGAATCTCCTGTTGTGTTGGTTGAAGTGACAGTCGCTCCCGCCCGCCTTCTTTATTGAAAAGGCAAGAGGGAGGGGCCATCAAAATCTTCCAACCTTATTCCATTCACTCCACGTTTTTGCCAATGAGCTAAAGAGCAATTATTGATTAAAATATAAACTATTGTCATTATTTAGTCAATAGTATTGCAAGGGTTCAGTGGCCCGGAGAAGGCCCTCAAATACTCTGGAGGAGCCGAGAAGGCGGCGATACGGAAGCCAGAGGATTAAGCTCAACAGTGGACAATCGGGTGAATTTGGCCTAAAATGGAGCAAAACAAAAAAACAAATGCGCCACCTTCAGCAAAAGCACTTTTGGCTGGCCACCGCAAAATTCGCAGCTTTGGCGGCACTGATCGCAGTGGGGCTTTTGGCCATGGCCAAAGCCGGGCACGCCCAAGGCTACCTGGGCGGAGCGTGGGACCAGTACATCCGCCCGACCAACACCTTTCCCGGCGGCACGGAAGCCAGCGGCGAAGTCCTGGTCGAAAAGCTCATCCGGAACCTGATCGTCATCGTCCGCTACCTGGTGGGTGGCGTCGCCCTCCTCACCGGAACCATCTACGGCCTCACCCTTGTTTTCTCCAGCGGAAAAGAGGAGGTCATGGAAAAGCAGAAGAAGAATTTCCTCATGGCCTTCGTCGGCTTTGCCGTGCTGCTGATCTCCGAGAACGTCGCCTCCATCTTCAACCCCGAACAAGCCAGCTCCGACAAGCTGATCGATTTCGGCGCGGCCCAGGACCAGCTGCGAGCCATTGTGGGCTACATCAAGTGGATCCTGGGATCCATCGTCGTGCTGTACATGACCATCACCGGAGCGCGCATGGTTCTCGCCTCGGACCAGGAGGAGGAGCTGACCAAGCACAAGGAAAGCCTGGTGTGGGGAATGGTGGGCCTGCTCGTGATCCTGCTGGCAAGCAACATCGTGAACGCCATCTACGTCGTCAACGAGCCCAGGGAAGTGGTGGCGGCAGGGGCCGAAAGCGCCATCGGCGAGATCTCCAGCATCATCCGCCTGATCCTGGTGTTCCTGGGCCCCCTGGCCATCGCCTTCACCCTTTATGCCGGGTTCCTTTATTTGACGGCCCTGGACAACGACGAGCAGGTGCAGAAGAGCAAAAGGATGATCGCAGGAGGCGTGACCGGAATCGCCATCATCTACGCGGCCTACGCCCTAGTGAACACCTTCACCGCCGAGCCCCTGACGGCCAGCGCGCTGCTTTTTGCCTCAACCTTATGATGCGATAGTCCTCGGGACGACCCGGCATTCACCTGCGCGCCGTACAAGACTTTGGCAGGCGTGTATCCTAATTAATCGCGAAATCGCATGAAAAGACTCCTTGCCCTCATTTCGCTGGCCGCCTTCGGACTCCTTTCGGCGCCGGCCTTGGGCCTGGCGCAGAGCTCCCTGGATTCCCTGAGCGCCATCAAGAGCAGGCTCGGGGAAGACGGGATCCAGCTCATCGACTACAGCCTGCCGCAGAACGAATGGGGCTCGCTGACCCTGGAGTGGATTGAGCCCCTGGAGAAAGAGGGGGTGGAAAGCCTGGCCGCGCTGGCCCAGGATTACCGGGAGGAATTCGAAGGGGCGGAAGGAATCCATGAGCTGCGCTACAGAATCTCTGTTCTGGACGCCACAAGATCCAGAGCTTCCACCCAAGCCGGCCGGGATTCCCTGGAAGAGGAGATTGGCCTGCTGGAGGACGAGCTGGAAGACCTGCAAACCACCGTGAAGGAGGAGCTGAAAGGCCTTTTCCCTGACCTGGAAGAGGAAAAAAGCGCGCAGGGGGCGGAGCTGCTGTTTGCCGAGCTGGACTACTACTTCGGCCTGGGCCAGTGGGGAGACCTCCCGTACGGAATCGTGGCGGCCCTGAAGGAAGCCGACGAGCTGTGGAAAGAAGAGGGGGTAAGGAACCTGGCCAGCCTGGCCCAAGGCTACCTGGCCCAAGACCAGGAGGAAGGCCTGCAGGCCCTGAAAGAGGATCTGGCGGAGCTGAGCTACCAGAACACCGAAGGAGAAACGGTTGACTTTGGGGGCGCCGAAATCGAAGCGGTTACCACAGGAGTCCTGGCTGCGCGCTTCGAAGGCGAACGCCAGCTCCGGAGCATCATGCAATCCATTGTGATCGCCATTCGGAACCTGGTTGGAGGCCTGGCCGTGGTATGGATCGTGGTCAGCGGGGTCCGAATGGTCTTCGCCAATGGAGACGAAGGGGTGGTCAGCGAGCAGAAGCGAAGCATCACCTACGCCGTCATTGGCCTGGTGTCGATCCTGCTCATCGAAAGGATGATCAGCCTGCTCTACGGCCCGGCGGGAATCATGAGAGACGGGCTGGACACAGGAGGGGTGGCCAACGCAGCCTTCGATGCGGAGATTTTCGGCATTGTCGGCTTCATTCGGGCCATCATCGGCGTGGCGGCCATCTTCATGCTGGTGCTCAGCGGCGTCCGGGCCATCACGGCCCAGGGGGACGAGACCAAGATCACGGCCCAGAAGAAGTCCATCCTGTGGGTGGGAGTCGGCCTGATCCTGATCGCCGTGAACCGGGTGGTGGTCCAGAACATTTTTGTGGCGCCAGCGAGCCAAGACGACCAGATCTATTCCAGCAATATCGCCAACCTGGTGGGCCTGATGGGCACCATCCTCACTTTCATCCTGGGCTTCGTGGGGCTGATCGCCCTGGGGCTGCTGGTGTACGGAGGCGCGATGATGGTCGCCAATTACGGCGACGAGGACCAAGTCACCAAAGCCAAGACCATCGTGAAGAACGCCGTCATCGGCATCCTGGTGATCATTGCCGCCTACACCATTGTGGCGACATTGGTGAGCTTTAAATAAAGTTACTTTCTTCGACCTGTTTTCGTAGTGTACGGATGGTGGGGCGCATTGTGGATTAAACAACGATACACCCAACAATTCGCACCAAACTCGAGCCACCATTGGAAATGACTCGTAATTCCTAACTATCAACTCATGAATTTTATTAAAAGTTTCGACTGGTCGGCCCGGTCCATCCTGAAAGCCCTTGGGCTTTTTGTGCTGGGAGCCGCAGGCATCAGCCTGGCGCTGAGCCTGGTGGGCTTTGCCCTAACCCTGAGCTTCGGCCAAAAAATGGATAGAGGGATGCTGGACGGCTTCGCCAGCCGAGCGATGCAAGGGGTGGGGATAAGCCCTGGGGGCGAATACGGCTATGCGCCAGCCCCCGCCGCAAGCGTCGGATTTTTCGATGCTGAGAGTTCGGCCGCAGATGGGCTTGAAACGATGGAGGAGCCAATTTTCCCAGGCGTCCTATCAGGAAGAGAGGCCGAAAAATTTGAGATCAGGGAGTACACAGGACGGATTAGGACCCGACATTTGGCCAGGGACTGCGCCCAGATCATCGCCCTCAAAGAGAAGCCAGAGGTGATTTTTGAGGCCTCGGACCAAAGCGAGGAATCCTGCTATTTCCGCTTCAAGGCGGAAAAGGACAAAGCGGAACCCATCGTGGCTCTTATTGAAGCCATGGATCCGGAACACCTCAATGCCAGCAGCCAAAGCATCCAAGGGGCGATTCAGGACTACGAAAGGGATTTGGAGATCATGCGGAAAGGCCTGAATGAGGCAGAAATCACACTTAAGTCTTCGATGGATCAATACGAAGCGCTCGGCGATTTGGCGACGAAAAAAGGAGATCTTCAGACCCTCTCCCGCGTGGTGGCCGAAAAGCTGAAACTGGTGCAAAAGCTGAACCAGAATCGACTGGACCTGGAGAAGGAGATCGACCATCTGAAGTGGCAGCAGGATTCGGAAGAGGATAGGCTGGAATACGTTTTTTTCAATCTGACGCTGAATAAGAATACAATTCTGGATTGGGAGCGGATCGAGCAAAGCTGGAAGGCTCAGATGAAGTCGCTGGCAACGAACGCCAATAGCGTCTTTCAGGGCCTAACCGTGGGCCTTGCCATCCTGGCCATGCGGGTTTTGCAGGGGGCAATCTACCTCCTGCTGGGAATCGGAGCGCTCAAAGGTCTTTGGCTGGGCTGCAGGCGCTTATGGAGATGGGGCGAAAAATGATAGCATAAGCAGCATAATAGAAAGCTTCATTCTGCTTTATAATGCGAAAAGCGCCCTGGAGGTTTGCCAATTCTGCTTTAGGTAGGTATGATCGGCGCTGCCTAAACAAAGCCTCATGAGAATCACTTTGCTTTCGAGCCAAAATAGGCTCAAGTGCTACGAAAACCAACGAATGAAAGCGGAAGCGAAGGAGATGGGGATCAGGCTGCAAGTGGTGCTCTCCGGGGATTTCGAGCTTCTGGTGGGCTGCGAAGGGGGGCAAAAGCTCTTCTACAAGGACAAGCCCTTTCTTCTTCCGGATGTCTTCATGCCCCGCTACACCAGCAACTATTTCGCGCACATGGTCACGCGGCACTTTGAGCAGAGCAACTGCCTGGTGCTGAACCATTCCGGCCCCCGCCAGGTGGCCAAAGACAAGCTGCTGACCCTGCACATGCTGGCCCACAACAACCTTCCTGTTCCCAAAAGCATCCTGGCCAAATTCCCTCTCAACCTGGGCCTGGTGGAGGAGCAGCTGGATTACCCCATTGTCCTGAAGAAGACCGAGGGGAGCGAAGGCAAAGGAATCGTCCTTTGCGAGAGCCGCAACCAGCTGGAGGATGTGATGGAGATGCTGGAGCAATCCACCGATTCCAAGAAGCTCAATCTGATCCTTCAGGAATTCATCGGGGCCAAGCGAGGAAAAGACATTCGGGTCTTCGTGATCGGAGGCCGTGCGATCGGCGCCATGCTGCGTACCGGAAGGCCCGGGGATTTCAAGGCGAATTACTCCGGCGGAGGAACGGTCGAAGCCTTCCCCCTCAATCCGGAGATCGAATGGCTGGCGGTGGAATCGGCCAAGATCATCGGCCTGGACATCGCCGGCGTGGACATCCTATTCGACAAGGAGGGCTATCGCATCTGCGAAGTGAATGCTTCGCCGTATTTCGAAGGCTTCGAAGAGGCCACAGGCATCAACGTGGCCAAGGAGATATTCAATTACCTGCTGGTGCGCCTAGGCAAGAAAGGGGGCGAAGAAAACGAGCTCAAGGCTTCGGGGAAGAAAGCCCTTCGCTCCAAACCGCATTGAATGTAAAATGAAGGCAGCTCTCCGCTCCTTATTCCTTAGCTGCTCTTCCTATGGGAACCAAGCTCTTTTCGCCTCTTTCACTGGCCAGCCTGTTGCTTTTGGCAAGCTGCAGCCCTGCAGCCGAACCTATGCCGGAACCGGCTGTTTCGGGAAGCCTTGATCCGGCCGCCTATCAGGAGGTGGAAACAAGCCTCAACGAAGAGGATGTGGAGGATTCTCCCTCGAAAGCCGCCAAGGAGGAAAGGCAAAGGCTGGAAAAGGCTGGAACGGAGTTTTGGCGCAGCCCAGGCGAGCCGCTCCTCACGACGCAAAGCATGCAGCGCCTGAAAGTAGCTTTTGAGTGCCCGGAATCGGACAAAGCCAATTGCCACACGACAGGCCTCAAAATCTATTCAAAAAATCTGCCCGCTGGAGCGGAAATAGGAGAATGCGATGGGAATGGATGGTGCGCCCTTCTCAAACCCTCGCTCCCGCTGGATTTCATCAAGAAAATGAAGGACTTGGGCGAATTCAGAACCGATGGAAAAGAGGTCTATACCATCAGAGGAGAGAGCGATTGGCCCAACGAGGGGGAGTACTCGATTTTCAGGGGCGAAGAGAAGCTTTTCTCCAGCCCCATGTTCTACGGAGCCGAACACCCCCTGCAAGAAGCGACCGTCGTTTTGGAGAAGCCCTCCTTTACTTTTGTTCGCCTGAAAGGCGGAAAAGCGGAAGGAAAAAACATGTTCACCACTACCGACGTATTCTACGAAGGAAAAACCTTGAACGAAGCGTATGGTCTGGAAGGAAGCTCGCACCTGTTTGCATACCAAGGAAAGATCGGCTTCGTTGCGGAAAAGGACGGGAAGAAATTCCTGATGTTCAATGGCCAAAAAGCCTCCGCGGATTTCGACCAGATCCGCACCCACGGCTGCTGCGCCGTTTTCCCCTACCCTATCCTTCTGGACGAGAAAGGCATCTTCTCCTTCTTGGCCAAAAGAGGAGAGAATTACTATTTGGCTGAAGCGAACCTGAACCATTACCTCATCCAAAACCCTTAAGCATGGAAAGCTACGCCTACTACAATCAGCTGATCAAGCCGTTCTTTTCCCCGCCGGCCTGGCTCTTCGGCCCGGTGTGGACCGTGCTGTACCTTCTGATCGCCATAAGCTTTGGGTATGTATTCTGGATGGCCTACCGCAGGGAAATTCCATGGAAAGCGACTTTTCCTTTTTTCCTGAATCTGCTGTTCAACGCCCTGTTCACCCCTATCCAATTTGGCCTGCAAAGCAACCTGCTGGCCAGCGCAGATATCCTGCTGGTCCTCGGGACGCTGATTTGGGCCATGGCCAGCATCTGGAATCGCAAGCGCTGGGTGGCGTATCTCCAAATTCCCTATCTGCTCTGGGTAAGCTTCGCCACCCTGCTACAGCTGAGCGTGACCTACCTGAATGGATAGCCCTCCCTCCCGGCCCATGCTAGAATCATGGCAATTTTCCATTCATCTTTATTCCATGAAAAAATCGATTTTCCTGGCTTTCCCCCTCCTCCTTTTGGCCGCCTGCGCTCCCGCTCATGCCCCAACCGGTGTTCCTGCTCCTGCGGGAGAGGAGGTGGGCATGGCCCATGCTGAAGAAGCGCGCGAAATGGAGGGAGCCACCCAGCACGAGCCAGAGGCTCCCGCAGAAAGCAGCGGAGGAATGGCTATCGACGAAAGCGCCACGGTCTTCGAGCTGACGGGAGAGAACATGAAATTCATGATGGAGGGAAAGGAGGCTCCGGAACTTCGGGTGAAGCAAGGCGATACGGTAGTGATTCGCTTCACCACCACGAGCGGCTTCCACGACTGGGTGCTGGACGAATTCAACGCCGCCACGGACCAGGTGGGAACGGGAGACAGCAGCTCCGTGACTTTTGTGGCCGACAAGAAAGGCGAGTTCGAGTACTACTGCTCTGTGGGCAATCACCGGGCCATGGGCATGAAGGGAAAGCTCATTGTGGAATAGGAAAAGATTCAATGACCGAAAAGAGGCGCTTCGCGCCTCTTTTTTGTTGCCCAGGCCCCTTCGAACAATTCTGGATTGCGGCTCACAAAATGGCGCATCAGGCGGCGAAAAGGACCAATGGACTTTCCGCGCAAATATAAATAGCCCACGAAAGAGGCGAATAGGGCTCCGACGGCATTCACCATCAGATCCCCCATGGTGTCCAGCAGTCCGGATTTCTGCATGTTCGTGCCCAGCAGCCGATCCATAGCGAACTCAAAAATCTCCCACAGGACCCCTGCCGCCAAAGCGAAGCAGAACGAAAAGAGGGCGATCCAAAAAGGCCGCGCGCCCAAGCGGTTCTCCGCATGCAGAATATAGAGGATCAGAAAGCCGGCATACCCCACTGCCACGCTCGAAAAGCCATGCAGCATCAGGTCCCACCACCAGAATCTGACGTAGTAATCCCCCACTTCGCCCAGAAAAAGGGAAGCATACAGGAGCAGAATCACGACAAATTCGAAATCCAGCGGCAAACGGATGCGCGTTTGCCGCTGAAAAAGCAGCGGCAGAAAAGTGAGCCCCAGAATCAGCAAGGTTATCAGGGCCAGCGTCCAGCGCCCCCCGTAAAGAGCGAGCGCCGCAGCCCCAATCAAGGTCAAGCGCAAAAGCCGAGCGGCATGGAGCTCTATTTTTTCGGCCACGTCCAGGGGAAGCCTCCGGTCATCCATGGGAAGGGGGATGAAAATAGGAAGCAGCTCTATTTTAGGCCCAAAAAGGGCAAATGGAAAGCGGGTCGCCCAACGCTACCCCATCCCCTCCTCCACCATGGCCTCCCCGATCACCTTTTCTTGGAGCGCGCTGGGCTCCATCAGGCGCTTGCGCTTCCATCTGCCCGTGAGGAAAAGGGCGATCGTGGCAAGCGCCGCCAGCACATTGGAGATGGGAACCGCCCACCAGATACCACATTCGGCGGGGCCGGTGTGCTGGGAAAGGACATAGGCCAAGGGAAACTGGAAGACCCACAGCGAAACGATGGATAGCATCATGGAGCTCATGGTGTTTCCCGATCCCATGAAGGCTCCATTCAAGGCCTGCTGAAGCCCCACGAAGCCGAAGCTGAGAGCCATGATCCTGACGAACTGCGAGCCGGAGCGGATCACTTCGGGGCTATCGGGAATGAAAAGCCGAGTGGCAGGCTCGGCGAAGAGATAGAAGAAAAGGCCCGCCAAGGCCAGCATGATGAAGCCGATCACAGCGCTCTGCTGGGCGGTCTTTTCCGCCCGCTCGATCTTGCCGGCACCCATGTTCTGCCCCACCAGGGTAGAGGTAGCCATTGCCAGGCCAAACGCGGGGATCACCACGAAGCTGAAGATGCGCACGCCGATGCCGTAGGAAGCCACTGTGAGGGTGCCGAAGCTGGCGACCAGGAAAGACATGATCATGAGCCCCAAGGCTCGCGTGGAAAGCTCGATCGAGGCCGGCAGGCCGAGGAAGAACATCTTTTTGATGAGAGAAAAATCGGGCTTCATTTCAGAAAGCCTTATCCGGATGCCGTATCTTCCATGAAAAAGCATCAGCAGGCCCACGATGGCCGCCAAAGCCTGGGTGCCCAGGGTGGCCATGGCGGCGCCGGCCACGCCGAAGCCGGGAATCGGCCCCCAGCCCATGATGAAAAGCGGATCGAGAACGAAATTCAGGAGCACGGTTCCCAGGATCACCAGCATCGGAGTCTTCACGTCCCCCACTCCTCGCATCAGCGACTGGTACATGAAGAAAACGAAGGTGAACACCAGGCCAAGAAAGGAATATTTGAGGTACAGGGTGGCCTGGGGCAGCACCGCAGGCTCGGCCCCCATCAGCCTCAGGATCGGCTCCGAAATCAGAAAGCCGATCACGGAAAGCGCAATGGAGACCAGAAGGCTCATGAGCAGGGTCTGGCTGGAAACATGCCCCACGGCGGCCAAATCACCCTTGCCCTTGTACTGGGCCACCAGAATGGTGCCGGCCATGGTGAAGCCTCCGCCGAGCGCAATCATGAGGAAAACCACCGGGAAGCTGAGCGAAACCGCAGCCACCGCATCGGGGCCGAGCCGCCCCACCCAAAAGGTATCGGTGAGCTGGTAGGCGGTTTGCAGCAGATTGGAAAGGACGATCGGAACGGAAAGGGCGAAGAGGGCCTTGAGAATGGAGCCTTCCGTCAAATTCGGGAGGGCTCTGGGGGAAGGGTTTTTCATGGAGGATGAATTTTACAGGAAGCAGAAAAGGCGGCGGCGCCCAGCAGGCGGCATGCGGCCCATCTTAGGGCAAAAAGACCGAAGAGGGAAGGCTTTTTCCGGCTAAGCGCAGCTGCCCAAGAATAAGGGAGGCGCACCTGAAAAAGGACCGCCGCCTCCCCTTGGTTGCCCAAGAAGAGGTGACGGTCGCCGCCCTGCGAACCAGCCTGCGAAGAGGAAAGTCCCCCGGAGTTCGCTCAACCTCCTTTTCCTTGTCCGCAGAAGGCTCGAGCAAGACGGTGATATAAAAATAGACTAAGGTGTAAATATTGTCAAATTATTTTGGGGCAGCAAAAAAACTCTCGGCCTGACCAAAAAGAGAGAGGGGGGGGGAATCGGGCTGGGGCAGAAAAAGAAGCACGTCCAAAAGATCCTGGAAGCAGATGCTTTGGAGGCCTGGATCAGTAGGCCTTCGCAAAAAGCACCCGCTGAGCCGAGGGCGCGCCGGAAAAGACGCACTTCCCCTCTTCCTTGGGCCCGTCCAAAGGAATGCAGCGGATCGTAGCCTTGGTCAAGGATTTGATCTTCTCTTCGGTCTCGGCCGTTCCGTCCCAATGGGCCAGAATGAAGCCGCCTTTGCCCTCCAGCACATCCTGGAATTCCTGGAAGCTCTCCACCGGAGTGGTGCCCGCTGCGCGGTGGGCCAGCGCCCGATCGAAGAGG
>CAYUUW010000009.1:37524-40091 GCA_964448005.1 uncultured Candidatus Peribacteria bacterium
CCTTTGTCACCAGCTCCTTGGCCAAGGTGTCCCGTCTGGCCACTTCGAAGGTTCCGTTCTCCAGATCCCTGGGTCCGATGGCAATCCGCACCGGAACGCCTTTCAGCTCGTACTCGTTGAACTTGAAGCCAGGCGAATGCGTGGTGCGGTCGTCGTATTTCACGGAGATGCCCAAGGCTCCCAGCTGGGAAGCCAGATCCCGGGCCGCTTGCCCCACCTGCTGCAGCTGCTCTTCGGTTTTATGGATCGGCACAATCACCACCTGAATGGGAGCCAGGCTCGGAGGAAGCACCAAGCCGTGGTCGTCAGAATGGGTCATCACCAAGGCTCCCATGAGCCGAGTGGACACGCCCCAGGAAGTTCCCCAAACATATTCCTGCTTTCCTTCGGCATTGGCGAATTTCACATCGAAAGCCTTGGCGAAATTCTGTCCGAGGAAGTGCGAGGTTCCGGCCTGCAGGGCTTTGCCGTCCTGCATGAGGGCCTCGATGCAGTAGGTCTGCTCGGCGCCTGCGAAGCGCTCGCTTTCGCTCTTCACTCCGCGAATGACAGGAATGCCCATGAAGCCTTCGACGAAATCGGCGTAGACCTCGATCATCTTCTGCGCCTCCGCCAAGGCCTCGGCTTCGGTGGCATGCGCTGTGTGCCCTTCCTGCCACAGGAATTCTGCCGTGCGAAGGAAAAGGCGAGTCCTCATTTCCCAGCGGACCACATTGGCCCACTGATTGATGAGCAGGGGCAGATCGCGGTAGGACTGGATCCAGCCCTTGTAGGTGCCCCAGATCACCGCTTCGCTGGTGGGACGGACGACCAGCTCCTCCTCCAGCTTCGCCTCCGGATCGACCATCAGCTTGCCAGGGCGCGCGGGGTCATTCTTGAGCCGGTAGTGGGTCACGATGGCGCACTCCTTGGCGAAGCCTTCGGCATTCTTCTCTTCCGCCTCGAACATGCTTTTGGGAATGAAGAGGGGGAAATAGGCGTTGCTGTGGCCGGTCTCCTTGAACTTGCGGTCCAGCTCGGCCTGCATCTTCTCCCAAATGGCGTAGCCGTAGGGCTTGATGACCATGCAGCCCCGAACCGAGGAATTCTCGGCCAGGTCGGCCTTCACCACCAGCTCGTTGTACCACTTGGAATAGTCTTCGCTTCTTGGGGTGAGGTCTTTGCTCATGGCTGGAGTCTGATTATGGATGGGTTGAATGGACGGAAGGGAAGGCTTACTTCAGGACGGACTCCAGAGCCTGCATGAGCACGCTGCGAGCGCTGGACTGGGCGGAAAGATCATCCGCGGTCCATTCCGAATCGCCGGCCTTGGCCCGATCGAAGCCGTGCTGGGCTCCGGGATAGATGGTCATGGAGATGGGATTGCCGGAGGCGGAGCTGGCGCCCAGCTGCTGGGCGTGGCTGACCAGGTTCACGCACTTGGGGTCCGGAGGAGTCGTCTGGTCGCTGCCGGCGGCCAGAATGGTGACCGGGGCGTAGGGCAGGTAAGTGCTTTTCTCCAAAGTGGCCAGGCTGGAATGGTCTGTTCCGTAATAGTTCCTCAGGCCGCACCCAGGATAGAGCGCCACGGCGGAAAGGAAGCCGCCCTGGCTGGGCAGGCCTGCAGGATTCCCGTTCTTGGCCATGGCCGAAAGCACGGCGCTGCCTCCGTTCGACCAGCCCACCAGAGCCACTTTCTGGTCGATCACATAAGGCAGGGTCCGCAAGTAGGCTAGGCCGGCATAGGCGTCCTTGGGCCGCTCGCTGGCCTCATTCAGAATGTCCCCATTCCCGCAGACGCTTTCGATGCCGCGAGGGCCGAAGCTGTCCACAAAAAGGATCACCATAGCCTCCTCATTCATCATCCGCGGCCCCCAATAGGAGAACGAAGAGGCCAGCTTGCCCGGCTCGTAGTAGAGGCCATCGCAGCCATGCATCGCCACCACGGCAGGAAAAGGGCCGGACCCTTGGGGCTTGAAGAGGCGACCGTTCAGGGTCACGCCATCGGGCCCAGCAAAGGAAACCAGGGCGTTGTCGACCGGCGCAGGATCCGCAGCGGGAGAGGAGGGTGAGCTTGGGGCGGGAGCGGGAGCGGGAGCTGGGGCGGGAGCGGGAGCGGGAGCGGGCTGCGGCGAGGAAGGAATTGAAGGGGCCGGAGAAGAAGGCTGCGGCGAGGAAGGGGCGGGTTGGACAGAGGATAGCTCCTCCGACCAGGACAGGGCCCTGTACAGAACCACGGCCATTTCCGCGCGATTGATCAGGTCATCCGGATGAAACGTCTTGTCGCTGTAGCCGGAGAAAATCCCCGCTTCCTGCAAGGGCATCACGTATGGATAGGCCCAATGGGAGGCGGAAAGATCGGAAAAGGGGGAAGCTAAGGCGGATTCAGAAGCCGGCAAAACCAGCATGCGGCCGAGCATGGCCGCCACCTGGGCGCGGGTCACCCGATTGCCCGGGCCGTAGGTGTTAGTGGGCTTGCCCTGGGCATCCAGCGCGTTCTCCAGCACTTCATAGGCGGAGTGTCCGCTCCACAGGGGTTGCGCCCAATGCGCTTGGCAAAATCAGCTTGGGTGCTGTCGCCCAGTGTC
>CAYUUW010000009.1:40101-40659 GCA_964448005.1 uncultured Candidatus Peribacteria bacterium
CCTGGGCATCCACGTAGCCATTGACGATCTTGCGCTCCGCAAGGGTGTCCACGTAAGGGGCAAACCAGGAACCGAAGGGGACATCGGTGAAGCTGGTTTGGCCGGAGAGCAGGGGGTAATGGGCGTACAGGGCCAGCATTTTGGCGATCTCCGAACGCAAAAGATCGTCCGCCGGACGGAACTGAGGGGCGGAGGCGATGTAGCCTTCCTCCACGCCGCGCTCCACCGCCGCCGCATACCAGGCCCCATCGGCAACATCGCTGAAGGCGCGGGAGGAAGTCGGAAAGGAAAGGGCGGAAAGGAGGATTGCGAAGGCCAGCATAGGCGCCAGCAAGGCGTGTTTGCGGAACAGCATGGGATTTTAAGGTTATGCGAGGGGGATTATACTACACCACAGGCAAAGCCCAACTGTTTTTTGATTTTCTGGAGAGATAAATCATTTAACTCAAAAAACTCTCGAACTATGACCACAGAGAAAAGGCGTTTTGTCAAAAATTTGCATTTTCCTGAATTCAAATTGGAATTAGGACACCCAGGGTTTTCAGATGACTGGATAAT
>CAYUUW010000010.1:0-40128 GCA_964448005.1 uncultured Candidatus Peribacteria bacterium
GGCTGATCTTGTGGACCTGATCGCACTTGGGCAGAAGCTTGCGAGGCAGGGCGTTGCCCACTTCGTGGTAGGCAGTGATCTTCTTCTCCGCATCGCTCATCACGCGGGATTTCTTTTCCGCTCCCAGGCCCACCTTTTCGATGGAGCGCTCCAGATCGGCCTGCTCCACGGTGGGGCGATTGTTCTTGGCGGCCAGGATCGCGGCTTCGTTGAGCAGGTTCTCCAGATCGGCTCCGGAGAAGCCAGGAGTCTGCTTGGCGATGACATTCAGCTCGGTGTCTTTGGCCATGGGCTTGTTGCGCGCGTGGACTTGCAGGATCTCCAGGCGCTCGGTCAGGTTGGGCAGATCGATGACCACGCGGCGGTCGAAGCGTCCTGGGCGCATCAGGGCGGCGTCCAGCACATCCGGACGGTTGGTGGCCGCCATCACGATCACGTTGGTCTCGTTCTCGAAGCCGTCCATTTCGGTCAGGATCTGGTTCAGGGTCTGTTCGCGCTCGTCGTGCCCTCCGCCCATGCCGAAACCTCGCTGCCGCCCCACGGCGTCAATCTCGTCGATGAAGATGATGCAGCGGGCGTTCTGCTTGGCTTTCTGGAAAAGGTCGCGCACGCGGCTGGCGCCCACGCCCACGAACATCTCCACGAATTCCGAGCCGGAAATGCTGAAGAAGGGGACTTCGGCCTCTCCGGCTACAGCTCGAGCCAGGAGCGTTTTTCCTGTGCCGGGCGCACCGGCCAGGATCACGCCCCGAGGAATCTTGGCGCCGATCTTGGTGTATTTTTTGGGGTTCTTCAGGAAGTCCACCACCTCCACCAGCTCCTCCTTGGCCTCGTCCATGCCGGCCACCTCCTTGAAGGTGGTTCGGTTGCGGCCGTTCTTGGAATAGATTCGGGCCTGCGATTTGCCGAAAGAAAAGGCGCTTCCCGCCCCTTTGCCCATCTGCTTGATCATGAAGACGATCAGGGCGATGAAGATGAGGATGGGCAGCCAGGTGGAGAGGGCATTGAGCCAGAAAAGGCTGCCTTCGCTGCTGACCACCTTGATTTCGGTCGGGATGGACGGATCATTCAGCCCCATGTCCTTAAGGCTTTCTCCTTGGAGCCTGTAGGCCAAAAACTGCTCCCCGGAAGGCGTGGTGGCGATGACCTTTTCTCCTTTCAGCTCCAGGCTCTGGTAGGCGGATTCGCGGTACTGGCTGGCCATCTGGCTGATGGGGATCTCGGTGGCCTTGGGCTTGTTGAGCTGGTCCGGATTGAAGAGGAAGAACGAGGCGGCGAGGATCAGCGCGAAGACCAGGACGTAGGTGAAATTGCTTCCGTGGTTGGGGGGCCTGAATTTTGCCTTGGGAAGATTGGGCATTTGGTTGGGATTATTGAGAGTCTTGTGATTCCAATTGTGATTCCAGTAGTGAAGCCGGTTGTGAAAACAATAGTGATAATCACAATTGGCATCACCATCGGTTTCACAATGGGATGTTTTTCGGCTGGATTTTTGTTATTCCCGGCAAGTAGGGATGCAGCGCCTTTGGAATTGTAACAGATCCGTCGGCGTTTTGGTGATTTTCCAGCAAGGCCACCAGGGTGCGGGTGGAGGCCATGGCCGTGCCGTTGAGCGTGTGCAGCAGCTGGGTGCCGTTTTCGTCTTTGTAGCGGATGCCGCCTCGGCGGGCCTGGAAATCGGTGCAGTTGCTGGTGGAGGTCAGCTCCCGGTAGCAGCCCTGCGTGGGGATCCACACTTCGCAGTCATATTTCTTGGCCGCGGGCGCCCCCAGGTCCCCGCCGCAGATGTTGAGCACCTGGTAGGGGAGCTCCAGCTCCTGGAAAATCTCCTCCTCCAGGCTCAGCAGCAGCTCGTGCTCCTTCCACGATTCTGAGGGGTGGCAGAAGGAGAACATCTCCATTTTGTCGAACTGGTGCACGCGCAGGATGCCCTTGGTGTCCTTTCCGTAGCTGCCCGCCTCGCGCCGGAAGCAGCTGGAGAAGCCGATGTAGCGCTTGGGAAGCTGCTCGGCTGGAATGGGCTTGGCCATGTGCAGGCCGGCCAGAGGCACTTCGGAAGTGCCCACCAGGTACAGGTCGTCTTCGCCGGGGTTCACGTGGTAGATTTCGCTACGGTCGGCGGGAAAGTAGCCCGTGGCGAACATCATGTTCTCCTTCACCAGCATGGGCACGGTGACGGGGGTAAAGCCGCGCTGGACGTATTTGGCGAAGAGCCAATTGACCAGGGCGAATTCCAGCAGCACGGCCTCGTTCTTGAGGTAGTAGAAGCGCGCTCCGCTCGTCTCCGCGCCGGTCTCCAGATCGATCAGGTCGAGGGCCTTTCCCAGTTCGATGTGGTCTTTGGGCTCAAAGTCGAACTGTCGGGGCGTGCCCACGGTGCGCACGACTACGTTTTCCTGGTCGCTTTTTCCTTCGGGCACGCTTTCGTGCGGGGGATTGGGAATCTGCAGGAGCAGCCCTTTCAGCTCCGCCGCCAACTGCTCCATTTCCTCCTCGGCTTGCTTCTGCCGTTCGCCCAGTTCCTTCATTTCGGCGATCTTGGCCTGCTTTTGGTCGTTGGGCAGGGTCGGGATTTCCTTGGAAACAGCGTTCTTCTGAGCCCGCATGTCCTCCGTTTTTTGGAGCGCGCGGCGGTGCTTTTCATCCAATTCCAATAGTTTGGGAATATCCACGGTCACTTGCTTTTTCTGGAAGCCGCTTTGGTAAAGGGGAATGTTTTCGCGCAGGTGCTTGAGGTCGATCATTGGGGTGGGATTATGGGGAGGGTCGGGATGATTGGGATGATTGGGATTATGGGGATTATGGAGAGTTTCGCACCGCCTGTCATCCCGAGCCCCAAGGGGGCCACTCAGTGGCGCAGCCGAAGGATCTGCTTCCTCTCCTTGATTTTTGTGAGGAAAGTATACATTTTTTATGAATACATGCATATATCTTATAGATGCATAAATACAGGCCTGTCCCCATAAAGATGCCAATCTCTAAGGGTAATGCAATGTGCTACATTGCATGAAATAGATTCGACTTTTTCTTTACAAAAATTAATTTTTAGGTTTAAAATAATAATCCTCCGTTCACGGCTCAATTCTTCATTTTTTTTCATGGTCAACCCTGCTGAGGCCTACACCCCAGAGGAAAGAAGCCAGGCCCGAGAGACTCTGGACCATTTTCGTTGGCAGCTCCTGGCTTTTTTTGCCGATCGCCACGGAAAAATGCTGGAAGGCGGAGCGGAGCAGCTGGGGGAGGTGAGGGGCGAGCTGCAGAGGCTCTTCGATCTGTCGCCTTTCGCGGCCTACCTCATCCCCATGACAGAGGATTTCAACCTTTCTTTTCGCCCGGGGGCTGGCACGGAGGAGGATGAGGCTGGGTCAATCGAAGAGCCATCCTCATTCGATTGTTTCCAGTCCCCGGTACAGGCGCTGAAGGATCTGCAGCAAGAAGCCTCCTTCCCCCACCTTGATTTGACGGACGACGGAATGCTGAATGCGATGGTTCACAGGGGGGAGGAGTTTGTTCCTGACGCATTGTCCTTTGCGGACGAAGTTGCCAAATTCAGGGCTTCCATTCTGCTGATGAGAATAAGGGGCGAGTATGATGCCAAGAAAGTAAAAAGGCTGCTGGCCCATGTTTTGTCGGACTTCTTCAGGCGCTATGGGGTAGGGCCCCCCTTTCAATGGCAAACTCGCCAGCCACCTGCCGGACACGCTTTTTTGGAGGGTCTTTTTCAGCGGTTGAGAGAGGAACTTGACTCTCCCTCCTCTGAATTGGGCTCTGTCGACGATTTGGATGATGAGTGCGAAGAAAAAGCCCTTTTGAATCACTTGGAATCAAATTTTTTGGATCTGGGCGCTTTTTTAAAGCTTTTGATGGGGGATGCTGACCAAATGCTTCAGGAAGAAGAGTGGTTGCCCGTCCTCACTGCTTGGGCTTTGCGATCATTCCTTCGGGGGCGGAAAGCTGGGCCTCTTTCAGCTTCAGCTCCTGCAGGGCCTTTTCCAGAATTCCCCTCACTTCCTCGGCTCCATTGGCCTGCATCAGCTGCATCCGCACCTCCTTGGCGCCGTCGAATCCTCGGCAGTACCAGGCCAGATGCTTGCGCATGGCGAAGAAGGCGTGGGTCATGTGCTTCTCCTCGAAGAGCTGCGAATGCTCCACGGCGGCTGCAAAGCGCTCCTCGATGCTTGGCTCGTGGCCGCTGAAGAGCCAGGGGTTGCCGAAGGTGGCCCGGCCGATCAGCACGCCGTCCACGCCGTATTTTTCGATCCTCTCGCGCGCATCCGCCAATGAGGTCACATCGCCATTGCCCAAAAGCGTCACGCCCGCTTGGCGGCAGAGCCGGGCAGCCTTGGCGATCTCGTCCCAATCCGCCTGGCCCAGGTACATCTGCTTCAGGGTGCGTCCATGCAGGCTCAGATTGGCGGGATGCTCTTCCAGCAGGGTGCCGATCCACCATTCGGTGACAGGGCTGTCGTAGCCGATGCGGGTTTTGACGGAAATCGGCAAGTGGTTCCGAGGCCCTTCCTCGGGCCTCATTAGCTTGAGATGGTTGATGACCTTGGGGCGAAGCTCCGCCTCTTCCAGCGTGATTCCGTTGGCCCAGTCCTGGGCCGCCTTTTGCGTCGCGTGGATGATCTGCCTGGCCCGATCGGGCAGGCGAATGAGCCCGGCGCCGGAGCCCCGGCGCGCCACCTTGTTGGCGGGGCATCCCATGTTGATGTCGATTCCGTCGAAGCCCAAATGGCACACCATCAGAGCCACCTGGTAGAAGGATTCTGGCTCCACGCCGTAGATCTGCGCCACGCAGGGCCGTTCGATCTCGTCGTACTTGAAAGCTTCCAGCATGCTCACGGCGCCGCGCGCCAAGCCTTCCACGTTCGTGAATTCGGTCATCACCACGCTGGGCTTGCCGTGCTTGCTGCTCATGTAGCGGAAAGCCGCGTCGGTCACGCCGTCCATGGGGGAAAGGCCGATGATGGGGCGAGGGAGGGTTTCCCAGAAGCCTTTGGGGGGAGTCACTATTTTTTTAGTTAAAAATTACGAATTAAGAATTAGCAATTTCCAAGCAAAGGTCCATTTTCCAATTGTGGACCGAACTGTAGCTCCAATTGTAGAAAAAAATGATTAAATCCACAATTGGGCCCACAACCGGAGCCACAATTGGTATCACAACCGGGTTTCCACTTTCACCAGCTTCAGTCGATCCTTCTGGCCGCTGATAATGGTGACTTCGCTGGCTTTCAGGGATTTTTTGAGGAACTGGATCAGCTCGGCATTGGCCTTTCCGTCGGTCGCGGGGGCAGCCAGGCGAATCTTCCAGGTCCCGTCCTCCAGCCGCTCCACGATTTCGGTTTTGGGCGACTTGGGCATGGCTTTGACTTGCAGATAGAAAGGCTTCTTCTCCAATTTTTTCCTTTCAAATTCTTCCAGGATTTTGGATTCAAATTGTCTATTATTTTTCATTCCGAGGGCACTCGAATAATGTTCTAAAAAATTGTTCATGAATAAAAATTTTGATCAAAAATTCCCTCCCTTCCTAAAGCCCTTCGCAAAAGCACTTTACCTTTTCGGCGTATCCTCTGTATACTCGGGCCCTTCATTTCATACCATTTATGCCTTCCCCCTCTCTCCTTGGTTTGGTTTCGGATGCTGCTTCCCCCATGGAAACCGCAGCGCCTGAGGTGGAGCCGGCTCCGGATCTGGGCCGGATTCTTGAGGGCATTCTTGCTGGGGAATTGAATTTGGACGAAGCTTTGGCCAGGCCGCCTGAAGAGCGTTTCCATCTTCTTTCGGCTTTGCTGGAATCCAGGAAGCGATGGAGGGGTGAGCTTCAGGCCCTGCTGGAATCCTCGGGCGCAGGCTGCTTTCCGGCTTCCTTGGCTTTGAGGGCTTTGGAATGCGGCTACCTGAAGGACGTGCTGCCCTACATGGATCGCTTTGAGGGCCTCAGTCCCTTCTTTCTGGATCAGGCGTTGGATAGGGTGGGCGACATCCGCGGTCTTTTCGCCGCCTTGGTGAAGCGGATGGAGAGCATCAGCAATCGGGTCGGCCTTGCCTTGGTTCGCTCCGGGCAGGCTGTGGCTGTGGCCACTCAGCTGCGTCATTTCTCCCCTCTCAATTCCGAGCTGGCTCAGGAGCTGAGCGCCTTGGGATTCCTTCGGCAGGTGCTCGGAGCTTCGCAGGCGACGGATGAATTTCGATTGAGGCTGATTCATCAGGCTATTTTTGGGGCTCCGGACCTTGAGAAAATCATATCGGATTACGACCTGATGAAAGGTCGCCTTAGGCTGGATAAGGATTTGGCTCGTCTGATTCTGGCTTCCGGAGAGGAATCCGCTTTGGATTTCTTTTTCGAAAACATTGCCGATTTTGACTCTTTGGATACGGAAATCGCCCAAGCCTTGATTGGGGCGGGCGAGCTGGAGAGGCTTTTTGAGCATAGAGCTCATTTTGCCCTGAACTACGAGGCTTTGCCGGTGATTCCTATCGCTCAATTGGGCGGTCATATGGCAGCCGAACTGGCGTTCCAGGTTCCGCTTTCCGAGGACTTCCGCTACAGGCTGGCTGTGGCCTGCATCGATGTGGGGCAGGGGCTGGTTTTGGCGGAGCGAATGGAGGATTTTGGCCTGAGCGATCCGCTGAAGGCCCAGTGTCTGGCTTCTTTAAAAGCCAGGGGCTATGGCGAGGAGCTGCTTGCCCTTTTGATGCGCCACACAAACCAAAGCGTGCTTCTTCTGCGCCCCTCGCTTATTTCAGCTGGCTCCTCCTCCATTTCTCGATCTGCGCATGGTGGCCGCCCAGCAGCACCTCGGGCACTTTCATGCCTCGGAACTCCGGCGGGCGGGTGTAGTGGGGGTATTCCTTTTTGCGGTCGAGGCTTTTGGAGAAGCTTTCCTCCTGGTGCGATTCGTTGTTGCCCAGGGCGCCAGGCACCAGGCGGCTGAGCGCATCCACCACGACCATGGCGGCCAGCTCCCCGCCGGAGAGCACAAAATCGCCGATGGAAAGCTCCTGGTCCACCAGGGCATCGATCACGCGCTGATCTATGCCTTCGTAGTGCCCGCAAAGCAGGATTATTTGATCAAATTTTTTGTTCAGTTTTTCCACGCGGGCCTGGGTGAGCCGCTCGCCTTTCGGCGTCAGGTAGATCACAGGGGCTTTGGGAGCCTGCTTCTTGACCGCCTCGATGCAATCGAATAAGGGCTGGGGGCTCATCACCATGCCGGCGCCGCCGCCGTAGGGCGTGTCGTCCACTTTCTTGTGCTTGTCGCTGGAATAGTCGCGGATGTTGTGCAGGATGATTTCGATCACCCCTTTGCCCTGGGCTTTTTTCAGGATGGATTCGTTCAAGAAGCCGCTGAACATTTCCGGAAAGAGAGTGAGGATGTGGAATTTCATGGGTGAGGCTAAATCGTCAGCCAGTTTAGCAGGATTGGGCCGCTGGGTCATGGGCTTGGCTGAATTTTGACTTTGCAGTGGCAAGGATAGAAAATTGCAAAAGCTCAATCTCGAACGACCTTCTTGCCTTGGTGTATTTTTGCTGCATAGTAAATCAGGCTAGCCAAGAGTCCTGCCAGCAATGGCCCTAGGGCTAAGTAGACAAATCCGTATGCAACGGCTGCCCCTAAAAACCCTCCCCAAAGCTTGGAAAATATCGGATCAGCAATGGCCAGAAGGGGATTGAATGGACTGAGCACTGTTCCCATTATGGCCAAAAGCCACCTGAGATTATTCAAGAGCACGGACAAATTCATAATGCCCAAAATCAAGGCCAGGATGAATCCCGCCCTAAAGATGCCTATGCTTAGCTTCCCCAATTTCTGAACTCCGTAGCTTCCCAGAACAAAAACAGTGATGGGCACGGCAATGGCTTCGAAAAGGGTCACTATATTGGTTGAAAAGTTAAGTTTGCGCACCAGAAAAACAGGCAGAGGGCTAAAGATGAGAATCAGCTCCAATACCGCAAGGAGCAGGAAGAATAGGGCGACTGGCGGGCTAATTCTCTTTTCGAATAATTTGAAGGGGCTCATTTTTCAGAAGTTAAATTCACCTCATGAGAACGGTCCTTATGCTGGAGCAGCCTTTCAGGCTGGTCCAGAATGATTCAAATGCTGAACCAATCACCATGATTGCCTCCAGCAAAAGCGGTAACTACTCAATAGTGGACCCATTTACAAAATTGCTCCAGCAAAAAACCGCTGGGAGGCGGTTTGGGCTTGAGGGCTAGTTTTTGGGTTCTTGTCCTAGCGGTTCCATTTGGATTTCCTTCGCTTGAAGCCCCCGGGGGAGCGATTCTGGTGGATCGCTGCGTTTGGCTGAGGGGCGCCGGCCGTGGGATTGTGCGGGATGGGGCTGGCGTAGGGGTGCTCGTGGATGGGGTCGACGCTTTTGCCGATCAGCTTGTGGATGTCCCGCAAATAAAGCCTTTCCTCAATGTCGCAGAAGGAGATGGCCTTGCCGCTGGCTCCCGCGCGGCCGGTGCGGCCGATGCGGTGCACATAGGTCTCCGGCACATTGGGCATGTCGAAGTTGATCACATGGCTCAGGCTGTCCACATCGATGCCTCGGGCGGCGATGTCCGTAGCCACCAGCACGCGGGTGCGGTTGCCTTTGAAGTTCTCCAAGGCCTTTTGGCGCGCGGCCTGGGATTTGTTCCCATGGATCGCCTCGGCCCGAATGCCGGCCTGCACCAGATGCTTGGCCACCTTGTTGGCGCCGTGCTTGGTGCGGGTGAAGAGCAGGGCGTTCTGGATGGCTGAATCCTGCAGCAGATGCAGGAGCAAGGCGTTCTTGTGGGTCTTTTCCACAAAGTACACCGACTGGCCCACGGTCTCGGCCGTGGAGGAGACGGGGGCGACCGAAACGCTTTCCGGCTGATGCAGGATGGCGTGGGTCAGCTTGAGGATCTCGGGCGGCATGGTCGCCGAAAGGAAGATCGATTGGCGCTTGGCGGGAAGCTTGGGGACGATTTTGCGAATGTCCACGATGAAGCCCATGTCCAGCATGCGGTCGGCTTCGTCCAGGACGAAGATCTCCACCTTGTCCAGCTTGATGAAGCCTTGGCCCATCAGATCGAGCAGGCGGCCCGGCGTGGCGATGAGGATATCCACCCCGCTTTTGAGCTTGGCCACTTGAGGGTTCTGGTTCACGCCCCCGAAAATGACGGTGTGGCGCAGGGGCAGGAATTTTCCGTAGTCCCTAAAGCTTTCGCCGATCTGGATGGCCAGTTCCCGCGTGGGGGCCAGCACCAGGGCTCGGATCACATTCTTTTGGCCCGACGGGGAAGGGGATTGCGTGAGCTTTTGGAGAATAGGGAGGCTGAAGGCCGCCGTTTTGCCGGTTCCGGTTTGGGCGCATCCCAAAAGGTCTTTCCCCTGCAGCAGAATGGGGATCGATTGGGCTTGGATGGGGGTGGGCTGGGTGTAACCGGTCTGGCGCAGGGCGTTCAGCAGGGGTTCAATCAGTTTCAGTTCAGAGAAAGAAGACATCGTTAAGGATTTTTGTTTAAAGGCTAACGATTGCTATAATACATATTTTATTGTTCTTTTGCAATTGTTTTATTTTGCGCAGCTCAATTAGCCTTGTTGATCGGATTGCTTGATGGCCTTCGACTGCTGCTAAGCTGCGCAAATCAGCGCCTCGAAAACTGGCTTTTTCGACGCCCAAAAATATTGTATTGACATTTTTAATAATTTATATATAATGCCCATGTTGAATCTGCATGGTGACGGCACTCAGCTGAGGTGTGCGCACTCCTAAAACAAAGCCAAGCTCGTGAAAGGAAATGAGAGGTTGGCGAAAAAAAGGATTGTCGCCTTGCTGTGGTTAGGCCTCGGATTCAGCCTCGCGGAAAAAACCTCCTGATTTATGGAGGGGCAGGGCATAAGCCTTGCTGACAAAAACCGCATTACGGGGGTGGAGGCATTTGCTTCCGCCCCCCCTTTTTTTTTATTTCTTGCATAGCTTCAGCCACCCCTCCAGCCCCACCGTCTTGGGGCTCTCCACTTCCGCCGTCGGGAAGTTGGCCCAATGCTCGTTCACCACGTCCCAAAAATCCTTCGGCAGGACCACATCGTTCTGCGCGATCTTCATGATGCAGCTCATCACCTTCGGCTCCGGGTAAACGGAGCTGGGCGGCACATCGGCCACAATCTCAATGTCGCCGTAGGCCTGGGCCTGCAGGCTCACCCGGTAGCAGCGGGGTGGCTGGCCCATCAGCGTTTGGGCATAGTTCTTGTCCGTAATGAAGACCATGCCGTAGGGCTTGTGCGTCAGGTCCGACATAAAACGGCGGTACAGGCGGCCGCTCAGGTGGAAGGGGATGTTGCCGACCAGCAGGTAGTCTTCTTTCGGCGGGTCGTAGGTGAGGATGTCCTGGTTCCGCAGGGTGGGTTTTTTCCTGCGGGGCGCAATTTGTAGGGGCGCGATTAATCGCGCCCCTACATCGGCCGACCCTGCGGAACCGATTTTTCCCCTTAGAATTTCCAGCAATTCCTCATCAATCTCCAGCACGTCCACATTGTCGAATTTTTCTGCCAGTTTTTCCGTAATGTAGCCCAAGCCGCCGCCGATCTCCACAATCCTCGTTCCCGGCCGATGCACGGAGGCAATGGCTTGGATCAGGCGATCGATGATGGCCGGATCGCTGGTGAAGACCTGGCCGTGGTACTTGCGGGGGATCAGGCCGAGCCGCTCCAGCTCTTGCTGGCAGTTTTGTTGCTCTTGGTTCATTTTCTTAGCTTAGGAGCTTATCCGCTTCGCTAGCTTATAAGCTTATTAAGCTCTGTAAGCTCCTAAGCTAATATACAAAACCCAATTCAATTCCTCAATAACAAAAGGTATAGTGTGAGAGATGCAAACCCTGCTCCGCTTCCTCTTCGGCCTCTTGATTTTGGCTCCTGTTGCAGGGGAGCTCTTCCGCATCCCTGTGGGTCCGCTGGAGCTTCTGCCTGCCGACCTGATCATTCCAGCAATCTTCATCGCATGGGTGATTCACAAGGTCCGCAGCGATAGGCACTGGCGCTGGGGCAAGGTTGGCAAGATGGCCATGCTCTTTCTTTTCGTTGTCACGCTGAGCTATTCCCTCAATCTGCTGCGCTTCGATCCGGAGCAAATGCTCTCGGCTTTTCCTGCCCTGGGGCGCCTGGGCATGTACGTGGTGCTGGCCCCCATGGCCTACGATCTGCTTCATAATGATTCCAGCGGCCGTTTCCGCAAGATGCTTTTGGCTTGCATGCTGCTGGCCATGCTCCTGATTGCCCTGCTGGGCTTCGCGCAGCTGCATTTCTTCCCCAGCTTCCTGGAGCTGGGCCTTTACCTGGACGGGTGGGATCCTCACATCGGGAGGCTGCTTTCCACCTGGTTCGATCCGAATTTCGTCGCAGGCTACTTGGCGTTCATGCTGCCTGTGGCTTTGGCCTTGGCGCTCTATTTTTGGCGGATCCGGCGCTACTGGCTTTTCGCCCTGCTGGCTTTCCTGGCCCTCATTGCTCTGGTGGCCCTTTACCTCACTTTCTCCCGTAGCGGCTATTTGGCCTTCTTGGCTGCCTTGGGCCTGCTTTCCCTGCTCAAGTCTCCTCGGCTTCTGGCGGCGGGGCTGCTGGCTTTCGCGCTGGCCTTCAGCGCTTCGCCCCGCATGCAGCAGCGCAGCCTGGAGGCGGTGGATTCGGCCAAATCGCTGATCGGGCTGGATTCGCAGAAGCCTCTGGATCCCACGGCCCGATTCCGGGTGGAATCCTGGCAGATCGCCGGGGAGATCATCGCCGAGCATCCGCTGCTGGGCATTGGCTACAACCGCTACGCCCACGAGATCAATCGGCGGGGCTACGGGGAGCTTTCTGGCCATGCGTCCAGCGGCTCGGACAGCTCGCTCCTCACGATTTGGGCGACCACGGGCCTTTTCGGGCTTCTGAGCTACTTGGCCATGGCCTTTGTGGCGGCCGCCCTGGCCTTCCGCCGGGCCTGGACTGCCTCGGATCTGCCGAGCACCCGTTCTGCAGGCCTGCTGGCCGGCTTCGGAGGGCTTTTCGTCCATTCCTTCTTCGTCAATTCGCTGCTGTACGCCCTCATCATGACCACTTTCTGGGTAGGCTTGGCGCTGCTGGATGAGATATAGCGAAAGAATTGACAGGTTTTTTATTAGATGATTGAATGACAAACCTTCTATCAAGCTAACCCCTAAAGAATGAAAAAGATATTTGAATCAACATCTCAACTGACGAGTTTGGCTGGGGCTGCATTAGGGTCTTTCATGTTTTTGGCTACAAGTTGTAACCTTCCATCTGCACAGGAGGTTGCCAAAGCCGAACGAGATGCACGATCTGCTTCGGATGGAATGGAACGTTTTAAGCTGGAGCTTAGAAATTCAGTTGTAAGCTGTAGGCAGAAAATTTCAGCCGTACGGAGGCCTCGAGATATGACCGTAGGAGATGGTTTCAACTACGATGCTCGCCAGCTAGTTGAAAATAGAGCTTGGATTGATAATCGAGAGGGCATTCTGGTTCAACATACATTAATTGAGTGCTATACAGAATTGGGGACTGCCCAGGAGGCTCGTCGAGCAGAAGATGAGAAAATTGCTGCACTCGAGAACTTACAACAAGAAAGAGCTAAGCTTAGAGACATTGTGTGTGAGGAATATCCTGCGGATAGAGTTTGCAATCCAGAATATGCCAATAGTCCAGATTTTGCCGCACATTGCTATTTTGATAGAGCTGATTTACCTCATCCCAGAGATATACCCGCTCAAATGGATGGTATGGACTGTAATAGATATGAAGGTTATTTGTTAGCTGATTTGGAGGAAGTGATTAATGTATGGGGTCAATTTAGCATGGGTGAAAGCTCGTGGATGGATGATGCAGATGAAGATTTTACAGAAGCCGGAGGTTTATCCTTGCTTGCTGAGATGAGAGAAAAACCATCTTTAGTTAATAAAGTCGCAAAATCCCTTGGCTTATCAACTTCTGAGCTAAGAAAACGAATTGAAGTTTTAAGAAAAATTAGTAATGAGTATAAATCTGGTCATTTTGATGCGAATGAAACACTTCCTATTCGTTTCGCCTTATTGGAGGAAATACCAACCCAGAAAAAATAAGCATTTCAAAATAGATTATTTGTTTTTTTTGGGATTGTTGGTTGGGTTGGATCCTGATCAAGGCTTACAGCTTAGCTTGCCTAATAAATCAGCACCTCGTTCAGGGCAAAAATAGCCTTCTTCAACTGTTCCTTGCTCACCCGGCCCAGGCGTTCGCCGAGGCGCTTCCCGGAAAGGGTCCGGATCTGGAAGGTGAGGATTTCCGAATCTTTTTCCAGCCCGTTGCCTGGGCTTTTAGGAATGAAGACGGAGCCTGGATAATCCTTTTTTGACGAGGAAAAAGGGCACACGATGACTAGGCCTAAATGCTCGTTCATCGCATTCCCCGAAACAATCAGCACGGGCCGTTTTCCATTCTGCTCCCTGCCCAGGGCTGGGTTCAGTTCGGCCCAATAGATCTCGCCTTGCTTCATAGGTCCAATTGCTTAAGCTGCCCTTCATAATCTTCCACCCCCATTTCGGCCAATTCAAAAAGATCGGCATCTTTGGAGGCGCGCTTGAATCCCTCGGCGAAGGTGCGGCGCTTCGCCTGGAAACGATAGGCTTTTAGGGCTTCCTCCAGAACCGAGCGCTGGGTGCTGCGCTGCTCCTTGGAAAATTCCCGCAGCCACTGCAGAAGCTCTGCAGAGAGGGCGGTGGTGAACATTGGAGCGTTTGCCATAAAAAAATTAAATAAATTTCTTAAATATTATATTTAAATATTCTCCAAAGGTCAAACCTCTATTTTTTGCCAAGTTCAAGAGCCCCGACGTGACGTCGGGGCTCTGTGAAGTTCCGGGGTGGCCTACTGCCAAGAGGCCAGCGTTTTTTCCAGCCAGCTGGTTGGCATGTACACGAAGCGATTGGGGCAGCTTCGGCCGCAATCCTGGTCGTAGCGAACGAAGCCCACCTCCGTCAGGTAGTCGGCCACCGTTCGGTTATCGGCGACTTTCTGATCGGGGTGCAGCGGCATCACCACGATGCCGAAATGCGAGAGGCTGTGGCCAGGTTTGCCGGCCAGACTTGTGTCGCCATTTGCCGCACTGAAGAGGCGCTCCTGATGATCCATGGATCGCCAGGCGCCGGAGGCGCGCAGCTCGATGGTCATGGCCTCGCCGCTGTCTGCCCACACGGCCTCGTTGGCTGCCTCGAATGCTTCCGCGGCGGGTTTGGCCAGGTGCAGCTCTGCTTTGTTCCAGGCCGAGTCGTAGCCTTTGCCTTCGGCTTTCATTCGCCGCAGCGTGTCCTCCCAGGGGCGCAAGGGCTTCCACCAGGCTTCCGGATGGTGCAGGCGCTGGAGGCGCATTTTGCGCAGCTCGAGGCCGCTCAGCGCTTCAGCCTCTTCCAGGCGCGATTCTGACGTGCAGATCCGTCCGAGCTTTCGGAGGCAAATTTCCTCCCCTCCTTGCTTTTCTTTTTGCTCGTAATAGGCCTGATCTTCAGGCCCTCGGGGCGAAAAGCTTTCGAAGTACTTGTTGTCGTGCTCTTCGGGAACGTGTTCGTATCCCCAGTAAATCAATGCTGTCAGGAGGAGTAAGATAGTGGTTGTGATCAGGATGTAGCTTGTCCAAAACTTGCGTGACATCTTTCGCCTTTCGTGTTTTGTTTCCGGTAGCCTTCCAGGCTCCATTCGGGCTGCCCAAAAGGCTTCCGGAAACGGCTCTCTGCCCGGAACTTCTCGCTCTCCAGTCGGGGCCACACCCTGCGAACAGAGGGTTGGCCACAGGAACTGAGGGGCAGAAATCGGGTCAGCGAGCGCCGGTGCTGCTAAGGATCGTTGGCTGAAAAATAACATAAAAATTAAATTACGTCAATAAAAATTCAGCGCCCCGTCTCTTTGATTGGCGCCTATTTTTCTGTTTCTTTACTGAAGAATAATGAGCGGGAAAATCAGGTCAGATTCTTCGCTGCGCTCTGAATGACGGATGGGCTCAGTCAAATCGTAGGCAGGTCGGGGCACGGAATGACAGGCGGGGAATGAGAAAGGGGTCCCTCCACCTTGGTCGGGACGACGAAAAAGAGGGGCTTTAGGTTGATTTCCCCCCCGTTTTTTGCTAAAATAGATAGAAAAAAAATAAATGGAGCAAAGCAAAAACAGCATCTTCTCGCCCCGCATTGTTGCCCTTTCGCTCCTTTTCATGCTGGCCAATGCGGCCTTCTATTTCCTGCTGTTCTCCTCGTCCCGCTCCGGCCCGCCCGAGCCTTTGGGCCCGTGGATCGCCTTCTCCGGCTCCGCCCCGCAGATCGCTTCCCCCTACGCCCCCTCCGTAGGGCCTGCCCAGCAGGGGCAGCTGATGATGGTGGGCGCCAGCCTTTCCACAGGGCCAGGCCAGTTCGCCGAAATCCTGCTGGGGGGCAATGCGGTTCGGCTGGACGAAAACACCCAGCTTGTTTTGCTGCAGAACAATCTTCCGCCGGAGGCCAATGGGCTTTCCTGGCCTAGCCGCTTGGCTTTCCGCCTTCAGAAAGGCTCGCTTTGGATCAAGGCTTCTGATCCTATTCTTGTTCTTGCTCCTCGAGTTTCGCTTCATCTCCAGAGTGCTTCCGGAGCTTTTTTCCATAGCCCAGAGGGCCTCAATCGCTCCATGGTGTTCAGCGGAACAGGGGATTTGGCTCTTTACGGAGAAGACCAGCGGCCCATTGCTTCTTTGGCCCTCCCCCTTTTTTCCCAAGCCACTTTCCTGGATGCTTCCATCCTTCCGGATTTTGCCTTGCTGCAGCCCTCCAAGCTTAAGAAGGAGCTCCGGGTCTCCCCGCTTTCCAAAGAGGTGATGCAGGACCCTTGGGTCTTGGCCAATCAGGCGGTGGACGGCGAGCTGCCCGGGGCCGCCCTGGAGCCGATCCATTCTTTCCTGGGCTACGCCTTTAGGCAGGGGGCAAACGGCTTCCGGTCGACCCTCTCTTTCTACGCCTCGGGCGATCGGCGCGCTTTTTTCGCCCGGGCCAAAAACATCCTCCGCTACTGGTCCGGAGGGGTGGCCGAGGGCAACAGCCTCAAAAGAGCTCAGGCACTCGAGCGTTCGTGGAAAGCCCTTTCCCCTTTGCTGGAGGGGCCCGAGTGGAGCGCATGGAGGAGGGGGCATTTCTTCGCCTTGCCGTGGGGCGAAGCCGATTCCGCCCAATTCCTGCTTAAGCGGATGCTGCTTTCGGAACTTTCTTCCCCTGAAAACGCCAGAATCCTGCGCGCCCCCCTCGCCCAGGCCCGATGGCACCTTTCAAGGAACGAGCCGGCCCAAGCCGATCGCTTGGCGGAGCTTTGGCTCTCCGAATGGAAGGCTCTTCCTGCCCAAAGCTTTCCTGAAGAAATGGGGCAGCAGTTGGACATGGTGCGCCAGCTGGCCTTGGCCTATGCCGATCGCATCTCCCTTCGTTGGCTTTCCCTTGCGGATGAAGCCTCCGCCCTGGCTGCAGCCGGGCAGCCCGCTATGGAGGACTTCAGCCTTTCCCTGACCCAGGAGCGGCTAGATGCGGTGGCGGCCTTGCTGGGGGCTTACCGCTACGGCGAAGCCAAGCAGTATCTTAAGGCCTCTTACTTGGCCCTGCAGCAGGTTCCTGCCCCAGCCCTTTCGGCCAGCCAGGAGGTTTTCCTGCAGATGGGGAAGCTCTTGGCCCAGCGCATCGAATACGCTCAAACGGAGCTCCGCTCCTCGCCGGTTCCCATCGACGAGGAGGCGTTCCGCCTCTTCATCCAGAAGAAGAACAGGGATGAGCTACTTTCCAGCGACCTCAAGTCTTTCCTTTCCGATGGGGAGCCTGTGCTTGCTCCCTCCGATATGATCCACCTTCCTTCCGCGGAAGAGGCCTTGGCTTGGCTGGCCGAAGCCGGCATTCGGGTCAGCGCTTCCGGCATCGAGCCGCTGGAGGGCCGCCTGGTCTTTTCGCTGAAGGGCGCCGAGCTTTCCGAAGCCGGGAAGGACCTCCAGGTTTTCGATGCCCTTTACGACCCTTTCTCCGCCTCCTTTTCTCAGATCCTCACCCAGCAGGGGCGCGCGCTGAAGGGGTCCTTCGCGCTTTCGGACCTGAAGTCCGCCCTTCGCCCCTCCGAAATCCTTCCCTCTCCCGGAGAGGGGGAATCAGCCGATCCAGACACGCTTTTGAGCCAAGCCGAACAAGAGGAGGCCGGCCGGCAGCAGGCCGTTGCCGAAGGGGTGGCCCAAAGGCTGGCCATGGCCCAATTGGAGAAGGCGGGATTCCTTTTAGCCAGTCCGAAGGTCCTGGAGGTGCTCGATCCTTTGGGCTTGGACCGTTTCTCCGTTCGGCAATCTGCTCTCCGCTCCCAGGACGGCCTCCGCAATGAGGAGGTCTCTTTCCGCTACGATTCGTCTTCGCAGGAGCTTTCGGAGATTGCCCAGCTTCCGGCAGGCGAGCCTCTTCTGGATCGGGCAGGCTTGGCTGAAGCCCGGGAGAGGATTTTCGCCGCTCTGGATAGGCGCCAAGAGGAGTCTGCGGCCCTGGACCTTTTGAAGAAGGCCCTGGAAGGCCAGCCGGTGAAATGGGAGCCTTCGCAGGTCCGATTCCTTTCGCCTCAGCTCCTGCAGCTTCCCCAAATCCGCCTCTTGGCTCCGCCTCTCGATTTCAGCGGGCTTTTCGATGCGTCTGCCGGCAGCTTTTCGGTGCTCAGCCACTCCCTGCATTCGGGGTACCGGGTGACGATGGAAGAGTACCTGAGCGGACTGCTTTTGGCCTACGCCAAAAGCCTTTTCGCCCAGCAGGGGCTCCCGACCGAAACAGGCCAATGGAGCGCCCTGCCCGCTTCCGCCGAAGTATCGGCCGAAGGGTATTCCTACGGCAACTTCGAATTCTCATTCCTCTTCGATGCCGCCGCCGGCCGCTTCAAGCGACTAGAGGCCAAGGGGCCGGGCTGGGTGGTGGAGGATGCGGAGTTTGAAGATCTGAAGAGTTTGGCGTTCAAATAGTGAGATTATGGGGAGTTTTGGCCTGCCTGCCGGCAGGGATAGTTGTTATTATTGAGAGCCCCCCTCTGTCATTCCGACCGAAGCGCAGCGCAGCGGAGGAATCTTCACCATATTTCCTTTCTCTTCTCTTTTTCTCAAATTTCCCAATAATCCCTATCACTCCCAATCATCCCCCAATAGGCCCTAGACACTTCTCGGCCTGTGCGATACACTCTGGTGGGCGTTTTTTTGACGCAAAAAGAAGATAAAGCCCACCTTGCTTATGCCCGAGAACAAACAAAGCTATTCGGCCGAAAGCATTCAGGTGCTGGAAGGGTTGGACCCTGTGCGAAAGCGCCCGGGAATGTATATCGGCACCACCGATGTGCGGGGCCTGCACCACTTGGTCTGGGAGATCGTGGACAATTCCATCGACGAAGCCATGGCCGGCCACTGCGACCATGTCCAGGTGATCATGAATCCCGATGGAAGCGTGACCGTGAACGACAATGGGCGAGGCATTCCTGTGGACAAGCACAAGTCGACAGGCGTTTCCGCCCTGGAGACCGTGCTCACTACCCTGCATGCCGGAGGAAAATTCGGCGGAGAGGCTTCCGGCTACAAGGTTTCCGGAGGATTGCATGGGGTGGGCGCTGCTGTGGTGAATGCCCTTTCCACCAAGCTGGTGGCCGAAGTGCGCCGCGATGGCAAGCTGTACCGCCAGGAGTATGCCGTCGGCAAGCCTCTTTCCCCGATTCATGTCGCAGGCGAAGCCTCCGGCACAGGAACTTCGATCACCTTTTGGCCCGACGCCTCGATTTTCGAGACCACGGAATTCGACGAATCCACCATCCTCACCCGCCTTCGCCAGCAGGCCTACCTGACCAAAGGAGTCACCTTGTCCTTCGAGGACCGCCGCCCCGGAAAGCAGCCTTCGGGCTACCCGGAAGGGCTTCCCTACCGCTACGCCTTCTGCTTCGAGGGCGGGGTGAGGTCCTACGTGGAGCACCTGAACCACAACAAGGAGCCCCTCAGCGAAGTCATCTACATCGAAAAGGAGACGCCCGAGGCCAATATCGAAATCGCCCTGCAGTACACCCATGCCTACAACGAGAACATCATCACTTTCGCCAACAACATCCATACCCCCGAGGGCGGCATGCATCTGACCGGCTACCGATCCGCCCTGACGCGCTCCATCAACGCCTACGCCCGGGCCAAAGGCTTCCTGAAGGACAAGGATGAGAACCTCACCAACGAGGATGTGCGCGAAGGCATGACAGCCGTGGTTTCGGTGAAGCTGGCGGAGCCTCAGTTCGAAGGGCAGACCAAGTCCAAGCTTGGCAACCCCGAAGTGCGCAGCGTGGTGGAGGCGGTCTTCAGCGAAAAGTTCGCCGAGTACCTGGAGGAGAACCCCAACAGCGCCAAGCTGATCATGGGCAAAGGCATGCTGGCCGCCCAGGCCCGCAGGGCCAGCCGCGCTGCCCGCGAAACCGTGCTCCGCAAAGGGGCATTGGAGGGCATGACGCTTCCCGGAAAGCTGGCTGATTGCACTTCGCGCGACCCCTCCCGTTCGGAAATATACTTGGTGGAGGGCGATTCGGCTGGCGGCAGCGCCAAGCAAGGGCGCGACCGCTACACCCAGGCCATTCTGCCTCTGCGCGGCAAAATCCTGAACGTGGAGCAGGCTCGCCTGGACAGGATGCTGGCCAACAACGAGATCAAGGCCCTGATCATTGCCATGGGCACGGGAATCGGAGACACTTTCGATCTGGAGAAGATCCGCTACAAGCGAATCATCATCATGACGGATGCCGATGTGGACGGAGCCCATATTCGCACGCTTCTGCTCACTTTCTTCTTCCGCTACTTCCGCCCCGTCATCGATGCCGGATACCTCTACATTGCCCAGCCGCCGCTCTACAAGCTGACGCGAGGAAAGCAAAGCCGATACATTCTGCCCAACGATCCTGTGGAGGAGATCTTCCGCGAATGGGGGGTGGACACGCAGCTGAATGACGAGGAGGAGGCGGCCGAAGAGCTTGCCGAAGGGGAGGCTCAGGAAAAGAAGGGGAAGAAGACGGGCGTTCAGCGCTACAAGGGCTTGGGGGAAATGAACCCCGAGCAGCTGTGGGAGACTACCATGAATCCCGAGAACCGGAGGATGTGGAAGGTCACCGTGGAGGACGCCGAGCTGGCGGATTCCATTTTCGACACCCTGATGGGCTCGGAGGTGCTGCCTCGGAGGAAGTTCATTCAGACCCATGCCAAGAAGGCGAATATCGATATCTAGCCCCGTTTAGACTTCCGGCTGGCCAGGCCTCCTGGCCAAGCCTCCATTAACCATAATCAATCCCTCTTCCCCATGAAAAAGCATTTCAGCTTCATCCGCCTCAGCTGGCTCTGGTTTTCTCTCTCTGCCGCAGTCATCCTTGTCGGAGCGGCAAGCATGGTCATCAACCAGGTTCGCCTGGGATCCCCTTTGGCCCTGGGAATCGATTTCGCGGGAGGTTCTTTGATGGAGCTGGATTTTGAGGCGGAAAGTGTCGATCGCCAGGCTCTGGAAGAAGCGATCCATGCCGCCTATCCGGACAGCGTCAGCCAGATCACCCTCAATGACCAGGGCAGCTATATGGTCCAAGCCAAGGACATGTCGCAGGAGCAGATGCTTCAGGTCAGCGAGTCCATTCGCCAGAAACTGGGGGATTTCCAGCTCCTGCGCTTCAACACGATCGGCCCCAAAATCGGAGCGACGCTCAGGCAGAAGGCGATTGTCGCCCTTTCCATTGCTTCAATCGCCATCGTGCTTTACATCGCCTACGCCTTCCGCACCATTCCCAAGCGAGTGAGTCCGTGGCGCTTCGGCTTCGCCGCCATTGCGGCCCTGCTGCACGATATCCTGATCACCCTGGGGGTCTTCGCCCTCCTTGGCTACGAGATCGATGCCCTGTTCATCACGGCCCTGCTCACCATCATGGGCTTTTCCGTGCACGACACGATCGTGGTTTTCGACCGCATCCGGGAGAATCTCAAGGGTCAAACCCGCGATCAGACTTTCTCCGACATCGCCGACATCAGCTTGCGCCAGACCATGGCCCGATCCATCAACACGTCGCTTTCCACCCTGCTGCCTCTTCTGGCCCTCTATTTCTGGGGCTCAGAATCGATCCATCATTTCGTCTTTGCCCTGATCGTCGGAATCGTGGTGGGAACCTATTCCTCCGTTTTCATCGCCAGCCCGCTGCTGAGCCTGTGGCAGGGCAGAAAGGAGCTGCGCCAGTCCATCAAGCCTACTGCGTAGCCCGACCCCGGAATTCCCCTGGGCGGACAGGCAAGGGAAGGGTATGCTTCTTGCACATGCGCCCATAGCCCCGAAGGGGGGCCTTCGGCCCTTAACGGATAAAGTCCCGGTCTTCGGTCCCGATGTTCATCGGGACGATTCCCCTGGGCGGACAGGCAGCCTAAGGGTATTCTTCTGGCACATGCGCCCATAGCTTAACGGATAAAGTCCCGGTCTTCGGAACCGGTTATGGGGGTTCGATTCCCTCTGGGCGCACCATCAAAAACCACGGGCGGGTAGCTCAGTTTGGCTAGAGCGCAGCATTCGCATTGCTGAGGTCGAGGGTTCGAGTCCCTTCCGGTCCACCAGCCTTCGTTTGCCGTGAATGAAATGAGCGGGAATAAGAAGGCTGTCATTCGTAGCTTAAGCGAAGAATGGCAAACTTCGGCTGGCAAGCCATTCAAGGAACTCGAATTTTTTTATCCCTTAAATGAGCTACGGATAGTTGGCCATCCATAAATGAGCATGATAACCGTCTGTAGCTCTTGCCGTTGCGTAGCCGCTATGGCGAAGCACGGTTAGCGAAAAAGCCTAATCGTTTTCATTTTCCAGAAGCTCTGCAAAGTATTTCTTAGGAAAAGAAAAAAGCCTTGCGCGGTCTCATTGACCGCGCAAGGCTTTTGGCTACGCGCAGACGATGGCCAGCACCTTCTCTAGCTGGCGCTGGAATTGCTCGTCCGCCCTGCGAGCCATGGGGCGAACTTCGATGCACAGGGCGTTGCCGTAACGCCTGAGCCTAAAGTGCCACCAAATGCTGCGCAGGTAGAGAGGCGCCTGCAGACGGCTCACCGCTTGAAGCGGCACAAGGCGGGCGCCCTGCACCACATCGTGTCGGGCAAGCGCTTGGCAGTAATCCTCCAGCGATTCAAACGCCAGGGGGCCTCCGTAGCGGTCGGAAAGATACTGCGCAGAGGAACCTGCGATATATCGTTTCCAAACCGCATCTTGCGGAAAATCCGCCAAGAACGAACCGACGCCTTGCCCGAGCCTGTTCAGGATCCCCATCGCTTCCTGCGGAGAGACCGAGAGGGTGAACTGAACCGACGAGGTGCGCGCAAGCGGAGCAAGCGCCTCTCGTCCATCCAGCTTCAGCCAGGTCGCATCCCTCTCGTCCGGAATGACCAGCAGGTCTTCGTCGCCGTGCAGGATTGGCGCAAGGAATGGCTGCGCGCCGACCCTGCGAGCAGACTCGTAGAGCTGGGCGAGGCATTTCCGCATGACATCGAGCACCCCAGTGGGCGTCGAGGCTGCCGTGGCGACCTCCATGTTGTGGCGGCCAAGCTCGTAGAAGATCTTGTTGCCGTCCGGATCCGCAAGGGCTGTTGTCAGATCGCCTTTGCGGCCATTCACGGTCCAGCCGTTTTCGGCCAGGTGGCCCAGCATTTTTTGAGACGTTTGGGTCTGGACGGCTTGGCCGTCCCTATCCACAAACTGGGTTTCCACCTCCGCTCCAATAGTCGCAAGTGTCCGCGATGTGATTCCGTCCGTGAAGTAGCTGACGAGCCTCTGCATGTTTCCCTCCTTTTTCAAGGAACTGTATTCGCCATTCTGTCGTGGGTAGGCAAACGCAACCCTCCTCCAATCATGGAGGGGGCTGGCTTCATGCGAGACGGAAATTCATATCAAGACAACCCTCTCCGTGATTGGATGGGGCTATGATGATGAAGCCTGCCGATAATCATTCTGTAGCCAGCCCCTTTGCCGTTCAGCCATTTCGCGACACGGGCAACGGTGGCCGAGCTTAAGCCGGTCTCCTTTTCAATGAGTGAGTATGGTATTTTTTCCGTGAGCATTTCCGCTGCTTTTAGACGATTCGCCAATTCCATGATTTCCTTCTCTGTCATCAGGTCGCGCAAAAACCGCTCGGCTTCATTCTCCGTTTTAAGCGCCAAGATGGCCTGGATCAGCCTTTGATTTCCTTTGCCTTTCCAATCCATGCCGTCACTTTATCAAAGTAAAGCGATTTGGTCAAATAAAAAAACTTCTCCATGCCTTGAAATTTAAGCGCACATCCCATGACTCAGGATTTTTCGGCCCAGCGGGTGAAGGAATATCGCTTCTGGGAAATCTATGTTCATCCGAACCAGGGGTACCTTGGGCGCTGTGTGGTTTGGTGCAAAAGGCCTGATGCTCTGGATCTGGCCGATGCCCTTCCTGAAGAGCAGTCTGAGCTGTTTTCCGTTTTGCATGAATTGAGGGCGGCTGCGAAAGGGGCTTTTGGGCCCGATTGGTTCAACTACGCTTTTTTGGGAAACGAAACCCGGCACTTGCATGGCCATTTCATTCCCCGCTATCAAGCAGAAAGGCATTTCATGGGCTTCTCCTTTAAGGATGAGCGCTTTGGCCTCAATTACCTCACCGACAAGAATTTCATCACTGCCTCCGAGCTGCTTGAGGCTGTGAAGGGGGTCTATAGGGCTGCCCTGAATCAAGTTGCTTGAGGGCTTGGCTCCAATCCGGAGCATTCCCTAAGCTGCTTCTGCTAGTTTTTCGAGGCTTATTTTTGCTTGAACCTTTGCCTTTGCCTCTTTTTCGCCTACACTATTCCCGCCCATGCCAATCCCTCCGAATCCTCCAACTCCATCCGTTTAGCCAGACCCGTCGTGCCCCCATGATCCATCGTATCGGACGCTTTTGGGGCGGTGCGAACAGTGCGGTAGGGAGGTGGGGACGCTTGATCCGCCACCTTCTCCTGCAGAGGAGTCTGGTCCGCCGCTCTCTCCGACCGATGGCTGAACCTTGGCTGGGCGCCTTGCGCCCAGCTTCTTTTTTGCGTGCTACACTGGGCCCATGAAAATCGCCATCGACCTTCGTCCGCTCATGGGCGGAAACACCAGCGGAGTGGAGCTTTACCTTCGCCGGATGCTCGAGGTCCTTATGGAACTGGATCCGACGAATGAGTACCTGCTGTGGTGGAATGCCTTCGGAAAAATAGAAATCCCTGGCCTGCCTCCACCTTCCGCCCGGGTGCGGCTGCGCCAGACCCGCTGGCCCAACCGGCTGCTGAACCTGTGCCTGAGCCTATTGCGCTGGCCCAAGATCGATCGCCTGATCGGCGAAAGGATCGATGCGCTGTGGGTGCCCGATCCTCGTCCCGCTCCGGTTTCGGCCCATTGCCGCAAGCTCATCACCTTCCACGATCTTTCCTTCCACGACTTTCCTTCCTCCTTCAACTTCAAGACCCGCTTGTGGCACAAGCTGCTGCGGCCAAAAAAAGAGGCGCGGGAAGCCGATCGGATCATCGCCGTCAGCCGCTTCACCCAAACTCGCCTCACGGAGGCCTATGGCCTGCCTTTGGGCAAAATCAGCGCCCTTCACGAAGCGTCGCCCATTCTGCAGCGGGATTTGCAGCGGACGGACGATTGGCCGGCGATCCGAGGACGCTACGGCCTGCCCGATGGCCCTTACTTCCTCTGCCTTTCCACCTTGGAGCCGCGCAAAAACCTGAAAGGCGTGCTGCAGGCCTATGCCCTGTACCGCAGTCAGGGCGGGGGAGTGCCCCTGGTGATCGCCGGCAAGCTTCGCCCAGACATCTTCGCCCGATTCGATCTGCCGGCCTGCGAAGGGGTGCTTTTCACAGGCTTCGTGGAAGAGGCGCACAAGCCCGCCCTCTATCGGCACGCCCTGGCTTTTCTTTACCTTTCGCTCTACGAAGGCTTCGGGCTGCCGATTCTGGAAGCCATGCACTGCGGCACCCCAGTGCTCTGCTCCAATCGGGGGGCGATGGCCGAAGTGGCCGGGCGAGGGGCCTTTTTGGTCGACCCCAAAGACGAGGCGGCACTGGCCCGGGCGATGGCCAGAATAGAGCGGGATGGGGACCTTCGGCTTCATCTGATCCGCCAGGGGCGGCTTCGGGCGAAGGAATTCTCCTGGAAGGATTGCGGCAGGGGTTTGCTGGAACTGCTGTCCTCCCAGGCTCGAGGCTGATACTATGGTTTCGCCCCCCAATTTATTTCCCTTTTTTCTGCCTTATGGAAAAACGCATTCTTTTGGGGGCCTTGGGAGGCTTGGCTGTGCTAGGCCTGCTTTACGGGTTGGGATTCAAGGCCTATGAGGCGACCCTGGAAAAGCCCGAATACTCCGTGGTCAAAAAAACCAAAGCCTACCAGGTTCGCCGCTATGCTCCTATGCTGGTGGCGGAAGTGGAGGTGGATCAGGCTGGGGACGAGGGATTGAGACAGGGGTTCATGCTTTTGGCCGAATACATTTTTGGCGGCAACCAGGCGGCCTCTGGACCTCAAAAAATCGCGATGACGGCTCCGGTGATGGACAGTCGGCCTTCCCAGAAGATCGCGATGACGGCTCCGGTGATGGATCAGCCCAGCCCGAGTGGCAGGACCGTTTCTTTCATGATGCCTTCGCAGTGGACCGAATCTACTTTGCCCACGCCGAACAATCCCTCCATCCGCTTTCGCCAATGGCCGAAAAGGGACTTGGCTGCCTTCCGCTTTGCGGGCCGCTGGAGCCAGGCTGAGCTGGACCAGAAATCCAAGGAATTCAGCCGCATTCTGGAGGAAGAGGGGGTAGCCTTCTCGGGCCCTACTTTCGCCTTTTACGATCCTCCCGCCTCCCTTCCTTTTTTCCGCCGGAATGAGATCCTTTTCGAGCTTCTTCCCTGAGGGGGGGTGGCTTGGCTATTCGGCCCTCCGTCATTTGTTTTTTTGCGTGTAATCCTCCACGAAGATCGAGACGATGTTGGCTACGGGAACGGAAATGATCATTCCCACCAGGCCCATGCCCGTCCCGCCGAAGTGATTCCCAAGACTGGCTCCTGCCAGGAGCGAGAACATCACCACCACAGGATTCATCCCCACGGATCTTCCCATCACCAAGGGCACCAGAATGTTGCTCTCCACGAATTGGATGAAGGCGTAGCCGATGGCCACCCACAGCAGCATGATGGGGGACTGGTTCACGGCGATCAGGGAGGCTGAGATCAAAGTGACCAATGGCCCCAAATAGGGAATGAACTCCGCCAGGGCCGCGATCATGGCCAGGGTCAGAGCGTACTTCACTCCGATCAGGCCGAACACCGTGAAGGTCAAAAGGCCCATCAGAAAAGCCAGAATCAGCTGGCCTTGAATCCATTCGCCCATGCGGTAGCTCACCTCCTTGCTTTTGGCGCTGATGTAGCCGGAGTATTTTTTGGGAAACAGCGAATGGAAGAAGGAGCTGGAGGAATGGGAGCTGATGGTCATGAAGAAGGTGACGATGATGACCAGGATCACGTTCATGACCCCGCTGAAGACCGTCTTGACTGCTCCGAAGGCGTTGCCAGCGAAGCTGGTGAACTGCGTGCCTACCGTTTGGAGCGTGTTGGTGAGGGTTCCGATCAGCTGCTCCTGATCCACGTTCTCCCAAAGCCGGCTCAGCACAGGGCGGATCTTTTCGGCCAGCCAGGAATTTCCGGTGCTTCCGTTCGCCACATTCACGATCATGTCTTTGATGGAGCCGCCCAAGGACTTGATTTGCTCCCCCACAATCGGAACCAGAAGGCTGAACAGCAGGGTGAGGACCCCGATGACCAAAAGGTACATGATCAGCACTCCCGCTGCGCGCGGAATTTTCCGCTTCTCCAGCCAATCCACCGAGGGCTGCAGGGCGGAAGAGAAGAACAGGGCCACCAGGAAAAGGATGATGGGCTTTTTGATGATGTCCAGCCCTTGGGCCAGCCCCAAGGTCAGCAGCACCCCCAAGGTGGCCTTGATGGCGGAGCTGAAGGACAGGCTGATGCTGATGTCTTTTTCTGAGCCGTTTTTCCCCGAAGGCTCTTCCTGCCGGTCCGTCGGCATCGGCTGCTCCTCCCCTGCTTTCAGGGCGTAGATCTTCTCCTTGATCTCCTCCAGCTTCCTCTGTGATTCCTGCAGGAGCCGTTGGGAATGCTTCAGGTATTTTCGGATGGCCATAGTTCTTTAATTAATTACGAGTTAAGAGTTGATAATTAAGAGTTGCAGCTTAGGAGCTTACAGAGCTTATTAAGCTTCTAAGCTATGTAAGCTTTATAAGCTAGGTTTTTATTCGGTGACAAAGCGCAGAACAGTATCCACCAGGATCCAGGCCATTAGGCTTACCGCCAGCCCTGCCAGGGCGTAGGTGATGGTCTTTTTGGCGGCCTCTTTTTCATCGGGGCCGAAAAGCGCGTACTTGTACCCCCCCACCATCACGAAGATCACCGAGAGGCTTCCGGCCACGGCGATGAGGGTTTGCGAAAAGAACTTGATGAAGCAGGGGATCTGCCGGAGCGAGATGTCTCCAGTTCGGATCAGATTCGCCAGGCCGATGCAGGCGTCGCCGTAGCCCCCCAGGTTCTGGTTGTTGCTGGGCAGCAGGCTGGGCGGATTGAAGTTGCTTTGCGCATGGCTCAGGGGCAGGCTCAGAAAAAAGCCAAAAAGGGCCATGCCCAGCCGCATTCCGCTCCGCCTCAGGATGTTGCTGGGGGCCTTGGCCATCTTCATCTTTATCTTGCCTTCATCCTAGCAAAAGCTTGCCTCCAGGGCAATCGGGAAAAGCCGGGGTCTTGAATAATAAATTGAAACATTGAAATTAATTGGTCAATTCTTTTTGCTCCTTTTCCTTGCTACACTTCCTATCTTGGCAGCGAATCTTATTTCTAGCCTCTCCTCTTTCCATGAAAGGAATCATTCTGGCAGGCGGCAGCGGAACCCGTCTTCACCCGCTCACCAAAATCACCAGCAAGCAGCTTCTGCCTGTCTACAACAAGCCGATGATCTATTATCCCCTGAACACCCTGCTCCGCGCGGGGATACGGGATATCCTGATCATTGTGGCCCCCGAGCGCTCGGGGGACTTCCTCAATCTTTTGGGCAGCGGAAAGGAGTTCGGCGCGCGCTTCGCCTACGAGGTGCAGGACCAGCCCCGGGGAATCGCCCAGGCCTTTGTGATCGGCAGGGATTTCATCCAGGATGAGGCTTGCGCGCTGATCCTGGGGGACAACATCTACGCCGACGATTTTTCCGAAGCGATCCGCACGCACCGGCAAGGGGCGAAGATCTTCGTGAAGAAGGTCCATGATCCGGAGCGCTTCGGCGTGGTGGAGATGGGCGAGAACCATCGGGTGCTCAGCATTGAGGAGAAGCCACAGCGGCCCAAAGCCAACTTTGCCCAGACAGGCCTTTACCTGTACGACCACACGGTGGCCGACTACGCCGCCCAGCTTCGGCCTTCCGGCCGGCTGGAGTACGAGATCACCGATCTGAACAACATTTACCTGCAGCAGGGCAAGCTGACGGCGGACATTGTGGAGGGGGAGTGGATCGATGCGGGGACCTTCGAGAGCCTGCATCGGGCGTCGGTGCTCGCCCGCGAGAAGGAACTGGGCCTTGGCCTGCCCGAAGGCTCCAGCAGCCTCAAGGTCACTATTCAGGCGCCTCAGGCCGCTTTTCAGCCTCAGGGGTAGGGCGCTCCGTCCCTCCGCAGCTAAAAGCCTGATCGAAGCGAGGAAGAGGTGTTTTTTTGTTGACCCCGTATTATTTTTATTTTACAATAATTACAGATTATTACTAGATCATCCATCGGACAGCGATGGTGCCCAGGCACGATTTAAGCCCTCCGCTTTTATCCGCCTAAACACCTCTAGCATGGCTACCGACAAAAGAGACGAAGATGGAAAAGGGCCGGACCGCGAAGGGGAAGATTCTTTCCTTCCTGTTGCTCCTCCCCGGGAAGAAAGGGTCTCCGGAAGCGCTGCGGAAACTCCGCCTGCGGAACAGGCTCCTCAAGGTTCCATGGTTCCATTGGAAACAATAACGAGCCTTCGCCGTGACGGGGTGGCGGCTCTTGTGGCCAGGCTTGCGCAAGAGGCTAAGGTTCCCTCATCTTCCTCCCAGGAGAGCCTGGCAACCGCCCTCCAGAAGCTGGATTCGCTTTCTTCGGAGTCACCTTCTTCCGAGGGGGAGCGAAGCGAAGCCCAATTGGACCTCCAGGAAGCCTTCGACGATTTTTTCTCCTTGCTGTGGCGCCTGGAAGAAGAGCATGCCCAACAGCTGCTGCAGGCTATGGTCGAACGCTTTCCTGAAGCCCTTTGGCAAAGGGATTTGGGCCTGATCGACCTTTTCTGCTCCGGCTTCTTGCGGGGAGAAAAGGCATTGGCGATGCTTAGTCTGATTACCGAAAAACTTCCTGGCCATCCTTTGGCGGCTCTCTGCGCGGAGCATCTGCCTGGCATCGTGGAGCTGCGTCAGGCCCTTTCAGAAACCCCTTCACTCGTTGAGGAGGGGGCCGAAGAAAAGCTCCGGGCTTATTTTACTATGGGAAAATATTATTTGTTGAATGATTATCCGCTCGGCTCCGCCACTCGCTACAGCATGGCTTCCTCTATGCTGAAAGCTGAAGGGAAAAGGCGGAATAATCCCCAATGGACGGAGGCGGCCAAATCGTGGGGGGAGCTTGCGATTTCCTTGGATCCGACCGTGGCCCGGAGACAGGTTCGCCTTTTTCTCAGCTACATCGACTCCGGACAGCTGGATCGAGCCTTGAAGGTCTTTAGGCCAGAGGCTCAATTTTCGCCTCGTGATCTCAAGGATCTTCATAGGCTTTTCCGCTCTCTGTTGGAGCAGTGCAAAGAGCTGCATTTGACCGATTTTGAATCCAAAGGAGAAGCCCAAAGAGAGGAGCGGCGGCTTAAGGAGGCGCAGACCTTCAGGCGCATTCTGGGGGTGCTCACAGGCATTCTGCAGCCTCTCCAAGGCGAAGAGTTTGAGGGCTACTACACTGCTTCCCTGAATGCATTGGATGAGATGATTGAAGAGGTAGCCGCCTTTGAAAGGGTTATGGACGGGCAGCCGATCGCCGAATCGGATGTGGATACTTCCTCGCCGGGGCATCTTCTGGCTTATGCTCAGCAGCTCTGCGATGCAAACGAGCACGAAAAGGCTTTGCTTTGGCTCATGAAGTCTTGGGAAATAAAGCCTCAAGATCCGTCCACTGC
The DNA here is from genome assembly GCA_964448005.1 of uncultured Candidatus Peribacteria bacterium. Lineage (GTDB taxonomy): Bacteria > Patescibacteriota > Gracilibacteria > UM-FILTER-43-11 > UM-FILTER-43-11 > CAYUUW01. The sequence continues at coordinate 30,252 of CAYUUW010000010.1, forward strand.
TTTTCAGTTCGCGGTCTGCTACGAAGCTCTGGAACGAAATCTTGAGGCTTTGCCCTATGCCCGCATCGCTGCTGAAAGTTTCCCCGGACAAAGCGATCCTCAGCTGATACTGGGAAGGGTGCTCTTGGCATGCGGCCAAGGGCAGGAGGCGCTTGCCACTTTGGAAAAAGCCCTCCGGCTGGGGCGAAGCCATCAGACATTGTTCGCTTTGGCCTGGGCGAAAGTGCTTTTGCAGCAGGACAATGATCCGGAGGAGCCGGCCGAAGTCCTCTTGGAAGAAGCGGAGCATTTGGCGCCAGGTTCAGAATATGCGGATCCCTACCGCGCAGCCCGATGCCTGCTTCTCATTGGCAAAGATAGAACTGAAGAAGCCATTGCCTTGGCCTTGCAGCTTTCGTCTGAGACAACGGATTCAAATTTGCTTGCCTTTGCCGCAGGCTGCCTTTGCATGCTAGGGAAGCGGGAAGAAGCCTTGGCGACCGTGGCCAGGGCAGTTCAAGGGGATCCCCAATGGCTGGATCTGAGCTTCAGGATTGCTGCCGGTCCGCTTGGTCAAGGCGAACTGCGCTTGATTTTGGAACCTCGCATTCTTCATCTTGTTCCTAAGCCCAGCGCCAACGATCCGGAAATCTAAAACCCCTCCTTCATCTCCTGGATGCCCTGGGCGATCCTTTTCTGCAGCTTCCTCTCGCCCAAGGCCAGAATGCGCAGCGCCGCCAGGGCGGCGTTTTGGGGGCTGGCGCTCACCAGGCTCGGCGCATCCGCAGGGGGCTGCAGCGAGGAGTGGATGTTGGCCAGGTAATCGGCCCGGTCTTTGAAGAGGGGGCAGGCGATCACCGGATGCACCGCATTGGCCGCCACCAGGCCCGAGAGCGCATTGGCCCCGCCGCTGAGCGTGATGTACACCATCTGATCCTGGCTCCGGTTGAACTCCCGGACGATGTCCAGCGCCAGCTCGGGAACCTTGTAGGCAGAGACGCAGTACAGCTCGGTTTTCACCCCGAAGCTTTCCACGGTTTCGGCGATCCTTTGGGCGCAGGCCTGATCGGCTTTGGATTCCATGAGGATGGCGACGAGCATGGGAGCGAATTAGGGGATTGAATCTGAAGCGAGTTTATCGGAAAAGCTCTCTTTTTAAAACCTCCCTCTATTCTCTTTTCCCTTCAAAACAGTGCGGAAATTGCGTAAACTGTGCGTTGAAAAACATGCGGCAGGCGGCCAGCTGTCTGCCGCAAGCGGTTGCAGCCACTGGCCTGCATCAGTCCCAATAATCCCCACACTCCCCACGCTCCCAATAATCCCACCCAAATGATTTACGAAACCGTCATCGGCCTGGAAGTGCATTGCCGGCTGAAAACCAAAAGCAAGCTGTTCTGCCGCTGCGCCAACGAAGGGGTGGCCGACGAAGCCCCCAACAGCCGCGTCTGCCCCATCTGCATGGGCTTTCCCGGCATGCTGCCTTTGATGAACCAGGCGGCTGTGGAGAAGGGGGTGCAGGCGGCTTTGGCCTTGGGCTGCACAATTCCGGAATTCTCGAAGATGGACCGCAAGAGCTACTTCTACCCCGATCTGCCCATGGGCTACCAGATCTCGCAGTACGATCTGCCCGTGTCGCAGAAGGGGGCGGTGAGCATCACGCTGTCCGACGGATCCGAGAAAGCCATCGGCGTGACCCGGCTGCACCTGGAGAACGACGCAGGCAAGCTGACGCACGGCGCCAATGGAACCCTCGTCGATTACAACCGGGGCGGCGTTCCCCTGATGGAGATTGTGAGCGAGCCGGATCTGCGCACGCCCGAGGAGGCGGTGGAATACGCCCGCCAGCTGCAGAAGATCGTGCGCTACGTGGGGGCGAGCGATGCGGACATGGAAAAGGGGCAGATGCGCTTCGACCTGAACCTTTCCCTGCGCCCTGTGGGCCAGGCGGCCTTCGGCACCCGCTCGGAAGTCAAGAACCTCAATTCCTTCCGCTCGCTGCAGAAGGCTGCGGAGTACGAGATCAGGCGCCAGACGGAGCTGCTGGAGAAGGGCGAGAAGATCGTTCAGGAAACCCGCGGCTGGGACGACGAAAAAGAGATCACCGTGTCGCAGCGCAGCAAGGAGGAGGCGGCCGACTACCGCTACTTTCCCGAGCCGGATCTGCCTCCTTTGCGGATGACGAAGGAGATGGTGGAGGCGCTGCGCGCCCAGCTTCCCGAGCTGCCCGAGGCCAAAGCGAAGCGCTACCAAAGCGAGTTGGGCCTGCCTGCGGCCGATGCGCGCCAGATCGCGGAGGACCGGGCCTTGGCCGAGTACTACGAGGCGGCGCTGGCGACATCCGGCGAGGCGAAGAAGACGGCGAACTGGCTGCTGAGCGAGCTACTGGCCCTGCTGAAGCCGGAGGGGCTGACGATCGAGCAATCGAAGCTCTCTGCTCCGAACTTGGGCAAATTGGTCAAATTGATTGAATCCGGCGCGATCACGGGCAGGATCGCCAAGGACCTTTTCCCCGAGCTTTACGCGGGGGATCTGAATCCGGAGAAGCTGGTGGAGGAGAGGGGACTTACGGTGATGGAAGATGCCGGCGCCTTGGAGGCGATCTGCCGCCAGGTGATCGAGCGCAATCCGCAGATCGTGGCGGACTTCAAGGCCGGCAAGGAAAAGGCCTTGGGCGGCTTGGTGGGTCAGGTGATGGCGGCGACGAAGGGGGCGGCGAATCCGGGGAAAGTGAATGAGGTGTTGAGGGAATTGCTTCGGTAAGGATTGTTTTAAAGAATGCTTGTTATGGGAAACAATAAAAATCTCATCATCTATCAGGCTAAAACCGGAGCCATTGAGCTTAAGGGTGATTTTAAAAAAGAGACGGTATGGGCTAATTTGAATCAAATTGCTCAGCTTTTTGATACTGATAAATCAGGTATATCTAGGCATATCAAGAACATTTTTAAAATCAAAGAACTTAAACAAAAATCAAGTGTTGCAATTTTTGCAACAGTTCAAAAGGAAGGTGGTAAGCAAGTGAAGCGCGATATAGAATACTATAATTTAGACATGATTCTTTCCGTTGGCTATAGGGTGAATAGTAAAAAAGCAACTTCATTCCGCCAATGGGCGACTAAAACTTTGCGTTCCCACCTCATTCAGGGCTATACCATTAATCGCTCTCAAATTGGCAGGAACTACGAGAAATTTATGAAGGCCGTGGCAGAAGTTAAGTTGCTTTTGCCTCCTTCGGACTTGGTCGACGCCAACGATGCCCTTGAACTGGCTCAGCTTTTCGCCAATACGTGGTTTTCTCTGGATGCTTATGATAGGTCCACTTTTCCCGTAAAAGGATTGATGAAAAAGGAAGTTGATTTTACTGCCAATCAGCTTGCTCAAGCTTTGGCTGAGCTTAAAAAGGGGCTCATGGCCAAAAAGGAGGCTTCGGGGCTTTTCGGTTCCGAGCGGGGTGGTCAGAGCTTGGCGGGGATTGTGGGGAATGTTTTTCAGTCTTTTGAGGGTGAGGATTTATATGTGACGATTGAAGAGAAGGCAGCTCATTTGCTTTACTTCATTGTTAAAAACCATCCTTTTGTGGATGGAAACAAGCGTTCCGGGGCTTTTGCCTTTGTTTGGTTTTTGAATCGGAGTGGAATTCTGGAGAAAGAGAAAATGAACCCCGTTGCCCTCACTGTGTTGACTTTGCTGGTGGCAGAGAGTGATCCAAAGGAAAAGGATAGAATTATTGGATTGATTTTATTGCTTCTGAGATAGGCGATCTTAAAAAATGATCAGGGGGGCGAATCCGGGGGAGCTGAATGAGATTTTGAGGGGGATGTTGGGGTAGGGGAGTTTTATTGATTTTACTATTTTAACAATTAACTATGGAAAAAGAATATTTTGAGTACAAAAAAGAGTATTGGAAAGAAGAGCTTTTCAGATCCTCTGATAAGGCAAATTTTCATTCACACAATTTTTGCAATACCCAAGCAAATTTAGCCTCGATAGTGATAGGATTCCTCTCATTCAGTATTTATTTTGATGTAGGGGTTTTTTCCGACACAAAAATATTGATATTTCTGACCTATATGTCTGCATTTTTGTCCTTAGCATTTGGTTTGTTTAATTTCGGCCTCAAGCGTAGATTTTGGTCTGATTCTACTGATAAAATTCAGAAAATTAATGGAGAGTATCTTAAATTCTTAAAAACAAAAAAGGATGATACGAAGCAGGAGGACTACAGATGTTTATTTGAAAAAGAGAAATTGATTTTAGGTGAGAAGAAAGTCTCGTCAAATTCTTGGGCATGGATATCACAAAGTATTTTTTTGGCAGTAAGTTTTTTACTTTTTATTCTAGTTTCATGGAAAGCGGCATTCTGAGCTGGGGCAGATCTTTAATCTGTTTCAGCATCCTCACGGCTGCCATGGACTCCGGATCGGGTCCGGAGTGACGGAGGGGGAGGGCATGGACTCCGGCCCTGCCTACCGTCGCCGGAATGACGGCCATTCATCCAGCAAACCATCCGTCATTCCGTGCCACGACACGGAATCCACCTGTCCCTCCAATTCACCTTTTAGACTGTGGCAGATCTGCCTCCCGCCGCCACCCATGGACTCCGGATCGGGTCCGAAGTGACGCTCCCCACCCGTCATTCCGTGCTACGACACGGAATCCACCTACCCCTCTATCATTCCGGCGAAAGCCGGGATCCATACCAAAACAGTCATCATGAAGCAGCCCTGCGTTTACATTCTGGCTAGCCAGCCGCAGGGCACCTTGTACATCGGCGTCACGAGCGACCTGATGAAAAGGGTGCATGAGCACAAGCAGAAGCTCGTGGAGGGGTTCACTAAAAAATACAATGTAGATCGACTCGTCTATTTTGAGCTCCATGAGGATATGCCTTCGGCCATTGAGCGTGAGAAGCATTTGAAGGAGTGGAAAAGGCGATGGAAGATCGAACTCATAGAAAAGGAGAATCCCCTTTGGACCGATCTGTATGAGAGTCTGCTGGAGTGAAAAGCGTGGATTCCGGCTTTCGCCGGAATGACGAATGGTGTGGTCCTTAGGCTTTTATTGAATAAAAAATTTGTTCAATTAAATCCAAACCCACCCGTCATTCTGGCGCTGCCCATCGACGCCGGATCGTGGCTTGGTGTGACGATTGGCGTTAGGCGTGAATCATCAAAAAATACAGGCGGGGCAATGTCCCGCCTGTATTTCGCCTCTTTCCTCAGTTTATCCGATTAGGGGCACATCATTCCTCCATCGTCGATGCTCCACAAATGGGCAGTGATCAGGCTGCTCCGATCCGGTTCGCTCTTGCAGTAGGTGGAATCGCCTCCGTGGAAGGGGACCTTGGGCTGCACGGCCTGGGCGTTCCATCCTGCCAAAAGGGAATCGTAATTCGGGGTGGAAAGGCGGGCACCTGTAAACATATCCGTCATATCGGTGACGGAAGCTATATTCCAATTGCCGATATTCTGGTCGAAATCGATGGCATCGGCGAACATGAAGTGCATGTCGGTCACTTTGCTGACGTCCCAGCCTCCGATGTCCTGGTTGAAGGGGGTGTCTGCGAACATTCCTGTCATATTCGTCACGTTGCTCACGTCCCAATTGCCAAGGTTATGGTTGAAAGGGGTATATGAGAACATGTCGGTCATATTCGTGACATTTCCCACATTCCAGCCCCCGATATCCTGATTGAATGCGGCCGCACCCGAAAATATTCCGCTCATGTCTGTGACGCCGCTAACATCCCAATTGCCAATGGCTTGATTGAAGGCGGTGTTTTGGGCGAACATTCCCCTCATTTCTTTCACATTGCCTACATCCCAGCTGCCGATCTTCTGGTTGAAAGCAGTATTATGAGCGAGCATGTAGGACATATCTGTTACGTTTCCTACATCCCAGCTGCCGATGTCTTCGTTGAAAAGGGTCGATGAAAACATTCCGAACATATTTTTCACACCACTCACATCCCAGTTGCTTATTTTCTGGTTGAACGCATTGTTACCAGCAAACATATCACTCATGCTTGCCACCTTGCTCACATCCCAACTGCTGATGTCTTGGTTGAAGAAGGGGGTCGCTGCGAACAGGGCGCTCATGTCCGTCACCTTGCCCACATCCCAACCGCTGATGTCTTGGTTTAAGGAGGTTTCCGCGAACATGGCGCTCATGTCCGTGACATGCGAAAGGTTGGGGCTGTCGGTGGCGTTGAGGGTCATGTTGTACGCTCCACTGAAAGCGCGAGCCATAGAAGTCCATGGGCTCTTGCCCCATTGCTCCACACTAAGCAGCTTTCCGCCTTCCGCCGTATAGGCAAAATAGATTCGCGGAAAAGTGCCGGAGATAGAGATGTTATAGGTTCCTGGCCCAGCGTAGTCACACGTGTAATCCCCGATTTGGTGGGTTGCTTCATGGATACCGTCGCTGTCGCAATCGACGCTGTAGTCGTAGACCTCCCCTGGAAAGGTGGGGATGGTGAACTGGTCATTGGCCGAGATTCCGGGATTGTCCGTCTTCGCTTTGATCACGAAATCATTGGGATCGTTCTTCGCGGAGATCGTCAAATCGTTGGGAGCGTAGGGGGTGCGGGAGGCATGCGCATAATTCATGTCCAAGAATCCTGCCAGCAGGACTAGGGCGGCTAGGGCGAATGAAATTTTCTTCATAGAATATAGAGTTTAAGAAAATAAAAGCAAGGCAATAAGAAGGGAAAAAATTATCCCCAAATGCCTTCATTCTTCATGAAACAAAGGCGAGCTGCTTTTGCCGATTATTTTGAAGATTGCCTGAAGAAGCCTGATGCTTCCTTCGAGTCGGCTTCCAAACGGAATGGCTCCATTCCTGCGCCTCTTTCAGAATACCATTAAAATCAGGAAAAAGCCACCCAAGAGGACAGGTTCCAGGAATGGCTTTCAATGCCTGAAGCCCAATGGGCTTCCGTCCGAAGAGAGCAGGATCTATTCAATTTAATGGAAAAGTGATACCATGCTAATGGGCTTGAGCTCGGTTTAGTCATTAACCCTTGCTACCATGAAAAAGCGCACTTTTGCAGCCCTCTTTTTTGCTGCCCTGTTCCTGGCCGCATGCGACTGGAAAAACCCCTTCTCTTCGGAGGAGGCGACCTCGCCGGAGAGTCCCAATCTGAGCCAAAGCAGTGCGGAGGAGGCGGATGCTTCCGGCCTGGAAAAAAGAACCGAGGAGGAAGAGGAAAGAATGGTTGCGGCAGCAGAAGGTAAATTTGGCGCCGAGATACGAAGCCTAGACGGCTTTTACTATACGGACGGCAAACAGGTCTATTTTGCCTACAGCAGCATGGGGGCCGATGATGAATTGAGGCTGGTGGATGGGGCGGATGCCGGCACGTTTGAGGTCATTGAAATGGATGGAGATGATTCCTGGATCCGTTTCGGCAAGGACGCGAACTATGTTTATTCGGATGGGGAAAGAATCGAGGGGGTCAGCGGCGAGGATTTTGAGTTTCTCGCCGATCCCAACGGAACTCCGCTTTACGCGAAAGACGCGAACAGCGTTTACATGCTGTACGACGATCTGATGGGCGGCGCAGGAAGCCTGACCCACTTCATTGAGCTGGAGGAGGCGGACCCGGCCACGTTCGAATTCTTCGATCATGAGAACCGGAACAGCGTGAATGCCCGCTACGCCCACGATGACAAGCAGGCCTACTTTGGATCCAAGCTGATCGCAGGCGCGGACGGGGAAACCTTTGAGCATGTCCAGTATTCCGTGGCGAAGGACGGCGAGAATGTTTATTTCTTGGGGGAAAAGGTGGAAGGCGCCGATCCGGACAGCATCGAGTACGCCCCTGGATCCTGCGACACCTGCTACAAAGACAAGAACGCCGTGTTCGAATGCTTCAACACCTGCAAGATCCGGGAATAGCCTTGTTATTCTGAGGCACGACCCGGAGCCCAGGCTCCAATTTCAGGACCTCCTCCGGCTCCTCCAAGGGGGGAGGGTTGCTGTCATTCCGTGCTCCGACCTGCCTGCCGGCAGGCAGGCACGGAATCCATCCAATCTTCTAAGCTTGAGGTCGCAATTTGCGACCTCAAGTTTTTCTGGCCGAGATAGCCGACTATCTCTTGGTTTTTTTAAAATCACTTGATAAGTAAACTTTTGTTTACTAGAATGAGTAGGAAATTGGAATTTGATGAATAGCAGCATGAAAAAGGAATCTGTGCCCATGACTATTTTTCCTGAAAAAATTCAGGATTTCATTTATGTCATTCGTGATCAGCGAGTGATTTTGGATAAAGATCTCGCGAAGCTGTATGGCGTGGAAACCAGGAGGCTGAACGAGCAGGTAAAAAGGAATATCGACCGATTCCCGGAGGATTTTATGTTTCAGCTAACAGAGAAGGAGGTTGCTTTAAGATCGCAAATTGCGACCTTAAAGAAAAGGCGTGGTGAACATCGTAAATACTTGCCCTTTGCTTTTACTGAGCATGGTGCCATCATGGCCGCCAATTTGCTCAGGAGTCCTCAGGCGATCTCGGTAAGTATTCAGGTTGTCCGTACTTTTATCGAACTCCGCAAATGGACCCAATCCCATCAGGCGCTTATTGAGGAAGTAGACTCACTCAAAAATTTTGTGCTCAAAAATTCACAAACAAGCAGCCAAGAATTCAGGAAGGTCTGGAGGGCGATCGAGAAATTGATGGTTCCTGAACCCAAACCAGAGGAAAGGCGAATTGGATTTAGGCTGGAAGGGGATTGAGCCAGGAGTATTTCCTAAATTTTGGACCTCCTCCCGGCCTCCTCCAAAGGAGGAGGGGAAATGCAAAATACAGATCCCCCCTGCCCCCCCCTTTCGCAAGGGGGGTGTCGTTGCCAATCACAGGTCTTCTCCCACTCCGTCATTCCGTGCTCCGACCTGCCTGCCGGCAGGCAGGCTCCTCCAAAGGAGGAGGGGTGCTGTCATTTCGGCGAAAGCATTAATTCAGGTGGTACTAAGCCACAGACTCATCTAACCCTGAATCAGGGGATATGTCCTGCGGGCAGATCGGCCACAGCTTCTGGGATCAATTCCTCAGCTTCTTTCTCCATTAATTTATCAATACGATATATCGCCTTCATGTTTCCTTTGTAATCTTCAATTGCCTTTTTATCCTTGAAATATTTGAAAGAAATTCCTTCATGTTTCCATAGGGCCCTATGGTAATTTTTCATTAATTTCAAATTGTAGATTTTGGCTTGGAAAATTTCTTTGATTTTTTCTTTTTCCATCGAATCCAGTAAATTTTCTACTATATTAGAGAACCCAGCTAGATTTTCGGAATGAGATTTTTGTTGATTCATGGGGGGCATTTTTTCCGCAAATGCCTCGTTTCTTCTGAGTAGATTTTCGAATTCAACTTTAAACTGTTCGAATGTTCTATTTGCCCATCTAATTGTATGGTCGATAATCAAAATCTTATTGTGTAAGTAATAGCTCCCAAATTTCATTTTCGTTAATCCTGTATCGAATTGAATAGTTGTAGTTATTGGAGAGTTGGTGTAATTCAAAACGAACACTCTGGGATCATTGGTTGACTTAACTTCTTCAATTAAGATTTTTACCCTTTTTATAAACTCCCTCCATTCTTTTATGGATAAAGAAAGGTCGTTTAGAGTTTGTGAAAAAGCAATTTCTGCTCTTCTTATTGCTTCCTTCCTATCGTTCCTTCTTTGAAAAAGACCTTTTATAAGAAAGCCTATTGCAGAAAGAGTTATTGCTAAAAATGGACCTAAGGCTGAGCAAATTAGGGTTTGCCACCTTTCTATAAAGGCGGTAGTTGTTGTTGATATCGATATCATTCTTACTTTTTGAATATTTAAACCAAAACCCCGCCATGAGGCGGGGTTTTTTCGATTCCGATCTGCCTACATCATCCCTCCCATG
>CAYUUW010000011.1:0-22409 GCA_964448005.1 uncultured Candidatus Peribacteria bacterium
CCTGGAGGAGCTGAGGGCCCAGGTGCCCAGCTCCGTGCGCGATCTGCTCTCCATTCCAGGCCTCGGCCCCAAAAGCGTGGGCAAGCTTTTCGTTCAGCTCGGCATCCGCTCCAAGGAGGATCTGCTGGAGAAGGCAAAGCAGGGCGAACTGGAGAAGCTGGAGGGCTTCGGCCCCAAAAGCGTGGAAAAGATCCTGGCTTCCATCGCCTCCCATCAGGAAAAGAAGAAAAGGCATGAGCGGGCGGAAGCGCAGGAGGCCATTGAAAAAATACTGCCCAAGCTCCGCAGCCTAAAAGGCGTGAAGCGGGCAGAGGCGGCGGGCAGCTACCGCCGCCAGGCCCCCACCGTGGGGGATGTGGACATTCTGGTGGGAGGAAGCGCCAGCGCCAAGCAGATCGAGGCCGCCCTGAGGGAGCTCTTCCCGCAGATGAAGCTTTTGGGCAGCGGAGAGACCAAGATCTCTTTCGTCCTGCTGCCCCAGGACCTGCAGGTGGATGTGAGGGCAGTGCCCCTGGAGAGCTACGGAGCGGCCCTGCTGTATTTCACGGGAAGCAAGGATTTCAACGTTTCCATGCGCAGAAAGGCCATAGAGCAGGGCTGCCTGCTGAACGAGTACTCCCTCAGCCGGCAAGGGGAGGTGCTGGCCAGCCGCACGGAAGAGGAGATTTTTGAGGCTCTGGGGATGAGATTTGTGGAGCCGGAGAAAAGGAAATGAAAAAAATTTTCCCAAAAAAGCAGGCGAGATTCGCGAATCTCGCCTGCCTCCAAATCCTTGCAGACCTTGGTTGTTCTGCCATCCGTTTCATGCCATAATGCAGAGGCTGGAATATGCGCTTTTCCTCGTCATGTTTTTTCTTTACCACTCTGTTTAAGGGAGCCTTATTATCTGCCTGCATTGCGGTGCAGACTTGCGGGCACCCACCTGGAATAAATGGGGATAACCATGGCCGGAGGCGGTATTTCAGCTTGCCTGCTTTTTTTGGGAGAATGGGGAAATTTGGGAGAGTAGGCCTACCTGCCGGTAGGCAGGGATCATTGGGAGCCTGCCACCCCCCGTCATTCCGGACTACGATCCGGAATCCAGAAAAAAAACTGCTGTCGCTCAGAGGTCCGATGCATCGGAGCGAAGAGCCTCTTCCTATTTTGCGAGCCCCCCATCCGTCATTCCGTGCCACGACACGGAATCCATGTCTTTCTTTCCGTATGTCATTCCCGACCTGATCGGGAATCCAGGGCCTTTAATCGTGCTGGCTGGCGAGGCGGAAAAAGGCTGGATTCCGGCTTTGTCCCATCGCTGAAATTAGGTCACAGACGGTCGCCGGAATGACGGGTGGGACAATACGGAGGCTCTTCATCGCTGCGCTCTTCTGAGCGACAGAATTTGAAGCGCTTTGGATTTTATCGTTGAAAAGCGGCCCCGACGAATCGGGGGCCGCTTGGGGGCGGGAGCTTTCACTCCCCGTCCTGGCTGGCAGCAGGCTTGGCCTGAGCGAGGCGGTAGCGGCGCCAGGTGGCGTAGCGCTGGGCTTCATCCAGCTCGGCAGCGAGGGGCACGAGCTTGTCAAAGATGAGAAGGTTCAGCAGGAGGAACCTCATCTGCATATCCACGAAAGCCAGAAGAGAGATGACAAGGTGAGTGAGCCAGGCTTCGTATGGATTTTCGGGGGGCTCTTCCTTGTCCAGGAGAACTTGAATCTCCTCATCATTCTGCATTTCCATGAGCCGTTCTTCCGGCTCCCCGGCGATGAACAGGCAAAGGGCCGACACCAGAACGGCCTCGGGATGCTGAGCGCCCGAAAGTCGGGAGGCGACATAGTCGGCCTTGATCTCGCCTCGCAGAACCAGGTGGAGCAGAGCGCGCCGGGAATATTGCCAGTGGAGATCCAGGGATTCTGGATGGCCTTGAGATGGGAGGTCCGGAGTAAGCCATGAAGGAGTTCCAAAGCCCCTGGACGTCCCTGTCGTTGGAAAGGGCGGCCAAGTAGAGATCGGCCACTTCGATCAGGCGGCACAAATCTTGCCCTTGGGCAAAGAACATCTTGGGGTCGACGCCTCGAAGTCCCAATCGCTCGAGTTCGGCAGCACGCTCTTGCTGTTCCACAACATCTTGATCTGACATCTGCAATTCCTTTCGCCTGCGGACAGGACTTCTGCCTTCGCTTGTTCGGCTATCCCTTGGACCACCCAAGGGCAAGCTGAAAGATTTTCGAAGGCGGAAGGATGCCCGCATGAATGTGAAGGATCAGGGGGGTGATTCTAGCAGCATGAGGAATGCTTGGCAAGGGGGTGGCCCCGCCTCCCAACGACTTCCTCAAAACCCTGCGATCGGCTATACTTCGCCCGCCTGATACCCACTCGCAATTTATAATACTATCAATGCTACGAAGCTCTGATGGACATCGGAGCGAAGTGGCATGATTCCTCATCTGCAACCCATGAAGATCTCCCTCAGCTGGCTCCAGGATTTCATCGCCCTGACCGAACCTGACCACAACAAAATCAAGGACCTGATCACCGAGCGCACGGCCGAGGTGGAAACCCTGGAGCGCCAGGGCGAAGGGCTGGATAAAGTGGTGGTGGGGCAGATCAAGGAGATCCGAAAGCACCCCAATGCCGATAGCTTGAGCCTGACCCAGGTGTGGGACGGGCAGGAGACGGCCCAGGTGGTCTGCGGCGGAAGCAACCTGAGGGAAGGAATGAAGGTCGCCTTCGCCCAGCTGGGCGCCGTGGTGCGCTGGCACGGCGAGGAAGTGGTGGAAATGAAGAAGGCCAAGATCCGGGGGGAGGAGAGCTTCGGCATGATCTGCGCCGCCGAGGAGATCGGCCTGGCCGAGATGTTCCCCAAGAAAAGCGAAAAGGAGATTGTGGACCTGAGCGGCCTGGAGGCGCCCGTGGGCACGCCCCTGGCCCAGGCCCTGCAGCTGGACGATGCCGTGATGGACATCGACAACCACGCCATCACCAACCGAAGCGACCTGTTTTCCCAGCGCGGATTCGCCAGGGAGTTCGTGGCCAACGGCCTAGGCGAATGGAAGGAGGAAAAAGCTGTCGACATTCCGCGGAACGGCTCCCCTGCCCCCATCCAGGTGACGATCGAATCGCCGGAGCTTTGCCCGCGCTACCTGGGCGTGTACCTGACGGGCGTGGAGGTGAAGGAGTCGCCGGAGTGGATGAGGCGGCGCCTGATTGCTTGCGGCATCAACGCCATCAGCAATTTGGTGGATATCACCAACTATGTGATGCTGGAGTTGGGCATGCCCATGCATGCTTTCGATCTGGAGCGGATTCAGGGAAAAAGCTGGGCGATGAGAGCTAGCCGGAAGGGCGAAAAAATGACGACCTTGGACGGAGCAGAGCATGAGCTGCCGGAAGGAACGATTGTGCTGAACGACGGGCACGAGAACTTCGACCTTTGCGGCATTATGGGAGGCCTTTCCAGCGGCATTCAGGCCAAAACAGAAAAAATCTGGCTCCATGCCCCTGTGTTCCCCCCCACTTTGGTGCGCAAGGCCATGCGCAGCCTGGGGCACATCAGCGACGCAGGAATCATCTACGAAAAGGGCGTGGACCCGGAGCTGGCCAAGGCCGGCCTGGAGCGCGCCGTTGAACTGATTCTGGAGCTTTGCCCCAGCGCCAAGGTGGCGAGCGAGGTGATGGATATCCGCCATCAGGCTCCGGAAAAGCGAGTGATCGAATTGAGGCTTTCCCGAATCCGAAAGCTCATCGGAGTGGAGGTGAAGCCCCAAGAAGTCGAAAAAATCCTGAAGGATTTGGGCTTCGTGGCGGAGAAGGCCGAAGGCGGATACCAGGTGAGCGTGCCCAGCTGGCGCCAAAACGACGTGGGCATGGAGGCCGACCTGATCGAGGAGATCGCACGCATCCACGGCTTCAACAGCCTGCCGGAGCTCACGCCGGTCAAATCCATCGCCCCCATTCCGGCCAACGCGCGCCGCGAAAGGGAGAAGCGGACGAAAAACGCGCTCACCGCCTGGGGCTGGGACGAGCTGTATTCCTTTGCCTTTTTGGGGCCGGAGCTGCTCCGGAAGACAGGGTTGGAGACGAGCGAAGAGATGATCGAGGTCGCCAATCCCCTTTCCGGCGACCTTTCGCTGATGCGAACCAGCCTGCTGCCCCGCACGTTGGAGGCCATGGCCGAGAACCTGCGCTACCAGAAGCGAATGAAGGTATTCGAGCTCAGCCGGGTGTACCGGAAAACCGGAGCAGGGCACGAAGAGCGCTCGGCCCTGATTTTGGCCAGCGCCGGGGAGGATTTTGGAGTCGTGCAGGGTGCCGCCGAAGCCCTGGGGCTGACGGCCCAAGCCGCGGAGATTTCTTCGCTCCGCCCCTGGCAGCATCCGGGGCGGGCCGCCACGCTGATGCTGCGGGGAAAGCCTGTGGGAGAGCTCTACGAGCTGCATCCTTCCATCGCCAAAGCCTTCGACATCAAAACGCGCGTCGCCGTGGCAGAGATCGATTTTGAGGCCCTGCACCGCATGGAGCTGGAGCCCAAGGCCAAATACAGCGCCATTCCACGATTCCCGGCCGTTCAGCTGGATGTGAGCGTGCTCACGGAAAAAAAGCAATCCGCCCGCGAGCTGCTGGAAGCCATCGAAAAGACCGACAAGAGCCTCATCGCCAAGGCCGAGCTGATCGACGACTACAGCGGCGAAAAGATTCCGGACGGAAAGCGCGCGCTGACCTATTCCATCACCTACCAGGCGGCGGAAAGGACCCTGACCGAGCCCGAGGTGGCCGCCGTGCACCAGCAGGTGCTGAAGAAGCTGGAGGCCAAGGGGGCGGAGGTGAGGCGGTAAAATAAAGGAAAATAAGAGGCTCTTCGCTTCGATGAACATCGAGCTCTGAGCGACAACCACCCTTTCTTTCTTGCCCAAAATAAACGAAGTCGCTCAGAGGAGTTTGCGACGAAGAGCCTCCAACCTTCCATCATCCGTATGAATCCAGTGAAGTTGACGGATTAATATTTTATTGCTATTCTCCGTTCAGAATTTTCGTCGGCCCTATAGCGCCCTTGCCCCTTCACATCACCGCCGGTCGCAGCGGAAGCATGCGCATCACCCTAGCCCCAAGGCAGAACCCCTGACCTGAACAGCATGGTGCCGCGCAGGTGGCCCTTGCGACCAACTCAAACGAAAGAAGAGAAGTAAAGTGAACCGACTACTGACCATCGTTCCTTTCATCGCCCTGATCGCCCTCGCCCCCACCCCAGCCGAAGCCCTGAAGCCTTCCGAGGGAGGAATCGAGAGCATCGAATTCTCCAAACCGATCCTCAGCTGCGACGGCAAGGCGAGGAAAGCGGTCAAGAATGGACCGGCCGACTCAAACCTCGTGATCACCGAGGAGGTCTCAGGGATCGACTATGTCGAAACCAAGACTCTGAAGATCAAGGGGACGCCCGATCAAATCAAGCAGTTCCTCGAGCTCCAGGCCAGGGTCGAGATCGCGACCGCGCCCCACACGGAGCAGACCACACAGGTGTCGGAAGTGATGGGCTCGATCGATTCTTTGGTCGACAATATCACGAATGGTTGGCTCACCTTCCCCCTCATGGCTTTCCTATTGATGTCCGGCCTGGCCAAGATACTTCGGGCCACCCGCGGCAAGCGCTAGCCAGCGGCCACCACCCAAAACCCCTCCGTAGCTCGCCGAGCGAAAGAGGGTTTTTCCATATGCCCCAAAACCTATTCCTACGCCGCATTCACGAAAGGAACAACCACCCTGATGTAATCAGGGTAAATCTTCAGGATTTCCTCCATCTCCTTAACAATATCGGCCTCTTTCAGTTCCATATAATCATGGGCCAGTCGGTTCCTGAAAGGAGCTGTTTTCGCCAAACGTTCGCGTTCTTTTTTGGAAAAAAGGCCCAAGTGCTCCAGATCCAAAAAACTTTCCTTGTAGCTTTTGGCAAGGATCTGAAGGCGACTGGAAAGAAGAGCCTGATTCACCTTGATGGCGCACTCCACAATTTCTTCCGCCTTCTTCTGCGAAGCATAAAAAGCGATTTTCCTGTCATCCTCATGGAGCTTTGGGTCTTTGTAAATTTTCAAGGCCCGACTCAACTCCCGAATGCACAGGGAAATGTAATCCAGCCTTTGATTGAGCGCCACAGGACTCATGATTCGGCGTTTAAAGTTTCCAGGCGTTTTAGAATCAGATCTTTCTGCATCGCCAGATAAGGCTGAAAATCCTGATATTCAAACCAGGCCGCAAGACGCATTTCATTAAACAATTCGGGGTATTTTTGAAACAAGATCTTCCCTTCATTGAAAATATTATACCGCAAAACCACATTGCTCTGCCGACCCAAATTGATCAGATCAATCGCATCCCAATGAAAATGGGACGCCAATTCCCCGTAAATTTTCTGCTCCGTATCAGAATCGACCTCTTTTTCAGGCTGAATGGCGAGATCAATATCGCTTTCGGGTCTGACAAAATTCCCTTTTGCCCGCGAACCGAAAAGAACGATGAGGCTCAGGTGGTATTTGCCCGCCAAATAAGCAAAGAAGGCTTTGCTTTCGGGCGAAAGCAGCTCCTCCTTTGGGTCCCTGCGGATTCGGCGGAAGTCCTCTGCAGAAACCAGGTAGGCTTCGGCTTTTCCGTTGCGCCCTAGGGCGATGGGCTCTTTTTGGTAAGCCGCGCGGTTCACCAGCTGGCTCAAATGCTTGCGGGCCTGCGATGTGGAATAGAAAACAGGCATAAAAGATGAATTCACGTACAATTATAGCATTTTGTACAAAAATAATCAAAGTCGTCCAGACCTTCCTGCGATTCGACTAAACTCATCGAAGTCCGGCAGGCAGGGGAGCGCAGTGAAGAAGAGACCCCACTTAGGCATCACCAAATCGGAAGGTTTGTAGTATCATGATCTAGATTTCGGCTAAAAATTTTCCTATGCCCCTTTCCATCCAAAGCAACGTTTCGCTCAGCGGCCTGAACACCTTCGGAATCGCCAGCCTAGCCAAAGAATATGTCCAGATCCATTCGGCGGAGGATTTCGCGGAGCTGGCCAAAAGCCATCCCTTATCCCAGCGGAAGCACTTCTTTTTGGGAGGAGGAAGCAATGTGCTGCTGCCGGAATCCTACGACGGCCTGGTGATCCACGACCGGATCCGGGGCTTCGAAGCGATTGAGGAAGACGAAAACAGCCTGCTGCTGAGAGCCGGCGGAGGCGAGCTGTGGCACGATCTGGTGCAAAAATCGCTGGAGCTGAATGCGGGCGGATTGGAAAACCTTTCGCTCATCCCGGGCACCGTGGGGGCGTCCCCCATCCAGAACATCGGAGCCTACGGCACCGAGCTCAAGGACTCCTTCCACAGCCTAGAGGCCATTGAAGTGGAAACGGGAGAGCCGCGGATTTTTGGAAAAGAGGAATGCGCCTTCGGCTACCGCACCAGCGTTTTCAAGGAAAGCCTGAAGAGCCAATTCTTCATCGCCTCCGTCACCTTCCGGCTCAGCAGAAAGCCCAAGGCCAACCTATCCTATGCGGCCCTGAAGGAGCACTTTTCAGCCCTCGGGCTGAGCGACCCGAGCATTCACGAGGTCAGCGCCGCCGTGGTGGCCATTCGCCGGTCCAAGCTGCCCGACCCCAAGCAGCTGGGGAACGCCGGGAGCTTCTTCAAGAATCCCGTGGTGGAAGCAGGGAAAATGGAAGAGCTGCTGAGGCGCCATCCGCAGATCCCCCATCACCCCGGCGAGGGCGGCGGCTTCAAGATCCCCGCCGCCTGGCTGATTGAGCAGCGCGGATGGAAAGGCTACCGCAATGAGCGCTGCGGCGTGCACGAAAAGCAGGCCCTCGTATTGGTGAACCATGGCGGAGCCAGCGCAAAGGACATTCTGGAGCTGGCGAGGCAGATCGGGGAATCGGTGAAGAGCGAATTCGGGATCGAGCTGGAGAAAGAGGTGAATGTGATCCTCTAAATTCAAGTTTTCAGTTTTCATTGGGCGGTTTTCAAAAAAATCTTGTTGAAAAAATTTTTAGGATTGGTAATTTCTACTTTAAGGAATTAGTAGTATTAAAAGAATTTTATGAGCCATTACGAATTGGAAGGAAGGACCCTTCGCTTCAGCATTCAGCTGATTTCGACTCTGAGAGGCATACCCAGGGACATGTTCAACTTAAAACTGATGGATCAATTGATCAGGTCTGGGACGAGTATTGGGGCAAATTATATGGAAGCCAATGGAGCAGAATCCAAAAGAGACTTTATCCATAAAATTCGCATTTCCTACAAGGAAGCCAGAGAAACATGCTATTGGCTTAGGGTTTTTGGTGAAATAGATGAAAAGGCCAAAATAAGACTGTCGAACTTACTGAAGGAATGCGAAGAATATGTGAAGATGTTCGCGAAAATCATTTCAACTGCTAGCAAGAACTTGAAAGAGAAATAAGCAGCCTCTGTATGTCGTTTTAAAACTGAAAAGTTTCCAATGAAAACTATATTGATTGCGACTCGCAATCCCGGCAAATTCAGGGAGCTGGCCGAAGCTCTAAGCGATCTGCCTTTTCGCTTCGTTTCCCTGCAGGATGAGGCAATTGAAGGTGATGTGGAAGAGACGGGCGAAACCTACGAAGCCAATGCGATCCTGAAGGCCGAGTTTTTCGGCCGCCAATCAGGGTTGGCTACCCTGGCCGACGATTCAGGAATTCATGTGGAGGCGCTGAAAGAGGAATTGGGGGTGAAGACCCGCCGCTGGGGAGCGGGGAGTAAAGCAAGCGACGAGCAGTGGCTGGCCTATTTTTTGGAGAGGATGAGGGGCGAGGAAAACAGGCGGGCCGAGTTCGTGAGTGTGGTCGCGCTGTTCCGCCCGGGGCAACAGACGCTGACCTTCCGGGGCGAATGCAAGGGGAGGATCCTGGAAGCGCCGCAAGTCACCCTGGAGCCAGGCGTCCCTCTGTCTTCCGTATTTTTAGCGGACGGCCAAAGCAAAGTCTTTTCCGCGCTGAGCAAGGAAGAGAAGAATGCCATTTCGCACCGGGGAAGAGCCCTCAGGCAATGCCAAGAGTGGCTCCTGCAAGGGCTCTAGGCTATTTCGCCAGGCCCGAAAGCTCGCCATAGCGGAAGCAGTCCGTGCTGTGGTCCATCGCCAGGCCGCAGGCCTGCATATCGCGTACATCACCGTGCTGCCCGTGAATTTGAGGCCTCGCCTTTTCAGATCCCGGCTCAGCGCGTCGGATTCTTTCGAAGTGGCGGGAACCTGAGCCATCGATGCGCGAGCGCCAAGGAGGGGCCGGCCCCCACGAAGCTCCAAATGTAACGGTCGAAGCTGCCGAATTCCTTTTGGATCTGCAAAAAAAGTCGTGCATTGCCCACCACCGAGCGGATCTTGAGCTGATTGCGAACAATGCCGGGAAAAAGCAAAAGTTACTGGATTCTTTCCTCCCCGTAGGCGGCCACTGTTTGGGCGTCGAAATCCGCGAAGGCCTGGCGATAGCCCGGGCGCTTTTTGAGGATGGTCGACCAGCTGAGCTAAGCGCCCATGAGCAAGGAGAGCAGCGACGCAGCGAGCGGATGCGCGAAGCTCATGCTGAGTTCTGCCGAAGCATCTGCCCCGCTTGGGCGCCCTCCAGGATCAGGAACTCGAAGTGCCTCCGGTCCTCGTGCACGGGCACGCCCCATTCCTCGTTGTGGTAGCGGAGGTAGTCGGGAAACTGGCCTTGGGCCCACGCGCAGCGGATTTTCGTCATTGTTTGTGGATTTTCGGATCCTTGGCTTACAATAGAGTACAGCAAACGCACTGCATGGACGACGCAAAACGGAACGAAAACGATTGGCTGGAAACCTTTTCCTCTCCTGCCCAGGTGGAAGCGGCGCTGAGGGAAAAGGCCAAAGGCTCCCTCGGCGCCACCCCCAGCAAGGGAGAGCGGCTAAAAGAATATCCCAAGCCCCAGCGCGGCCTGGATCTGCACGGCATGACGAGCTCGGAGGCGGAACGGGCTGCCGAGAGCTTCATTCGCAGCGCCACAGACCAGCGCCTCCGCACGGTGAAGCTGATCACCGGCAAGGGGCTGCACTCCAAGGATGGCCGATCCGTCCTGCGGGGAGCGATAGATGATTTACTCCTTAGTCTCAAGCGAAGCGGAATGGTGCTGGAGTTCAAGTGGGAGCGGGATGGAGGAGGAGTGGTGGTTTACCTTTATTGAATTACGAATTAAGAGTTAAAAATTAAGAGTTAAAAATTAAGAGTTAAAATGCTATAAACTCGTGACTCGTAATTCGTAACTCTTAACTCAAATTATGCAGCTTTCCGCCGCCCTCCGCCACTTCCTGGAATCCTGCGAGGTGGAAAAGAACCAGGCCAAAAAGACGCTGGAGAACTACCAGCACTACCTGAACCGCTTTTTGGAATTCGCCGGAGACCTGGAGCTGGGCAAGATCGATCTGCCCCTGGTCAAAAACTACCGCCTCCACCTGAACCGCTTGGAGCCGCGGCCCAACGAGCCGCTCAGCATCAAGACCCAGAACTACCACATCATCGCCCTGCGGGCCTTTCTGAAGTACTGCGCCAAGCAGGATTGGGCGACTTTGGCCGCGGAGAAGATCGAGCTGGGCAAGATTCCCGAGCGCAGCGTGGAATACTTGACGCGCGAAGAGCTGGAGCGCTTGTTCGAGGCCATCGACCCAAGCTCGATCATCGGCCTGCGGAACCGGGCCATTCTGGAGATGCTCTACAGCACGGGCCTGCGCATCAGCGAGCTGGTGGGGCTGGACAAGAAGCAGGTAAATTTGGACAGGGGCGAGTTCCAGGTCCGCGGCAAGGGGAGAAAGCTGCGCATCGTTTTCCTTTCCGAGCGGGCCAAGGGCTGGATCGCCGATTACCTGGCCCAGCGGGGCGATGATTTCGAACCCCTTTTCCTCAACCACAAGCGGACGAGGGAGGGAAAAAGCGAGGCCGAGAAAACACGGGGCGAGCACCGCCGCCTCACGGCCTACACGATTCAGGAAATGGTGAGGAAAACTGCCTACGCCGCCGGCATCGTGAAGAAAGTGACGCCCCATGTGCTGCGGCACTCCTTCGCCACCGAGCTTCTGGTGAACGGGGCGGACATTCGGTCGGTGCAGGATCTTTTGGGCCATGCCAGCATCACCACCACGCAGATCTACACGCACATCACCCACCGCCAGCTGAAGGAAGTGCACCAGAGGTTCCACAAATAGCCTTGGGGAGGCCGGACCCTTTAAGTCGCTCCATTTTGATTCGAGCCATTTCGTCTTTCAAAACCGCAAATTCCATCCCGCGAACGTAGCTTTGGATTTTTTCGATCGACTCCAGAACATCTGCCAGATAGAGCTGGATCCCATGCTTAGACATAGACCGCTTCTTTAAGGATGGAGGGCTTTATGGAGGGCTTTATGGTGTTTTTGGTCACCAGATCCACTTTTCTTTCGAGGAGGGAAGAAAGTCGACGCTCCAGCTCGTTGAACTTGAAGAAGCCAATCGGCTCTTCGAACTCCACCATCAGGTCGATGTCGCTGCTGGGAGTGAAATCATCTCGGACAATAGATCCGAAAAAGGCGATCGTCTGAACGTGGTAGGCCTTCCTCAAGGCCTCCAGCTGAGAACGGATCACGCCGGTCTTTTCTTCCAGGGCAGGATTCATAGGATTGCGTTTGCCCCGATTGTACTTCAAATTCGGCTTTTTATAAAGCGGCCTGAAAAGGCCGATGGCCGCATTGAATTTGACCCTTTTGCGATGTATTGTTAAGATTGCAGCAATTAATGTCCCATTTTTGCTAAACTGACACTCTAGCCCTTAAGAGTGTATTTATGCGATGCAATGCCTATGAGATGACTCAGCTCAAGATAAAATTAGTCAAAGAAGTGGTGGAAAAAAAGAGGAAGGTCAACGAAGTGGCTGATCTTTTGGAAGTAGACAGGAAAACGGTTACGCGGTGGAAGTATGCTTTTCTTCATGAGGGTGAAGTAGGTCTTATGCCAAAGAAACCCGGACCCAAAGGAGGCGCTGCCTGGAACAGGACAGAGGAGAATTTGGAAGGACTGGTCTGTGAAGTGGCCAGAAACCACCCCTTCAAGGGCCCTGAGTGGATTATGGATCAGCTTTTAGTCTCCATAAATCAATCCACGATCTACCGCATTCTCAAGAGAAAAGGAGTCAGATACTATCATGACTACAAGCACAAGCGCAGGAAGAAAAAGGCTTATTGCCTCTCCCGGCCTGGAGAAGAACTTCAATTAGATACCTGTTATCCATTTGGTTATTCCAGGAAAGCCATTGTTTATGACATTATTGATGATTGTTCTAGGTGGGCTTTTGCCAGGGTCATGGAAAATAAGACCGAAGAAGCAACCATTGAATTTCTAAAGGAGCTAATAAGTAGAGCTCCCTTTACCATCAAAGCCATTAGAACTGATCAGGGGACAGAGTTTAGCAAGAAGGTGAGTGAGTTTCTAAAGGATCATGGCATAGAGCACAGGAAGAACCCTCCCTACACCCCCCAGCACAACGGGAAGATAGAGCGGTACCATAGGACCTTCAAGGAAGAGGAGGCTTTGTTCTGGCATTTTAAGGCACCTGTTGCCCAGCTCAATTACAGGCTCCAATTGTGGCTTGATTTCTACAACAATGACAAAAGGCACACAGGTCTTGGAATGGATAAGATGACCCCTGTGCAGAAGATTGCCTACACCCTTATTAATGACTCATTCCTCCAAAGCGAGAATGGGACATTGATTCTGCAACAAAACATGTATTGACATTTTTCAGAAAAATGTTTATAATTCGGAGGTAGTCTGCTTGTCTGCGGAAAGTTCCGCATGCCGGGCAGATTCGGAAACACCCGTCCTAGGAGGACAGACGCCATGCACCAGGAAACCTTGAGTCTCGGAATCGATTGCGACCACGCCGACCCCGACAGCCACAACGACATCGTCGATGAGATGACCGCCGTCGGCCTCGATCGGAACAGTCCGGAGGATCTGGAGACCGCCCGGCAGATTCGCGCCGGTAAGCTGCCCAAGCGGCCGCTCGCCCCCCAGTATCAGCCCAAGGAGTTCTCGTTCGGGAACTAGTGCGTTCGTGCCACCTCCTTCGGAACGTGGCCCAAATTCAGCCCCGATGTACATCGGGGCTGTTTTCATTGTGGATCGGCTCCATTCAGCAGCCCATTATAAAAACCGGCAAGAAAAAACTCACCCTCCCGCAGGAAGGTGAGTCGCTAGCCTTTGGCCGCAGAGCTTGCAACAAAAAAAGCCGCCCCTCCCTCATTCGTTGCCGAAGGTAGGAAAGAGCGGTTGTCGCATCCCGCTTCAGGTGAGCGGGTTCGTTGCCTGGACCACTTTATCGACCGTCCTTTTGGCCAACCGGTCGATTGCTTTGTCGAGCGGGCGAAGGTAGATCTCCGGATCGATCTTGGAAAAGATCAAGGCCAGAGCGGCCAGCAGGATGGAAGAGGGCAAGTAGTAGAGGAGCTCGTTGAGCCCTTGGGCTGCGTTCGCCGTGGAGCGAGCTGAATCGGCCAGGGAGCTCTGCAGAAGCAGGGGAATGTGTGAATTGGCCATCAGGGAAGCTGCGAACACGAACAGCCCGATGAAGGGGGCACGGTGTTTTTGCTGAAGGGCCTTTTCCGAAAGCCATCGGACCCCATCCACAATGACGCACAGGATCTGCCACGGCATGATGAGGAAAACCAGGAATAGGACGGACCCCACCAGCAACCCCAATGGTGAGGGCGGAGCAGTGAGGAAAATGCTGACTGCGGTGAGCATTGCCACCAACAGCACGACAGGAAAGAGAAGAAAGAAAAGCAGCCGACCTGCCCAGTCGAGGTGCCTCTTCAGCCTTTCCTGCGCCTCATCGCTCACGACGAGCATGATGAGGAAAACCAGACCGAAGCCGACGGCGACGGCGATGATTTTCTGGCTGTTCCAGGAATCAAGGCCGAAGAAGTGCGTAAGAAATTCGAACGTTCGCTGAACGATTTGAAGAATCACAGATGCCTCCTAAGGCGGAACGAGCCCTGCAAAAGCAGGACAACGATGGTGCGGAAGAACATGTCTGCGCGCGAACCCCGGACGGAGTTCGTGGGCAAATTTCCCTCTTCCTAATTTATTTATATTTTATAATACAATTTTAATTTTGTCAATCCGCCCCATCCAGCAGCCGGTGGATGCCCGATTCCAGCTCCAAGCTCCACCCCACCTTCAGCGGCAAGGGCAGAACGCTCTGCCCCAGCACCAGCTCCACGGCCTCCGGGCCGGGATGCTTCTGCAGAAGCGCCTTGAGGGCCTGGAAGAATTCTTTGCTGGCTGGGCGGTTCACCAGAATCTGGCGCGCCTTAGGGTTGGCGAACAGCGACTGGCTCTCCAGCGGAAGCACTTCCGATTCGGGCACGCCCAGGGCCTTTTCGGCCACCGCCAGCTCGCCTTCCTCTTGGGCCTGCCGGGATCCGTGGACCACCTTGCCCCCCTCCTCCCACAGGCCCTGCTGCTTGGCGCGCCTCTGCAGCTCGTCCAGATCCAGCCCCTCGCCTGTCTTCACCACCACTTGGCGCGAGCCGCCCCGCTCCTCCAGGGTCCCCTCCGCCATCAGCACTCCATCCTCAACCAATACGCTAGCCAAGGGGCCGTAGGATTTTGGGAAAACCACCGCCTCCAATTTTCCGAAAGGATCCTCCAGAGCGACGATCGCCATCATGTCCCCTTTCTTGGTCGAAATCCTGCGCACGGCCGTGATCAGCCCGCCCACCCGGATGGGCTTGCCCACCGCCTTGTGGGCCAGCTGGTCGCTGGGCACGGTCTTGCGGGCGAAGAAAGGCCCCAGCCCAGCCAAAGGGTGAGACGAAATGTAGAGGCCCAAGTAGTCCTTCTCCCACTTCAGCCGCTCGGGCCCGGTGGCCGGCTCCACCGGCTCCAGCTTCAGGTGGTCCTGGGGAGCCTCGTCGCCCAAGGCATCGAAAAGCCCGGCCTGGCCTGCGGCCTGCTGCGATCCGTCGGCGCTCTTGGCGAACTGCGAGATCGCCTCGTGGTTCTGGGCCAGCTGCCTGCGCTCGCCCAGGCTGTCCATCGCCCCGCTCAGGGCCAGGGCTTCGATCGTTTTCTTGTTCATCAGCTTGGCCGGGACGCGGCGCGCAAAATCCTCCAGCGAAGAGAAGGGCCGGTCCTCCAGCTTGCGGGCTTCGATGAGGGTCTTGACCGAGCCTTCGCCCAAGCCCTTGATGGCCGAAAGGCCGAAGCGGATCTTCCTGTCCTCGACCACGGTGAAGTTGGTCAGGGATTCGTTGATGTCTGGAGGAAGCACCTGAATGCCCATCTCCTCGCATTCGCCGATCTCCACCACGATCCTGTCGGTATTGCCCGCATCGGCGAACATCAGGGCCGTCATGAACTCGGTGGGGTAAAGGGCCTTCAGGTAGGCCGTCTGGTAGGCGATCATGGCGTAGCAGGCGGCATGGCTCTTGTTGAAGCCATATCCGGCGAAAGGCTCGATCACCTTGTCGAAGATCATCTCAGCCAGGGATTGGGCATGGCCCTTGGCCACGGAGCCTTCGATGAACTTGCCGCGCTGGGCCTCCAGCTCGCTGGCGATCTTCTTTCCGATCGCCCGGCGCAGAAGATCCGCCTGGCCCAGGCTGAAGCCGGCGAAGACCTGGGCGATCTGGAGGATCTGCTCCTGGTAGATGGCGATGCCGTAAGTGGTCTTCAGGATGGGCTCCAGGCTGGAATGAGGGTAGGAAGCCTGCTTGCGTCCGTGCTTGCCGGCAATGTAGTCGGGGATCCATTCCATGGGGCCGGGCCGGTACAGCGACACCATGGCGATGATGTCCTCGAACTCCGTGGGGCGCAGCTCCTTCAGGTAGCGCTTCATGCCGGACGATTCCAGCTGGAACACGCCGGTGGTTTCCCCTCGGGAGAGCAGGGCGAAGGTCTTGCGGTCGTCCATGGGAATCTCCTTCAGGTCGATGCGGTAGCCCTTGGTCCGCTCGATGATCTTCAGGGCCGTTTCCAGGATGGTCAGGTTCTTCAGGCCCAGAAAATCCATCTTCACCAGGCCCAGCATCTCCAGGGGCTTGGCGGCGTATTGGGTGATGATGCCGTTCTCGTCCTTGGGGGGATGCTGCAGGGCGGTGTAGCGGGTCAGCGGCTCGTCGGCGATCACCACGGCGCAGGCATGCACCGAAACGTGGCGCACCGCCCCCTCCAGCTTGAGCGCGTTGTCCATCATCTCGCGGTAGGACTCGTTCTTCTCGATCGCCTGGCGCAGCTCGGCAGACTGCTCCAGGGCATCCTTCAGCTTGGTGCCGGGCTTCTCGGGGATCAGCTTGACGAACTCGTTCATTTCGCCGAAGGCCAGGCCCATGGTGCGCCCCACATCCTTCACGGCCGCGCGGGCCGCCAGCGTCCCGAAGGTGCAGATCTGGGCCACCCGGTCGCGGCCATACTTCTGCGCCACGTACTCGATCACCTCGTCGCGCCGGTCGTCCGCGAAGTCCAGATCGATATCCGGCATGGAGATGCGCTCGGGATTGAGGAAGCGCTCGAAGAGCAGGCCGTACTTGAGCGGATCGATCTCAGTGATGTCCAGGCAGTAGGCCACCAGGGCTCCGGCGGCCGAGCCGCGGCCCGGACCCACCAC
This sequence comes from uncultured Candidatus Peribacteria bacterium, assembly GCA_964448005.1. Taxonomy (GTDB): domain Bacteria; phylum Patescibacteriota; class Gracilibacteria; order UM-FILTER-43-11; family UM-FILTER-43-11; genus CAYUUW01. The sequence goes on from CAYUUW010000011.1 coordinate 16,613, forward strand.
CACGCCATGGTCCTTCGCCCATTTCACGAAATCCCATACGATCAGGAAGTACCCCACAAAACCCATGTCCGTGATGATCTTCAGCTCGTACTCCAATCGCTGGATCATCTGGCCCAGCTCCGAATCGTCCTCTTTTGTTTTCATCCCGACCAGCGCGGAGGGGTCCAACTTGTACTTCTTCGCCAGCCCCTCGTAGCACAGCTGCCTCAGGTACTGCTCCTCGCTTTTCTCCTGGGGCACGGGGAAGCGGGGAATGCGGTAGGTGCTGAAATCGAATTTCACCTCGCAGCGGTCGGCGATGCGGGCCGTGTTCTCCAGGGCTTCGGGCAAATGGCCGTAGGCTTCGATGATCGCCGCCGGATCCTTCATGGAATAGTCGGCGTTCATCATGCTGAAGCGCCCCGCATCATTCAGGTTCCGCGCGCCCTGGATGCAGATCATGATGTCCTGGGCCAGGTTGTCCTGGGGCTCCAGGTAGTGCGGGGCGCGGGTGACCACCAGTGGAATGCCCCGCTGCTGGCCGATCTCGACGAGCTTGCGGTTCACCATTTCCTGCTGTGCCAGCTCGGGCCGGTGCTGCAGCTCCAAAAAGAAATGCTCCGGGCCGAAGATGCTCTGGAAGCGCTCGATCATCTCGCTGATGCGGTCCGGGCTGCCGGAAAGGATGGCCTGGGGAATGTCGCCGCTCAGGGTGCCGGAAAGCGCGATGAGCCCTTTGGAATGCTTGGCCAAGAGCTCCCAGTCGATGCGGGGCTTGTAGTAGTAGCCCTCCAGGCTGGCCACGGTGGCCATCTCCAGCAGATTCTGGTAGCCCTCGTTGCTCTCGGCCAGCAGGGTGACCATGCTGCGCTTGTTGTCGATCTGGTGGCGCTTGTCGCCCAGGCGGTTGAAGGCCAGGTAGGCGTCGTAGCCCAAAATAGGCTTGATGCCCTTGCCCTTGCAGGCCTTGTAGAACTCGATGGCTCCGTGCATGGTGCCCTTGTCCGTCATCCCCAGGGCGAAAGCCCCCTGCTGAACGGCTTTTTTAACGTAAGCCTCCGGCGGAGGAACGCCCTCCAGAATGGAGTAGTAGCTGTGGGTGTTCAGGTGGACGAAGCGGGGGGTGGACATGGGCGAAGCAGCGGTGGATTTGTAAGGCAAGGATAGCATGAAATTCAGGTCCGGGCTCAGAGCTCCATAGGCATGAAAACAGGGATTTGACAAAAATTAAAATTTTGCCTAGATTAATTCATATCTGTTTTGGCGGACGAAAACGTTCCGGCGACGCAGACTGATCCTGAAAACCCCCATTCCGCCTCGAACGAGGCACCTGGAGCAAGACATGCGCACCTTTTTTCGAAGCATTTTCCTTTTCATGGCGACGATGCTGGCCGGATGCGTCGAGCAAACGGACTACCGCCTGGTTGCCATGACGGAGGAGGGACAGTGTTCCGCCAAAACCGTCGGCGGCGGGATTTACGACCGAAGGCAGGATCTGGAGGAAAGCTACTACGGCCTCATCGAGGCGAGCTATCTCCTGCTCAGGCATCAGGCGGAAATCTACTTCACCCCCGAGCAGGGCGGAAATTACCCCGGCAGCGACTGGGAAGACCCTCAACCCCCCTCGGCGGGCTCGGAAAATCTCAAGCCCCTGTACATCGGGGAGTCCCGCACGGCTTTGGCGGTTTCGAATCAAATCCAGGCTGTGGAAATCGATTACGCTTGCCCGGCCTTCGGCAGGGAGGTTCCCCGGCTGTACTGGCTGAGTTCGGGCCAAAGCATCCTGGCTGCCCTGAGCCTTTACAGCTGGCAGGAAGATCAGGTTGATGGAGACGAGCACCAGGGCCGGATTGTCGTCTTCTACCGGCTCGAGGGCTCCAGCCACGACGACGACCTCGTCTTCCTCTACGACGACCACCTCAGCCTGTACGAGGAGGATATCGGAGGTCAAGAGGGAAGCGACATGAAGTGGCGGGAGGCCGAGGCCCAAGCGATCCAGCGTTGGCTGCAAAGCCAGTGAGCCAGAGGCAAGGGGATCCCTGGCAGGCCGAGCAATGCTCGGCCTGCCTTTTTCCTTTTGATCCTGACCTGGCCCTCACCTTCCGTATCCTTTTGGAGTCAGAATTGGCTTGGACAGAGGGAATTTTAAGAAAGGGAAAAATTCCATTTGACTCCCGGCGCGAAGCTTGGATACAATCCGCCCCTCCCCTTCCGCAAAACAAAATCCAAAACAAAAGGCCGGCTCCGCTTTATCCCGCTAAGCGCCCTCCTTCCATTTTTATGAAGAAGGCGTTTTTCTCAAAACCATTGGCGATCCTCCTGGCCCTTTCCCTCTCCTATCCATCCTTTCCTGCGCTGGCGGAAGAGCCTGTTTTTGAGGATCCGCCGGAGATTATTGTTCCAAGCGAAGCGCCCCAAGAACCTGTTCCCGAAGAAACTCCAGAACCTATTCCAGCCCCTGAAGCCGTTCCAGACACAGAAACAGTCGCAGACACTGTTGTCGAGCCTCCGCCTGTGGTGGAGGAAGCGCCAGCCCCAGAGGCTGAGCCGGCTGAAGAGCCTGCGCCCGCTCCGGAACCAGAGTCTGAACCTTCGCCGCCGCTTCCTGCGCTCAGCGGAAAGCTGATCCTCAACGAAGTGCTCATCGGCTCGGAGAAGAATCCCGACAAAGACCATTTCATCGAGCTCTACAATCCCGGGGAAGAGGAAGTGCTGCTTTTCGGCTGGAAGATCCGAGGAGTCACGGCCGGAGGAAGCTGGATCGATGTCACTTCCGAGGCCCAGGCGGCCGTGCAGCCCAAGAGCTATTTCCTCATCTCGCATTACACCAACAGCAGCTCCTCTGCCCTGCAGGTGAAGCCCAATGTGAACAAGAGCTCGATTCTCATTCCGGGGAATCCTGTGAGCATCCAGCTGCAGGACGAACAAGGCCTGCTGGCCGACGAAGCCGTTTTTCCGCTCCGTGCCATCGACCTGGAGCAGCCTGTGTACGCTTCTTACGAGCGGATAAACCCCGCATCCGACGGGCGCCTGGGCGGGAGCTGGATCTCCTCGACCGGCCAATGGGGACTGAAGGAAGGCCTTTCGGCCACCTTCGCCACGCCGAAGGGTCCCAACAGCAATCTGCCCCTTCCCGACCCTGTGGAAAGCCTTTCCTACCGGGCTTCGCCCATCGATTGCGCCATGGACGCGAATCCCGCCTGCGCCGAGGGGCAAAGCTTCCTGGTGGAGCTGGAGTGGACCCATCCCCCGCAGGCGGAAAGCGTGAAGGTCTTCCGCCTGGGTCCGGACGAGGAAAGCTGGCTGGAGGAGGGGGAGGTGATGGCCTACGAGCCGGCCCTTTTCCAAGCCTCCGTCTACGGCCAGGAGTCAGCCGCCTTCAAGCTTCTGGCGCTGGACGCTTGGGGGCGTCCCAGCGAGGCGGAAGAGCTGTGGATCGATCTCCAGCGCAAGGTGCTGATCAACGAGGTTCTGGCCAATCCCCTGAACGCCGAGACCTCCGAGGAATTCGTGGAGCTGCTGAACGCCGGCTCCGTGGGGGTCGATCTTTCCGGCTGGGAACTGAACGACGAGAGCCAGTTCTACGAGCTGAGCGAGCCCTCGCAGGACTACTGGCTGGAGCCCGGGGAATTCCTGGCGCTTTACCGGGCCGAGACCGGGCTGGACCTGGGCAACCTAGGGGACGGGGTCTTCCTGAGCGACCCGGAGGGGAAGGAAGCCGATTCTGTGTTTTTCGCGCCGGATCTGGAAGGGCGTTCTTGGGGCCGCTCGGCGGAGAGTCCCGAGGAGTGGAGGTCCTTCTTCCATCCCACGCCGGGCGCGGCGAACATCGATTTCAACACGCCGCCGGTACCCGTGATCGAATTCCAGGGGGACACCGGCTACATGACCCTGAACGTCACCGGCGAATCTTCCAGCGATCCCGACGGCGACAGCCTTTCCTTCCTTTGGGAATTCGCGCCCGGCAATTTCAGCGACCAGAAGAATCCTGGCAAATACGCCTATGCCCTTGCGGGAACCTACACCATCAAGCTCACGGTGACGGACGGCTACGGAGCCTCGGTCTCAATTTCAGAGCCGTTCCTGGCCATGCAGAAGCCCGCCAGCGGCCAGAGCCAAAGCGAGACCCCAGCGCAAAGCTATCCCAACCACCAGCCTCTGAACGAGCTGATGCCCAATCCGCCCGGAAGCGACGAGGAAGGGGAATGGATCGAGCTGTTCAACGGAGGAAGCAGCCCCATGGACCTTTCCGGATGGTTTTTGGACGACGGGGAAGGGGCCAGCGCCCCCTACGCCCTGCCTCCGGGCAGCCGCATCGACTCGGGCCGCTACCTGCTAATCCAGGCGCCCGGGCTGTCCCTGCGCAACAGCGACGATGAAGTGCGGCTCCTGGATCCGGCCAAAAACCTCAAGCAGAGCGTGGTTTATAGCGGCAGCAAAGAGGGCCTGAGCTACGCCAAGACGGCAGGCGGGGGTTTCCAGTGGACGCCCCTCCTTACTCCCGGCTTCGCGAACGAATTTCCGCCCCCGCCCGTGGCCTATGCCAAAGGGGCGGTGCGCCTGCAAAAGGTGCTTCCCAATCCCGAAGGAGCCGATGGCGGCAAGGAACGGGTGGTGCTGGCCAGCCGCTGGCCCCAAACGATCGATCTTTCGGGGTGGGTGCTGCAGGACGGACAGAGCCATGAGCATGATCTTTCGGGCCTTTCGATCAGCCCAGGACAATTGCTGGAGCTTTCGGACCTGTCTTTCAGCCTGAACAACAGCAACGAGAGCCTGGGCCTCTACGATGCCACGGGACAGCTGATCGATACGATCCGTTGGGGCCAAACCAGCGCAGGGCAATGGCTGGTGAATTCCGAGGCCTTTCAGGAAGGAATGAGGGCCAAGGTGGTTCGGACGATTGACGGAGACACCTTTCAAATGGAATGGGAGGGGGCTCGAATCACGGTTCGGCTGATCGGAGTGGACACGCCCGAGACCGTCCACCCCTTCAAGCCTGTGGAGTTCTACGGAAAGCAGGCCAGCAGCTACCTGCGGCAAATGATCCAGGGGAAGGAGGTGATGCTGAGGTTCGAGCCAAACAAATTGGACAAGTACGGCCGCCTGCTGGCCTATGTTTATGCGGGGGAGGTTTTGGTGAATGCCGAAATCATCCGCAATGGCTACGGCTATGCCTACACGCGCTTCCCGTTCAGCCACTCAGCCGATTTCGTGAAATACCAGGAAGAGGCGAAAAAGGCCAAAAGGGGCCTCTGGGCCGATGAAGAGCTCAGCAAAACGCTGGAGGAATGGGCCATGAAGGAGCAGGAGGAAGAGCTTTTGGAGCTGGAGGAAAAAATCGAGGAAGAGCTGGTGGTGATGGAAGAAGAAAAGGTCGAAGAGGAGGAAAAGGAGGAGGCGCAGGCGAAAGATCCGGAGCAAGAGGGCCAGTCAGAGGCAAATTGCGCTTTTGGAAACCTGAGGATTGAAGCCGTCTTCCCTGCTCCGGAAAAAGGCGAAGGCATGGAATGGATCAGGCTGGTGAATCTGGATTCGAAGCGGATCTGCCTGGCCGATTGGGAGCTGGACGACATGGCCGATGGAGGCTCCAAGCCCTTCCGGATCAAGGGCGGAGGAATGGCCCCTGGCTCGACGAGGGCATTCCTGAAATCCGAGACCAAGCTCAGCCTGAGCAACAGCCAGGATTGCGCTCGGCTGGTGGACCCTTTGGGCCGAGTGGTGGACGAGCTCTGCTACGAAAAGGCGCATGCCGGGGAGACCTTCACGCACAGCGGAGGGGATTGGGTGAAGAAGGCCAGAAACAAAAGCTCGGCCAAGG
>CAYUUW010000011.1:22473-25769 GCA_964448005.1 uncultured Candidatus Peribacteria bacterium
CACCATTTTTCGCGCCAGCCGGAAGCCTACCAGTGGGAATGGGTGAGCCAGACCCTGGTGGGCCGCCTGGGCCAGCGCTCCGAGAAGAGGGTGGAGATCCTGCCTGCCAGCGGAGCCCCCATCGTGCTTTCCCTTCAGCCTGGCCGCATCCAATGGGAAATGGCCGAGCTGTTCGCCCAGGGCGGGCTTCTGGCTTTCCAGGTGCATTCCGATGCGGTGGGGCAGGAGCTGGTGGCCATCGGCCCTGTGGCTTCGGCAGAGGCGGAATCGTCAGCCCCCTCACCTTTGGAGGACTCGGAAAGGCGAAAGCCGGAATCCCGGGGCGGCTGGGGGTGGGCCGCGGCCATCCTGGCAACCATGGGGCTCGGCTGGCTGGGCCTCGGAAGCCGCTTCATGCCCAGAATGAGGGGATCGCTGAAAAAAAGGCTCTTTGACAACCCTCCGGAACAAAAGTAGCATGGGCGCAGCTAAGCAAAAACAAATGACCTGCCCCTCCGGCTCCGCCTTCCCGCCTCTCCCTTCGCTGAGCCATGCAGGCCTTTCGGGCGCCCTCCATCCTGAGCCCAACCAATGAAAACCCTCTTCCGTCCGATCATCGGGGCCTTGCTGGCCTTCCAGGCAAAGCGCTTCCTGCGCCAAAGCGGAGCCCAAGTGGTGGCTATCACCGGCAGCGTGGGCAAAACCAGCACCAAAGAAGCCATCTATGCCGTGCTGAAGCCTCATTTCAAGGTATGCCGAAGCCAAAAGAGCTTCAACACTCCCATCGGGCTGAGCCTGGCCGTGCTGCAGGAGACCGGCTCGGGCTTCTCCTCGCCCCTCAAGTGGATGGAAATCCTGTGGAGGGCTTTTTTCGGCAAAAAGGAGGCCTGCCAGATTCTGGTGCTGGAAATGGGAGCGGATAGCCCCGGAGACATTCCCAAGCTGATGAAAATCGCCCCGCCCCAGATCAGCGTGGTCACGCATGTGCAGCCGGTGCACCTGGCGCCAGGCCAATTCGCCGATCTGGAAAGCATCGCCAGGGAAAAGGGCAGCCTGGCCAGAGGAGTGGGGAAGGACGGAACAGCCATTCTGAACGCCGACGATCCCCGAGTCGCTGCCATGCCCAGCCCCGGAACCCGATTCACGTTCGGCCAATCTCCGGATGCCACGCTTCGGGCCAGCGATGTCAAAGCGACGTGGCAAGGAATCGAATTCAGAGTTCACTACGAAGGAAAGGAGGCGCTGTTCGCCGTTCCCATCCTGGGGAGCTTCCAGGTCTATGTTTGCCTGCCTGCCATTGCCGTGGGGCTGCGCATGGGGCTGAGCCTGGAGCAATGCGCCGCAGCCTTGGCCGAATTCCGCCTTCCGCCAGGACGCATGAATCCTATTGACGGCCTGCACGGCAGCACCATCGTCGACGGCTCCTACAACGCCTCTCCCGCCAGCACCAAGCGGGCCCTGGAGCTGCTTGCCTCGCTTGAGGGGAAAAGGAAAATCGCGGCCTTGGGCACCATGAACGAGCTGGGGGAGCTTTCCACGCAGGAGCATCTTCAGCTGGGGTTGGCAGCGGCCCAAGCGGCCGACCTGCTCGTCTTTGTCGGAAAAGAAGCGGCAACCCTGAAGCAGGGGGCCTTGGAGGCCGGATTTCCGCCCGAGAAAGTTTTCACGTTCTTCGACTCGCGGGAGGCGGGCGCTTTCCTGGAAGACCGCCTGGAGCCGAAAGATGTGGTGCTGGTGAAGGGGTCCCAGAACCAAGTCCGGATGGAAAAGCTCGTGAAAGCCATCATGAAGCAGCCGGAGAAAGCCCGCCACCTGCTTTGCCGCCAAGGCGAAGCGTGGGAAAGCATTTGATTGACATTTAATACAAAATATTGTATTTTAGAATCAAAACAGCCTAGGCGTCCTCTAATCTCACCCTATGCCCTTCTCCTCGGAAAAGCGTTCATTTCCCGCCCAAATAGGCCCAATGACTGCCTTTTTAGGCCTGCTTTCGGCATGCGATCCGCAAAAAATTCAAAGCGGAGAGTATCCCACCGAGCCCTCTCGTGCTCATCTCAAAAAAGCAGCCGAAGCCCCGAAGCAGCCGAAACTGAGCCCCGAGCAGGAGGCGGCCAGGGAGTTCAGGCGAATGGCCGGCTGGAATTTCGTCGAAATGGAAGGGGTGGTAAAGGAGGCCGAGGGAAGAGTGGTTTTTTCCGACCCTCAGGCCAGCATTTTCGGGTCCAGGCAGGCCATCGCCGACACCCGGGGAACGATCACCGTCCTCAGCCGGAGGCAGCCGAACCCATTGGAGAATGTGCGTTGCCAGGACGACAATGGCGATGGCCGCTGGGAAACCGTGTTCGCCCTGGGGACCAAAAATATTGGAAGTGAAGAGGGCTGGAGAGAAGCCAGCGAAGCTCTGTGCACTCAGACACTGATGGGGGTGGTGAGCCACTATCGGCTGCTGGGAAGCCTCGAGCCGAGGGGCGAAGAAAGAAGGCCCGGCGAAAAAAAGCGATAGGGCTGGGCCAATGCGCCGTGTTGCTCCGGGCAGGGAGATGGCCTACAATGGGCCCACTTTTCAATTTTTCCTATGCACTCCCATCGCTTCGTCATCCAAGGAGGAATCCCCCTGCGCGGGACGGTCAGCGCCGGCGGCTCCAAGAACGCCTCTCTGCCCATCATCGGAGCGGCCCTGATGGCCCAAGGGCCAGTCACCCTCAAGAACATTCCGGACATCGCCGACATCCACACGCTGATCCGGATCCTGGAATTCCTGGGGGTGAAAGCGGAATTCTCCGGGAACGTGCTTCGCCTCGACTCGTCCGGCCTGCGCAATATGCGGATTCCGCACGAACTGGTGAGCAAGCTGCGGGGATCCAGCACCCTGATGGGGCCTCTCCTGGCTCGCTTCGGCGAAGTGGCTTTGGCTTTCCCGGGCGGCTGCGTGCTGGGGAAAAGGCCCATGGACGCGCACCTGATGGCCCTGGAAGCCTTGGGCGCCCAATCCCAGCCCAGCGGGGACGTGATTCATCTGAAAGCCGAGAGGCTGAAGGGGGCTGATTTCACCATGACCGAGGCCAGCGTGACGGCGACCGAGAACGCCATCATGGCCGCCTGCATGGCCCAGGGCTCCACGGTGATCCGCCTGGCCGCCGCCGAGCCCCACGTGCAGGACCTTTGCCACTTCCTGGTGGCGATGGGGGCCAAGATCGAAGGCATCGGGACCCACACGGTCCGCATCCAGGGCGTCTCAAGCCTGAACGGGGTGGAATACAGCGTCACCTCAGATTACCTGGAAGTGGGGACCCTGGTGCTGGCCGCCGCCATCACGC
>CAYUUW010000011.1:25779-39142 GCA_964448005.1 uncultured Candidatus Peribacteria bacterium
CTTTCTGTTGCCACCCTTGGCGATCTCGATGGCGCTGGCCGCCGCCATCACGCAGGGCGAGGTGGAGGTGCGGGGCGTGGTTCCCCACCATTTGGATATCTTCTGGCAGAAGCTGCGCGAGGTGGGGGTCCGTTTCGAACTGGGCCCGGATTCGGTGAAGGTGCTGCCCTCTCCCCAGCTGAAGGCCATCCGCCTGCAGACGGCAATTTTCCCCAGCTTCCCCACCGATCTTCAGGCGCCTTTCGCCACGCTGCTGACCCAGGCGGAAGGGGAAAGCTCCGTTTTCGAGACGCTCTTCGATGGACGCCTGCAGTACCTGTACGAGCTGGAAAGGATGGGGGCCAAGTTCCGCCTCCTCAACCCCTACCAAGCGGAAATCAGCGGAAAGGCCAGCCTGAAAGGGGCCACGGTGAGCAGCTGCGACATCCGGGCCGGAGCCGGCATGGTGCTGGCGGCGCTGGCTGCCAAGGGCGAGACGCAGATCAACGACATCTACTACATCGATCGGGGCTACGAAAAGCTGGAGGAGAAGCTGAAGGGGCTGGGGGCGAGGATCGAGAGGGTACAGTAAAGAACGCCTGGCATTTCATTCCGCCTTTCGGCCTCAGGCCGCTTTTGCTAAGATAGGAGCGCTTTTTACCCGTGTCCCCATGCTCAGCCAAATCGACTCCCTCAAATCCCAGATGCTCCAGGCCTTGCAAAAGGCCACTACCCAAGAGGCCCTGCGGGAGATCGAGATTCAGTATTTGGGCCGCAAAGGCTCTTTCAGCGAAATTCTCAGAGGCCTCAAGGACCTGAGCGCGGAGGAAAAGGGCACCGTGGGCCAAGCGGCCAACCGGGCCAAGGCCGAGCTGGAGGAGTCGCTCAAAAAATGCTATGAGGCTCTGGAGGAGAAATCGCTGGGCGAGATCGCCGAAAACGAATGGCTCGATGTGACTGCGCCCGGCCAGGCGCCGCAGCAGGGCCATCGCCATCTCATCTCCAAATTCATGGATGAAGTGGAGGGCATCTTCGCCAAAATGGGCTTCACGGTGGCCGAAGGACCCGAGGTGGAGCTGGAGCGCTACAATTTCGATCAGCTCAACATCCCGGCGGACCATCCCGCCCGCGACATGCAGGACACCTTTTGGGTCAGGAATCTGGAAAAGACCGTGCTGCGCACCCAAACCTCCCCGGTGCAGATCCGCCACATGGAGTCGCACCAGCCTCCCATCCGGATCATCTCGATGGGCAAGACCTTCCGCAAGGACAGCGACGCCACCCACTCCCCCATGTTCCACCAGATCGAGGGGCTGATGGTGGACAGCGATGTCTCCATGGCGAACCTGAAAGCCGTGCTCACCCACTTTCTGCAGCAGGCCTTCGGCGATTCCAGCATCCGCACTCGCTTCCGCACCAGCTACTTTCCCTTCGTGGAGCCGGGCATGGAGGTGGACTGCACCTGCCCCGCCTGCGGCGGCAGCGGAAAAAAAGAAGGCGCAGCCTGCCGCCTGTGCAAGGCCTGCGGCTGGCTGGAGGTGGGCGGCGCCGGCATGGTTCACCCCCAGGTGCTGCGCAACGTGGGCTACGATCCGGAGACGGTCACCGGCTTCGCCTTCGGCATGGGGCTGGACCGCATGATCATGATCAAGCATGGCGTGCCGCATTTGAGATTGCTGTTCGAGAATGACCTGAGATTCAATCGGCAATTCTAATCGAATTGTGGAGCGAATCGTTGTGCGAATAGTGGTAATTTCCAAGTGAGTAAACAACAATTCGCTCCACAACACGCTCCACCATCCGGAATAAAAATGATCGACCACTACCAAATCCTCGGCCTTACCCCAAATGCCAGCGCGGAGCAGATCAAGAAGGCCTACCGTTTGCTGGCCCAAAAGTACCATCCCGACAGCGCCAAAACAGCCGACCCCAAGCGCTTTCAGGAAGTGCGGGAAGCCTACCAGCACCTCAAGGACCCTACCCCCAAGACAGCTGGAGCAGCAGCCAGTTCTGCCCCTCATCCGACGGCGGAAGCCTCCTCGCTGTACAAAACGCGGATCGATCCCCAGCGGCAAAAGGAGCAGGCTGCCTTCCAGCGTAGGCGCATGCTGGGGGCCCTGCTGAGGATCGCCCTGCTCGCCCTGCTGGCGGGCTTGCTGCTGGCGGGCCTGGGCTATGCGGGAAAGCTTCCTGTCGTCCCGGGGCTCCTGCTTGGCTTGTTCCTGGGATCGGCCCTAGCGGCGCCCCGCTTCTTCAATCTGGACGACTTCCTTTCTTCGAAGGATACTGCTGTTTACCGAAGAGTCCGCATAGGGGCAAGCATTCTGGCGCTGGCCTACGGGAGCTGGGCCCTGGGGCAGCTTCTTTCCTGAAGGCGAAGCGCATGGCCAAGCTCCGGCGCTTTTGCTAGAATGGAGGCGCGCTAGCCGAAAAAAAATGAAAAAAGTGCTTATTGGCTCCGACCATGCCGGCTTCGAGTTGAAAAATGCCCTTGCCCACTGGCTTGGGGAACTGGGCTACCCCGTAGAGGACAAAGGCGCCCATCAGAACGACCCGGACGACGACTATCCGGACTTCATTTTTCCTGTGGCCCGTGCCGTTTCCGAGGATCCGGAGAGCCGCGTTGGCATCGTGATCGGCGGGTCGGGACAAGGGGAGGCCATGGCCGCCAATCGGATCAAAGGAGTGCGGGCTGCCTTGTTCTACGGGGCATGCCTGCCTGTTCAGCCAATACATGTGGGAGGCCAAAAAAGCCAAGATCCCTATGATATCCTTCGCCTGACACGGCAGCACAACAATTCCAATGTCCTTTCCCTGGGGGCTCGCTTCCTTTCGCCGGAAGAAGCCAAGACCGCTGTGAAAATCTGGCTGGAAACGCCTTTTGGAGGCGAGGAGCGTCATGCACGCCGACTGAGGAAGCTCGCGGAGCTAGGGAATTGATTTTTAACCTCAAAAAGATGATTGAGAAATGCCTGAATTGCGGAAGCGCCGATTTGGATAAGGGCTACCTTTCGGCAGGGATGGACCTAGGTTATTTTACCGACAAGCCTGCGAACAAATTTTCGGGCATAGCCAAAAAGAGCAAAGCTGTTTTGTGCAGCTCCTGTGGTTTTCTGCATGCTTTTTTGCCGCCAGGCGAGTACGAAGAATTCAGCAGAAAAAGACGAGATGAAAGGAAATGATTCGCAATTTTTTGATTTTTCCATATGCCAAAAAAAATCCTCATTGCCACCTCGACCCTGGGGATCGATTACGGGCGATTGAACGAGCACATGAAAGAATTGGAGCCGGTAGCGGACTGGTTCCACGTGGACATTATGGACGGGAATTTCGTGCCGAATCTTTCCATCGGGCCCATGGTGGTGGAAAGGATGGAAACCGAAAAACCCCTGGATTGCCACCTGATGGCCCTTCGGCCGCACCTGTACCTGGAAGCGCTGGCCAAAGCCGGGGCCTACTCCATCACCATCCACGCCGAAGCCAGCCTGCACCTTTCCAACGACGTGGACAAGATCCGCGCCTTGGGCTGCCGGGCGGCGGTGTCCATCAGCCCCGGAACGCCCATCGAAAAGATCGCCAAGGTCCTGCCCAAACTCGATATGGTTCTGGTGATGTCCGTGGAGCCGGGCTTCGGCGGGCAAAAGTTCATGCCCGAGGTGCTGGAGAAGGTCCGCTGGCTCCGTGCGCATTATCCGAACCTGGACATTCAGGTGGACGGCGGAATCAACGACGAGACCGCCCCCTTGGCCGTGGAGGCCGGGGCGAACGTTCTGGTGGTGGGGTCGTATTTGGTGAAAGCGGCAGATCCTGGCGAAGCCCTGAAAAGGCTGAAAAGAGCGGCTGGGCTTTAGCGCCGCGCGAACCAGGAGCAGTATACGGAGGACGCTCGGCTGCTCCGAAAATCGATTCTAGGCGGGGCCCCTGGAATTGACTTTGCTTTATGCTGCCAGTATCATTCTGGCTCGCTTGGCTTGCCCGATTCATCGGAGCGGGCCATGCGCGATCCTTTAAAACTAGCTGCGAATTTGGCTGCGGCTTTTAGTTCATGCGCCCTTGAATGGGTGGATTCAAGACCGCGGCCAAACCCCAAACTCAACCCCCGCCGAATTCCCTGCCAGCAGCGGAGAATTGCATCGGCCCATCGGAGAGGAGAAAAATGAGCGACATCCCACCAAGGATCTTCCCCTTGGACCTGCCCAATAAAACCCGAGATCTCCCGCTGGAGCAAATCATACGGCGCTTCCCCGGCTCGATCTCAAAATCGCGATGTTTCTTGGAGTGGTTCAACGGTCGCCACTTTCCGCCAGCAGAAAAGCCAACCGGCCAGCTTGCCTTCGCCCACTTCGGGTGTGACATGAGTTTCCCTGACCTGGCGGAGGCCTGCCAAAGGCACAGCCTGGCGCCTGCTGGCGGCCATGGGTTCGCAATGGCTGTGGTGAGCGACGAAGCCCCGCTTTCGGAATTTGCGGCCACAGGGCAGACTGTCCAATGCAGCGATGGCTTCCTCTATTGTCCCGTGTATGCCTATTACCAGGACAACGGCATGCGGAGCCATCTGGAGCTTTGGAGGGCTGACCGAACCTGGAGCCCGGCGACGCTCTTCGTTTGCTACCAGCTGCGCAGCTAGCTTTCGGCTCCTGTTTTCCGGGTTTCCAGCACAACGCTGCAGGCCACAGAGGCAGAACTGATCCCGGAGCTTCGGGATCCCAAGAGGCGCTGGCCGCAAAGCCAGAAAGCCTCTTTTTTCAAAATAGCTTGGCGCATCCTTCTGCGATCAGCATGAGCTTCGGCAAGGGGACTGGGCTTTTAGCTGGACGAGCAGTAGCGAACATTCTGGTCGTGAATCTTGTCTGATGAAAACTAAGTATTCTGCTGAAGCTTTAAAAGGGCAATTGAGGACCAAGGCCTTGAGGCAAGGAGATGAAGAAAAATTCAGGCAAGTCGAAGAGCGGAAGCGCTCTTCGAGCAAGCTTCCGCTCTGGTGCAGTTCTGCCATTCAGCGAGGCACATTCGGGGGCAGGCTGGCCTGATCCTGAGGAACCTCATGTTGATACTCGCCACTTTGCACCACCAACGGAAGATGGAGGCCGGCCCTCAGCACCCTTCCTGTCCTTATGGCATGCCACCAGCTGTACTGCACGCGGTCTCCGGCCCAGAGGGGCCGAGGTTTTTGCCTGTAATAGGCTGCTTGAAGCTCTTCCCAGCTGGCACCGATCCACTGATCCCCCTCCACCGTCACCTCGCCCTGGTGGGTATGCACACGGTGAACAAAGTACTCCAGGTCTCCGCGAGTGAAGCGGTATTTATTCAAGTATTGGCCCAGAAGGCTCAACCTTCCCTCCTCCATCAACACGATCACCGTTTGATTTGGCCTGAACTGCTTCGGGGCGACTGCTCCAGCCATCAAATGGCCTTCTCGATCGATACCCGGCTCTCCTTCTTGCAAGCTTGGCTCCCTTTCCATCTTCCTGCTCCTGTTCTTTCGCTGTTTTTCTGTTTTTTCTGGCGGCCCAGCAATGCATCAGCAGTGATTCGCTGCTGACCAGCCAGAATTTAGCAGGCAGAACCTCTGCTCTCGCCGGCGGCTCCCTCTGCCCACCATGGGCGAAAGGGTCCGCGGAGACAAAGACAGAACAGTGCCTGCTAAAAGCCTGATTTTAAAGGAGCCGAGGCTTGATGATGGGTTTTTGCTGTTTTTTTGTCAAGAGCGATTGCTTTGCGTAGCCAAAAAGGCCCTCGCCACCCCCGGCAAAGGCCCTTGGCCTTTTTGTTTTTCGTTTTCAACCGTAATCACAGCAGAGAGTCTAGGTGGAGGACTCGGAGAGGAAGCGCTGGAGATCGGATTCGCGGATGCGGTAGGCCCGCTTCCCCAATCGGATGGCCTTGAGCTGCTCGGCCTTGATGTACTTCAGCACCGTCAAGGGGTGGACCTGAAGGTATTCGGCCACCTGCTCCGTGGTGAAGAGCTTTTCGATCATCGCTTTTTTTGTTTTTGCTTAGCTTTGTTTAATTTTAACCAATTTAGTTAAAATTAGCTTAATTTGAATTTGTTTTGAAAAATCTGAAAGCAATATACATAAATTAAACTTATAAAGTCAAATTTAATTTAATTTTACTATATTTAGGTATATTTAACTCCCTCCAATCACCTTCCTGACCCCCCAACCGTCATTCCGGCGAAACCTGCCTGCCGCCTGCCTGCGCGAAGCCGTGGCTTTGCTACGGCGAAGGCAGGGTAGGCAGGGCCGAAATCCATGCAATTCACCCTTGCCGAGAGGAATGGAGGGCCAGGCTGGATTCCCGGTCGGCGCCGGGAATGACAGGTGAGACGGGGTGATGATAGGGGCTCCAATGCCTCAGAGCCTTCGGGGTTTAACCCTGAAGGCTCTTTCGCTATAATGCAGCCATGAACAAGCTCAAAAAACTTCCTTTCGAACTCAAGCCGCCCCTCGCCGTGCTGGGCTACGGCGCCGAAGGCCGTTACGCCGTCTCCTTTTTGCTAAAGAATGGCCTGGGGCCGATCACCGTGTTCGACCAGAAGCCTCAACAAGATGTGCCTGCTGGAGTGGAGTTTCAACTCTGCGGAAAGGACTGGGAGCCTCTGGAGGCCTTCGGCACCGTGCTGCGCAGCCCCGGCGTGCACTACGACCTGCCCCGGCTCCGCCAAGCCAAGGACGCAGGCGCCCAGGTCACCTCGCTCACGGACCTGAGCTTCCAGGTCGCGCGCTCGCGAATCACCGCCATCACCGGCAGCAACGGAAAGACCACCACCACGAACCTGACGGCCCACCTGCTTTCCCGGCGCTACGGGGAAAAGCTGATCCTGGGGGGCAACGACCATCAGCCTATTCTGGATCGGCTGATCCAGGACCCCGATTCCCCCGCCGTCATGGAGGTCTCCAGCTTCCAGTTCGCGGACCTGCGAGTGTCTCCCGGCATCGCGGCCATTTTGAACATCACGCCCAACCACCTGGACTGGCACGAGAACCTGGACGACTACGCCAACGCCAAGCGGAACCTGATCCTCCACCAGCAGCCCGGCGACTGGGCCGTGCTGAACGCCAACGACGAGAATTCTGCGAAATTCGCCCCGGACGTGAAAGGAAATTTGCTATGGGTGGGCCAGGCCCAAGGATCGCAGTGGATCCTGTGGAAGGAGGGCAAGCTGGTGGCGAAATGGGAAGGGCAGAAAATCGAATTTGGCTCCCGGGAGCAAATCAGTCTCAAGACCCACCAGGACAACCTCGCCTTCGCCGCGGGCCTAGGGCTCATCCACGGCCTGGAGCCAGCGGAGATTTTTGAGGGTCTCATAAGCTTCCCCGGCACGCCTCAGCGGCTGGAATACGTCGGCCAAAAGGACGGGGTGAGCTTCTACAACGATTCGGCCTGCACCACGCCCGAATCCGCCCAGGTGGCTCTGAGAGAGTTTCCGTCCGGAAAACTGATTGTTTTGCTGGGGGGCAGCAGCAAGAACAGCGAGTTCGATTACTTGGCCTTGGATCTGAAAAGACACCAAACCCGGGTGTGGCTCTACGGCGCGGAAGGCGACCGAATTCGCTCGGCTATCGAGGGGCAGGACTCAAAGGACTTGATTCTGGGCCAGGACCGGTCCGGGGATTTTGAGGGGCTTGTGCGCCAAGCTTTCGCCTCCGCCCAGCCGGAAGATGCCGTGGTGCTTTCCCCGGCCTGCGCCAGCTTCGATCTGTTCAAGAACAGCAAGGACAGAGGAGCTCAATTCAAGTCGATTGTGCTAAAGCTCCTTTCAGAATAGATCAAAACGCAGGAGACATAGCCGGCCTTATGAACGGTATATGCCAATAAGGCCTTTGGTGATCCTGTGTTTTTCTGGAATTCTCAGCTCAATGATCCTTTCCTCTTTTGTCTCATCGAAAAATTGATCCAAGAATAGCTTTTCGCCCTGGAAAATTTCTCCAATTTTTTCCTTTAAATCCCCTTGGATCGTATTCGGCTCCACGATTTTTTCCCTAAGGACTCTTTTTAGGTCTTCTTTTTCCTTTTTTGGCAAAAGCTTTAGTAGCAACTCAAATATATTCCCGTAAAAAATATCTTTCTCTGTTTTCGCGACCAGCAAATTGGTTCCCAAAGAAAGGTTCCTGGTGAATATTTGCAAGATTTCTTCCTTCGACTTATTTGTTTTGAGCTTCTGATGATTCCTTTCAAGAATCTCGAGCAGGGTTTTCAGGTTGTTTCTGCAAAAATTCTGAAGAATATCTGTCCCGCTCAAAACGTGCAGCAAATCATTCATGACAATATTGGCGCCCTCGACTGTGGCCAAAGCAAATGGATCGTAAATGAGTCCGATAGAGTTTTCTGATTTCAGGTAGCCCTTGCCCAGAGAAAAGAAGACATATTTGGTTGTGTCCAAATGGGCATCAATTTCGCAAGAAAAACCTCTTTTTCCCAGCAATTCAGAGCTCAGCAAATACTCGTTCTCCATCATTCGAGCATCCGCTAATGCATGCGTTGCATAGCATTGTGGAAATATTGAGTTTCTTGAAAATATTTCAACCTCGAATTTCCTAGCAAATTTTTCGATTTCACTAGGCATCCTATTAACTTTAAGATCCTGAATCATTTCGCCCATCCCTTGAGGAGCCTTTTTGGGGACGGAAGCGATCCCAAAGCATGCTCCGCTCGGGAATTCCCAGAATTTTGGCGAAGGCGAAATAGCAGGCCGCCCCTGCAGCGGAAACAAAAAGAAGGCTGGCGGCCTTTTGTAGAACCGATTGGCCTGCAGGAAGAAGGTGAAGAAGGCCAACGCTCACCATCAGCATCCCCCCGCACGCCAGCAGCATTCGGCCCAGCCTGCCCCATTCAAGGAGAGGCTTTTTGCAGCGGCCGGCCATCGCCGCATAGAGCCAGGCCCCATTGGCCAAAGCTCCCGCGCTGTAGGCCAGGGCAATCCCTGCCACGCCCCAGCCCAGCCCAAGGCCCAGCAATGCGCTGCCCAGAAGGCTCAGCGAAGCCCCCAAGGCTCCCGCCCGCAAAGGCGTGCGGGCATCGCGCAGGGCGTAGAAGCCTCGGGCCAGCAAAGGGATGAGGCATTGGGCGAAAAGCGAAAGCAGGAAAAAGCCCAAAGCCTGGGCCGTCAGCCGGGCGTCGCCCAGGGTGAATTTCCCCCCCAGAAAGAGCAGCTCGACCAAAGGCCGACGAAGGAGGAAGAGGCCGAAGGAGGCTGGAAGGATGAGAAAAAGGACCTTGTGCAGGGTCTGGGAAAGGGAGCGGGAGAACAGCTCTGAATCCTCCTCCTCCGCCAGTTCGGAAAGGGTGGCGAAGGAGGCGATGGCGAAGGAGATCCCCACGATTCCCAGCGGCATGGCCTGAAGGTTCTCCGCCAGGGAGAGGATGGCGATGGAGCCGGCCCCCAAAAGGCTGGCGAAGAAGGTGTTGGCCAAAAGGGTGAGCTGCGAAAGGGAAAGTCCCAGGATCCGCGGAAGCATCATGCGGAAGGCCTCTCGAATGTCCGCACGCCCCAAATCAAAGGAAAAAACATACCGATAGCCTACTTTTCGCAGCCCCGGCCACTGAACCCCCAACTGCAGAAAGGCGCCCAGCACCACCCCCCACGTGACCCCCAGCACTCCCCAGCCGGGAGCCCACAGGAAAATGCCCAGGATGATGCCCAGGTTGTAGAGCAGGGGGGCCAGGGAGCGGAAGAAGAAAACCCGAAAGCTGTCCTGGATGCTAGTGAAGACGGCGGAGAAGGCGAAAAGCAAGGGCGAAAGCAGCATGATTCGCATCAGGCGGGCAGCCAAGGCGGCGGAAGGCTCATCGAAGCCAGGAGCGAGCCAGGAAAGGAGCCAGGGCGCGGCAAAATAGGCCGCCGCGGAGAAGGCCGCGACCAGAACGATCAGCGCATTGAGCAGGGTGCCGGCGAAAATCCAACCCTCTTCCAGACGGCCCTGCTTGCGGTGCCGGGCAAAGCAGGGAATGAAAGCCGCCGAGACCGCCCCGAAAACCAGCAGGCTGTAGAGCAGATCCGGAATGCGGAAGGCGGCGTAGTAGGCGTCCAGGTTGCCCAAGCCCTGGCCGGCGCTCGCGCCGAAGGCCCGGGCCAGAAGGTGGTCGCGCCACAGGCCAAGAAGGCGGCTGAGCAGGGCCGAAAGGGCAAGCAAGGCCGCAGGGGGGAAAAGGCGAGAAAGCAGGCTCAAAGGAACTTCATTAAGGCTCGCGCAAGAAAGGGAAGGAGTCGAAAGAAACCCGAAGGCCCAAGACCCGGACTCTTCAGCAAATTAGCATGAAGCCGATAAAAATGCTAAATTAAACCCAGCTTAGCTGATAAAAACAAAACCATGCTGGCCCAATACGCCACTCCGCTGGACTTCCTGTACCTGACCCTTACGGTCTGCATCGCCCTCCTGACGCTCTTCCTGGTCATGGCCCTTTTCCATTTCGTGGGAATATTGAGCAACGCCCGCAAGCTCAGCGCCACGCTGAAGGACACCGCCAGCCTGATCAACCACTACCTGTGGCAGCCTCTCAAATTCGCCATGAGCATCATCGAAAAGACCAAGGAGCATGCCTCCAAGGCAGCCCGGAAAGCCGCCAAACGGGCGGGAGACTGACGCCCCCGATGAAGCAAGGCATGGCGTTCGGGCGAAGCTAATGTTTTTCACGCATGAGGAAAACCAGCATCCAAAGGATCATCAGGGGGGCCGAAGCCTACCTTCCCAAGCTCGATTCCAAAAGAGTTATGCTGGCCTACGAAGTCGCCAGAAAGGCCCACGCCGACCAGAAAAGGGAATCGGGAGAGCCCTTTCTCCAGCATCCGCTGGAAGTGACCCAGATCCTGCTGCGGCTGAAGCCCGACGAGGATTCGATCGTGGCCTCTTTGCTGCACGACGTGCTGGAGGACAGCGACTACGATATCGAGGAGCTGCGCCGGGATTTCGGGGAAGGGGTGGTTTTTCTGCTGAAAGGCCTGCAGAAGCTGGAAAGCCTGTACTACCGGGGGGAGGAGCGCCAGGTGGAGAACCTGCGAAAGATGTTCCTAGCCATGGCGAAGGACATTCGGGTGATCCTGATCAAGCTGGCCGACAGGCTGCACAACATGCAGACCTTGGGTTCCATGAGGGAAGACAAGCGGCGACGGATCTCCGAGGAGACTCTTTCGGTGTACTGCCCCATCGCCGAAAGGCTGGGCATCTACAACATCAAGCGGGAATTGGAGGATCTGTGCTTCAAGTACCTGTACCCCAAAGACCATGATCGGCTGCTGCAGGAAATGCAGTCCATGCGCAAAGCCCATGACGCCATGCTGAAAAGGAGCGAGGCGGTGCTGAAGAAAAGCTTCCGCAAAGCCGGCATGAGGGTCCAGCTGGAAGTCCGGATCAAGCAGCTGTACAGCGTCTTCAAAAAGCTCCAGCGCACAGGCAAGTCCTTTGCCCACGAGCTGCACGATCTGGTGGGCCTGCGGGTCATTGTGGATTCGGAAAGCCAGTGCTACCAGGCCTTGGGCATCATCCACAAGCACTGGACCCCCTTGCATCATCGCTTCAAGGACTACATCGCCAAAGCCAAGCCGAACGGCTACCAAAGCCTGCACACCACCGTCGTGGGCCTTTCGCCGGAGCTCAACAATCCTCCCATCGAGATTCAGATCCGGACCCAGGAGATGGACAGGATCGCCCAGCTGGGAATCGCCGCCCACTGGCATTACAAGGAGGGCGAAGGGCGCTCCCTGGCGCTCCCTGGAGAGCGCATCCAGTGGATCCGGAACCTGGTGGAGCTGCACGAGAGGCTGAAAAGCAACAGCGAATTCATAGAATCCCTGAACGTGGATCTGTTCAGCGACAGGATCTTCGTGCTGACCCCTCGGGGCGATGTGCTGGACCTTCCCAAAGGGGCGAGCCCTGTGGATGTGGCCTATGCGGTGCACACCGATCTGGGCCACCGCTGCAAAGGCGCCAAAGTGAATGGCAAAATCGTCGCGCTCAGCCAGAAGCTGAAAAGCGGGGAAGTGGTGGAGATCCTGGCCGGTCCGATGGAAAAGCCCAATCGCTACTGGCTGTCTTTCGCAGTGAGCTCCCATGCCCGGGCCAGCATCAAGCAATGGTTCAACGCCCAGGAGCGCGACCACCTGATCCGGGCCGGAAAGGAAATGGTCAACCGCCAGCTGCAGCGCTTCGGCCAACCCCCCTTGAACGGGGATCTGGCTCAGCTGCAGCGCTATTCGGAGAAAAAAATGACGCTCAGGAACCGGGAGGACCTGCTGGAGAAAGTGGGGAACGGATCGGTGGATGCGCCGGCTTTGGTCAAAGCCATCCTTCCGGCCGAGTGCGTGCTGAAGAAGCCCAGCCAGAAGGAGCTGGACAAGGAGATGATGAAGGAGGTGGTGAGGGTGGACAGCGAGGAGATCCTGATCACCGGCCAAAAAGGCTACAAGACCCAAATGGCCACCTGCTGCAAGCCCAGCACCAGCGATCCGATCATCGGGTACATCACCCGCGGCCGAGGAGTCACCATCCACAAAAAGGAGTGCAAGGTGCTCAAGAGCCATGAGCCCCAACGGCTGATCCGGGCATCCTGGGCCAGCCAAAAGCGGCCCAACTACAAGGTGGCCCTGAGCATCCGGCGCATCTCGCGCATCGCCATGCTGCGCGACGTGTCCAACGTCTTCGCCACGGCGGAGCTTCCGATCCTGGATTTCGAGAACCGCAAGAAGACCGGCGAATTCATCATCACCTTCAGCATCGACAGCCTGGACACGCTCAACCAGATCATCGACGAGCTGGAATCGATTCCGGGAGTCTTCCAGGTACGCGAGGTTGCTCCGGCCTAGGCCGTGAAGCGCTTCATCAGCTTGTCGGCCGAAAGGTTGCTTCGCAGGGCCTGGTAGGCGTCGGAGCCTTTTTCGTAGTGGCGCAGGAACTTCTTCCGGTCCCCTTCCTCCAAGCGCGCGGCCCGGGCCTGGATCTGCAGATCCACCTCCTCGTCCTCTGTTTGGATCTGGGCCTGCTTGACGATGTGATGGACTCCGAAACGGGCCGTCAGGCGATCTTCGGCAGCCTTGCGATGCTCCCTCAGGAAATCCTCCTCGGTCTTTTTGACGTAGGCCAGGTACTGCTCCCAACCGACGCCCTGGGCAGCCAGCTGCTCTTTCCTTTGGCGGAGCATCTCCTCCACTTCCTGGTGGATCAGGGTCTCAGGCAGGTCGACCTTGGTGACCTTGATGATCTCCTGGACGATCTTCTCTTCGCATTCGCTTTGGGCCTGCTGGTCCAGCTCGGCCTTCAGGTCGTCCTCCACCTGCTTGCGGAAGGCCTCCGGAGAGCCTTTTTGGCCGGTGATCTTCTCGACCATCTCTTCGTCCAGAAGCTGGGGCAGGCGCTCCTCGATTCGCCCGACAGCGACCTTGAAGGTG
>CAYUUW010000012.1:0-11383 GCA_964448005.1 uncultured Candidatus Peribacteria bacterium
GGGATCATGCGGACGACGTGCGGCTGATTGAACCACACGGCCTCCGCCTCGTAGCCCGCCTGGTCGTAGAACAGTCCGCGGATCAGCTTGAGCTTTTTGTTCTTGATGGGCACTTGGCGGACCTCGTGGAACATGCCCTGCACGCTGAAGCTGTCGCCGTCCTTCACGCTCTCCAGCGTCTCAAAGTCAGCCAAGGTCTCGTAGCCCCGGGGGAAGTGCAGCAGCAGGTCGCGCACGGTGACGATCCCCATTTCGCGAAGCGCCAGAAGGTATTCCGGCTTGGTGCTGAGCGCTGCGTCGAGAGGGGTATTGAGATTCATGAGCCTAGTTTATCAAATGACATAGGAATATTTTAATCCATCTGCTATTCTGGCCCCCTGTAATTGCGAGATTTTGAATGGATTAACCCTCCCAGAGCCCCTGAAAGAAGCCGTGAGTTTCAGTTTTCCCGACTGGATTTTTTACAATAGGACCCGGGTTGGAGGGTTGGCTTTCGATGAGCCCGAAACAAGCATCGTGGAAGACGTTGTGGACGTTCAAGAGGCCAGGAGTGGAATAATCCAGGTTGAGGTGAGCGTGCCGGACCCCACGCTCATTGTAAAGCCAGGGAGCCCCCCTGACAGAAACTACATAAAGCACCTCAGGAAAAATACGCACAAATTTCATGGCAACCGGTGCTTCTCTTTGATCAGCAGAAAGCCTCGGCCCACCCTCACGCTCAGCCTCGGCCTAGACGCAGGAACGCTGGAGACAAGGAGCATAGAAATGAGAAGGACTTTCACCAGAGGCGTCGTGAAATCAAGCCGAGCCTTGGCGCGGTCCATTCTGCAAGATCGCCATCACGCCTCTCATCAGCCAATGCTCAGAGCGGTTCAGCTGAAAGAAAGGCTGCTCGGAAGAGATTCGGCAATACACCCAAATGAAGTGAATCTTGGAAATGCAGTGCAACCCATTATCGAATTGGCCAATGGCTCATTCAGTCGCTATTTGGCTGACAGAGGCTATCCCATCTTGACTCTCTCAAAAGAGGAAGATCTTTCGGTAGCCGGGCTCAGCTCGATGCCGGCGAGCGAACGGGCGGGATGGCCCGACAGGATGCAGCTGCTTGCAGAAATCTACCTGCGCCTCAAGGCGCGATTCCCCAAGGAAGGGCGAATCGGGCTCCGGGACATGCTGAGGCTTAAGGATCGGGCAAGATTCACGACCCCGCTGCAAAGATACTCGGATTTTCTGCATTTAAGAATGGCGGATGCGGCTATCGACAACCTGCCTTTGGGGAATAGGGAGATCCTTGGAATGCTGGAGGAAAGCGGCTTGGACGGAGGACCGCCCAGGAGCGGAAAAGGCCGTCAGGCTGGGCGGCAAGCCTTGCGTTGAGAGAGGTTTGCAGGGGCAGGGAATTTTTTTGAGTTTTTTGAAAATGCTCTGCGTAAAAAGGGCTTGGACGCAATAGCAATGGCTGCCCTTTGGGGCAGCCTTCAGTGGCTTTCAATTCGCTTTTGGGCCCGCTCCACAACGCCGGCCAAGCCGAAGAAGGCGTAGCCAAAGAAGCCGAAGCTCGCCATCCAAAGGGCGTCCAGGCAGATCAAGGCCGCCAGGGAGCCTTGCTCGTAGGCCTCGTTGAAAATAGCGAATCCTATGTCCGCGAAAAGAGTAAGGAGAAGACCGACTGCAAAAGCCAGCCAGGAGGAGAAGATCTGCCCGCCTCGGAACTCCCAAGCCATGCGAAGCATGGGGAAAGCAAGGAAAATCAAGATCAAATCGCCCAGCCCATAGCCAATAACCACCGCATTGTTCAAAAAGGAAGCCTCTGAATCGAAGGCCAGATAGATGCCGAAATAGCCGACGAGAAAAGAAAGGCCAAGGGCCGAAAGAATGACAGGGAAAGAGGTTTTTCTGCGCGAAGAAAGCAAGGAGAAGCGAAGAATAGCCAATTCCTTGAGTTCGGCCCAAAAAAGCAGAGGGTAAAAAAGAAGGTAGAAGAAATCGGCCTCCGAAGGAAACACATCCAAATGACGCCACGCCAGGACCGTCCATATCAGCTCCCCCGCAAAGAAAAAGAAGAAGGCAAACAGAAGGAGGCCGAAGACCTCACCTTGCTTTCCGTAAAAGCCATAGGCCCTGGCAGCCCAGAAGGCGCCAGCCAAAGGAATGGCGCTGAAGGCGAAATAAACAAGCTGGCTAATGCGGGAGGCATCGAAGACCGCCAAGGAAAGGCTGTAGGCAGCCATGGCCAGGCCAAAAAGGAGGAGCAAGACGACTGGAAGGGGTCGGTTTTCCTCAGCCATTGCGCCGGGGTAGGAAGTATTTTTTGCGGAGGGCAAGCAACGCCTTTTTGGCCTGGGCTGGACCGATCATCGGAGGAAGCATCTGCTGCAGAGCGGAAAGAAGCGCTTCAGGCGCTTGGTCTTCCGAAAAATCCATATACATTTGGCGAGAGTGCTCGCCAAAATACCGGCCAACCAGGGCAAGGGACTCTTCTCTGAAGGATTCCTGGTCCATAGGATTTTTAGGAAGAAGTCTGAAGCCTGCCCAGAATATCACAGTCCCATCCAATGCCAAAAGCTTTTGAAGGCCGGAGGCGAAGGGTAGAATGGAGACAGAGGCTTTCCAGGCAAATATGAAATCGGAGGCTCGAACCCGCACAAGCATGACTCCTTCCACCCCCCTGGCCGACCGGATGCGCCCCAAAACGCTGGCCGAAATGACCGGCCAGGAGGCTTTGCTGGGCCAAAACGGCGTGCTGCGCAAAATGCTGGAGCAGGGCCAGGTTCCCAACATGGTGCTGTGGGGCCCTCCAGGCAGCGGCAAAACCACGCTGGCCCGGCTGGCGGCCCAGGCCAGCGCAGCCGATTTTGTGGCGCTCAGCGCCGTATCCAGCGGGCTAGCGGCCCTGCGGGAAGTGATCGAGCGGGCCCAGCAGAACCAGCGCCTGGGAAGCAAAACGGTGCTTTTTGTGGATGAGATCCACCGCTGGAACAAAGCCCAGCAGGACGCCCTGCTGCCCTATGTGGAGGATGGGACGCTCATCCTGATCGGCGCCACCACCGAGAATCCCAGTTTCGAGCTGAACAACGCCTTGCTCTCTCGCGCACGGGTTTTCGTGCTGGAAAGGCTGGAGGAAAGCCAGCTGCTGGACGTGCTGAAACGGGCGGCGGAGAACCCCGAAGGCCTAGGAAGCGGCCAGCCCGACATTGAGGAAGGGGCCCTGCCCCTGATCGCCCGGCTGAGCAACGGGGACGCCCGCGCGGCACTAAATTTATTGGAGCTTTGCGCGCAGCAGGGAAAGGTGGACGAAGAGACGATTCGCGCCACGGTGCAAAAGACGCACCTGCACTACGACAAGAACGGCGAAGAGCACTACAATGTGATCTCGGCCCTGCACAAGAGCCTGCGCGGAGGCGACGGGCACGCCGGCCTCTACTGGCTGGCCCGCATGCTGGAGGGCGGCGAGGACCCGCTCTACATCGCGCGGCGCCTGCTCCGCTTCGCGGCAGAGGATGTGGGTGTGGCGGACAATTTCGCCACGGTGCTGGCCGAAAGCGTGTTCGAAGCCTGCCGCAAAATAGGGATGCCCGAGTGCGAGGTGCACTTGGCCCAACTGGTGATCTACCTGGCCCACGCCAAAAAATCCATCGCCGCCTATCAGGGCTACAAAAAGGCCAAGGCCGACGCGCAAAAATACGGCAACTTGCCGGTGCCGCTGCACATCCGCAATGCGCCCACCACGCTGATGAAAGACCTGGATTACGGCAAGGGCTACCGGTACAGCCCGCTGGAGGACAGCAGCGAGCAGACCTATCTGCCGCCCGAACTGGAGGGGCGGAAATATTTTTGACCATTATTCCATTCGTCATTCCGGTATTTGTCCGATGTAGGGGCGGAACATGTTCCGCCCGGTTTTGGGGAGGGCAAATATCCGGAATTCACCCAGCGTTTTGCGCCCAAAGACGGATATCCGGAAGGACAAAAGGGACCGGTTGACATATTATTATTTATAATATATTTTATTCTTATCCGCATTCCCGCGGACCACAAACCACAGGAGGCAAAATGCCCACGTTCCACAACTGGCGAGGGATCAGCGCTCTGGAAGATCCACGAACTCGAATGGTTCTCTCTCTCACTCCCACCGAGCAGATTCCTGAGGCCTTCCTCGATTTCTTCCCCGAATGCTTCGCAGAGGAAGAACAGCCGCCCTACATCCCCCTTTCCGCCCTCATGAAAGGAGCGAGGAAGTATGCGAAAGACAATGAATTGGACGAGGAAGATGAGGCTCACTTCGTCCTCACTTCGGCAGAAGCAGCTGCGCCCCACCTGTATCTTCAGTCGTCCCACGAATGGGGAACCGAGGAGGGTGATGATCCGCCTCCCGACGATGTCCTCAAGCAACTGGTGGGCAAGGAGGCCCGAGCAGGGATTCTGGTGGAGATCGATGGAGAGCTTCACCTGGTTACCCTGATGCTCTTCAAGGAAGGACCTCCGCCCATCGGCAGCGTCTTTCGCAGCCTGCCCGAGCCGATCGTACTCCACCTCTGTCCGGCCAAATTCGTTGCGCTGGACAGGTGAGATGCGCCGCAGCCTCCTCGCCAAGCCCTCCGACCCCGGAGGCTTGGCTCTTTTTTGCGCAAAAAAATCCCCCTGCCATGTGGCAGAGGGTCGGCTTTCGGGCGTCTCGCTCGGGCAAGAGGAGAGGACCCAGAGGCTTGGGAGGCGGGCCAAGCCATGCACTTTCCATCCTAGAAGGTGAAGTGCTGCGAGGCAGTCTCTTGGGGCGGCTGAGCGGAATTCCCATCGGCATCCGCGCGTTCGGGGCGAGCCTTCAGCACTGTGGGCACCGGAACCCCGGCGGCATCGAGCTTTTCGGCAATGATCTCTTCCAGGTAGCCGCTGACGCTGAGGTTGTTCTCGTCGCAATAGCCTTTGAGGCGCTGGTAGGTGATTCCTTTGACGGAAATGGATCGTCGGGTCTGTCGCTTGGCCATGGCAAGCTCCTTTCTGTAGGTGTTTCGAGTTGCCAAGGCGAAGATAGATGGAAAATGCAAGCCTGTCAATTCAATGGATTGGGCTAATTTGAAAGAGGAACTCAAAGTCGGCTTTTTGGAACCCGACTCTTGAAAATTCCATAAATTAGGCCTATAATTGGGAATGAACTCCATAAATTAGGCCTATAATTGGGAATGAACTCCATAAATTAGGCCTATAATTGGGAATGAACTCCATAAATTAGGCCTAAAAATGATCCATCGCCTCATCGAAAAGCAGCTGAAAAAAGATCTCTTCAAGGGAAAGGCCCTGATTATTCTGGGAGCCCGCCAAGTCGGCAAAACCACGCTCTCCCAAAACCTTCTCAAGGCCTATGAAAAAAGAGGGGTTTTGTCCTTCAATGGCGAAAACCCCACCGATCGGGAGAAACTGAGCAATCAGGATCTGGAAACTTTGGAGGGCCTGATTCAGGACCATGGCATCATTTTTATTGACGAAGCCCAAAAAATCCCTGGCATAGGCCAAACCGCCAAGCTGATTGTGGACAAATTCAAAAAAGAAAAACAGGTCATCCTCACAGGCTCCTCTTCCTTTAACATCCTGAATCAGACCAGCGAATCTTTAACGGGACGGAAATTTGTTCACGAAATCTTCCCCCTCTCTGCCGAAGAAATGCTTCAGGGAAAGACGAGGCTGGATTTTGAAAAGACCCTCAGCAAACTCCTCATTTATGGAAGCTATCCGGAAATCTATTTGGCTGGAGATCGACAGAAAGAGCGCTTGCTCATGAGCCTGGTTTCCAGCTACGTTTTCAAGGATATTTTTGAGCTGCAAAATATTCGGAACCCTGCTGTCTTAAGCAAATTGCTCAGCGCGCTGGCCCTTCAGGTTGGATCAGAGGTCTCGCTGAATGAATTGAGCGGCTTGCTAGGGATTGATGTGAAAACCGTAGAGCGCTACATTGATTTGCTTGAAAAAAGCTACATTATCTTTAGGCTTCCCCCTTATTACACCAACAAGCGAAAAACCATTTCTAAACGCAGCAAAATCTATTTCTACGATTTGGGCCTTCGCAATGCCATGATCAATAACTTCAACCCCGTTACTCAGCGGGACGACGTGGGGGCTCTGTGGGAGAATTTTGTGATCGTGGAACGAATGAAATACAGAAAATACAGACTGCTTCATGCCAATGCCTACTTCTGGCGATCCTATGATGGGGCAGAGATTGACTTGGTGGAGGAACGAGGCGGAAAATTGGAAGGCTATGAGATCAAATGGGGCAAGCAAAGGACGCATCCCCGCTCCTGGTTGGAATACAAGAACGCAAGCCGCAAAACGATTGATAAGGGGAATTACCTTAAGTTCATAAGCTAGCTTATCGGTTCTTTGATCTTCAATAGAATTTACTGTAAACTTAATTTATGGAGTTACTGTAAATCTTATGGCTGTTCAGGTCAAAAAGATCATTTTGGAAAAATTAAAGAAAGGGCCGCTGAAGCCTTTGGTTTTAGCGGAGAAAGTTGGAATCAGTCGTCAGGCATTGCACAGGCATTTACGAAAGCTTTTGAATGAGGGGCATATCGAAAAGCAAGGTAGCGGGCCTCATGTCCTTTATCATCTTGTTGTGGCCGATTCGGAAAGTCGGATGTTGGAAAGTTTTATGTTTTTTGAAAAAATGCTTTTGCCGCTTTACCTGAAAGAAAATCCGCGAATCGAATCCGATGTTGCGGACCTTGTTCGGTCCATGACCAACACCCCTATTCAAGGCAAACCGGACTTCGGCTTCATGATGGATTCAGCAGCCCTTTATTCGTCCAAGATCGAAGGAAATACGTTGAATCTCAATAGCTTTCTCAATAGCCGAATGATGGCGAAAGCAGCTCGCCCCAAAGAGGCCAAGGAAATCGAGGATTTGGTGGAGGCCTACCAACGAAGCCAGAGCGAGACGCTGAATGAAAAGAAAATGCTTCAGGCCCACGCTCTTTTGAGCCGGGAATTTTTGCCGAAGAACCGGCAAGGCAAATACCGCCAAGAGCCTGTCGGGGTTTTCTCAGGCCGCGGCCTGGAGTATATGGCCATCGAACCCAGGCTGGCGGCAAAGGAAATGGAGCGTTTTTTCGAATGCATCGAAACCCTGAAGAAGCGAAAAATGCCGGCCTCGCAGGTGCTCTTTTGGGCCTCGTGGATCCACCTGATGATGGCCCTGATCCATCCTTTCGCGGACGGAAACGGACGTATTGCCCGGCTTTGCGAAAAATGGTTTCTGAAAGAGCATTTGGGCCAAGGGGCCTATCTTTTGCCTTCCGAGGAGCATTATTTCGTGCAGCGGCCTGCCTACTACCAGGCGCTTAAGCTAGGGTCCAATTACTGGGAAACGGATTTCGGAAAATCGATGGAATTTTTGAGGCTGCTGGCGGACTCGTTGAGCAGGCTCTGAGGGCTTATACCCCCATCCCCCTCCACCCTTCCAGCCACTCCTTCACCTTGCCCGGAACCTCGGCCATAGGCATGGTCTCCAGCGTGAGGCCCTTGGGCAGGGATTGCAGGAACATCTTGCCGTAGTCCTTGCTGAGCACGCGGTTGTCCAGAATCACCATCACGCCGTAATCCTTGGCCGAGCGAATGAGGCGCCCGAAGCCCTGGCGGAAGCGGAGGATGGCCCGGGGCACCAGGTACTGCATGAAGCCGTTCTGGAACATTTGGCTGCGCACAGCCACAATCGGGTCGCTGGGCACATCGAAGGGGAGCTTGTGCATCACCAAAGTGGTGAGCGCCTCCCCTTGCAGGTCAACCCCTTCCCAAAAGCTGTTCACCCCCAGCAGCGCCGAGCGCTGCGGGTTGTTCAGGTAGGCCTTGAGCACTTTGCCCCGGCCTCCGCTGATGCGCTGGCCAATCACCTGGATGCCTTCCGCCGAGGCCTGAGGGGCGATCTGCAGGTACACGTGCTGCAATGCCCCGTGCGAAGTGAAGAGGCCTAGCAGGCCGCCCCGCACCGCGCGCAAAAGGCTCAGGATGAAGCTCCCCGCCTGCTGCACGCTGGCATGGGCCTGCACCGGAAGCAGGTCGCTGGGCACGATCACATAGGTCTGGGTCTCGAAGTTGAAAGGGCTGTCCAGCACCAGCTCCTCGAAGTCGTCGCCCAGCCCCAGCATGCGGCGGAAGTACTCGAACGGGGAAGGGCCTTCGCTTTCCTCCATGCCCGGCTGGGTCAGCCGCACGCCCAAGGTCGCCGACGTGAAGACGATGGACTTCTTGCTGCCATACAGATCGTCCTTCAGCAGATCGCCGGGGAGCAGCGGAGCCACATGCAGGGTGAGGGCGCCCATCATGTCCGAGGTGATCCAGCGGATCCAGGCGGTAGCGCTTTTTTTTGAGGCTTCCTCCGGAGCGTCCGTTTCCAGCGGCAAAGGAGCAGGATCGGGCAGCTCCTGGGCGAAGAAGCGCTTGAGGGTCAGCAGCTGCTCGGCCAGCAGCGAGATTTCCTGCCTCAGCTCGTCCAAGAAAGCCTCCCGCCCCGGAAAGGCGGAGCTTTCCATCCGCTCCAGCCCGGCGGCGAACTCCCGCAGGCTCTTGAGCCACGCTTCGATCTGCCCCTTGAGCTCCCCGAAGGAATCGCCCAGGTTCAGCCACTCCTGCATGCCCAGCACCGTCCGGTCGATCAGCAGGTGCTCCACAAAGCCGGACTGCGGCACATTCTGGGCCACGAAGAAGGCCGTAAGATCGAAGAAGCGCTGGATGGAATCCTGGAGCGGGGAGGAGGCCAGAATCAGCGCCTCGACGGATTGGAACAGCGAGGAGGAAAGGAAAAGCGAGCCGCCCAGGCGCTGCTGCAGAAGCTGAAGCTGGGTCGCAAGCGTTTTGGCCGGAATGGCCAGGTTCTCCTGCCGGATCTGCGTGCCGAAGGCTTGGGTGGCCACCTCCTCGAAGTGGTGCGCCTCGTCCACCACCAGGTAGCGGTAATCGGGCAGCAGGCCCCCGCTGGCGTTCAGGTCGGCGCAGAGCAGGGCGTGGTTCACGATCAGGATGTCCGCGCTTTCGGCGATCTTGCGGGCCTTCTGCAGATCGCACTCGCCGTAGCTTTTGCATTTTTGGGGCTGGCAGTACTTCTGGTCCGCGCAAAGCTCGAAATCCCAAATCAGGCTCTCTTCGCGCGTCAGGCTCATGTCGCTGAGCTCGCGCCCGCCCTGCAGGGCCCTCCAGACCAGGATTTTGCTGAGCAGCAGCATCTCGTCGTTGGAGAAGCGGGGGCGCTGGGCGAATTCGGCCAGCCGGCGCAGGCACAGGTAATGGCTGCGGCCCTTCAGCAGGGCCACCTTCACGCCCGAATGGCCCGTTTCGTGGCGGTAGAGCGATTGGAGCAGGGGCACATCCTTCTCGTAGAGCTGCTGCTGCAGGTTCACGGTGTTGGTGGAAAGCACCACTTTGCTCTTGTTGCGGATGGACATCTCGGCGGCGGCGCCCAAATAGGCCAGCGACTTGCCGACTCCCGTGGGGGCTTCGCAGATGAGATGGTAACCCCCCGCAAAGGCCTCGCTGATGCCTTGGGCCATCTTCATCTGCTGGGGGCGGGGCTCGTAATGCTCCATGGCGCGCGCCATCACCCCTTCGGAGCCGAAAAGCTCCTGGATGCTCAAGGCCCGCTGAACGCCGTTGGTGATTTGGCTTGGATTCAAATTATTCTGATTGTCGCCCCGAGTGGAATCGAGGGGCCTATTGGCACCCTCCTCGTCTCCGTCCTCAGCAGAGAATTGGACGACGGAGAGACCCCTCGGCTCCGCCTGCCTGCCAGCAGGCAGGCTCGGAGCGACCACAGAAGGCTGCACCCCCTCGAAAAACACCGCGCTGGGCCACTCGGATCGTTGCATCAGCTCCCGCATTTGCTTCAGGTCCGGGGCGGGAAGGCGGGAAAGCTCCGCCAAGGCCCGCTGCATCAGCGCCAAGCTCGCCTGCACGTCCGCCATGGCGCGGTGGCTGTCCGCGTGGGAGATGCTCAGGTCGTCCGTGATGGACTCCAGGCTGTAGCTGGGCAGGTCCGGAAAGGCGATCTGGGCCAAAGGAATGGTGTCCAGCTGGCCCAGGATGTCCATCTCGATCCCGTGGGCGGCCAAGAAACCGGCATCGAACTGGATGTTGTGGCCGATCAGGTAAGCGCCACGAATCAGCTCCTGGGTCCTCTTCAGCACCTCGGCCTTCTCCTGACCTTCTTTCTGCAGCATCTCGTTGGTGATGCCCGTGATATGGGTGATCAGGTCGGGCAAGGCCTGCCCGCGCTGGATGAGGGCCTGGTAGCGGGCGACCTCCTTCCCTTGCTCATAGCGGATCAGCGCCACCTCGATGATGTCTTCTTTTTTCGGATCGATGCCGCTGGTTTCCAGATCGAGGACGACGAAAGGATGGTGGAGCATAGTGGGGCGTAAAAAGGCTTACGGGCATTCTATCCCAGCCCAAGGCAAAATCCCAGAGGTGGAAACGGTCACCTATTTTTTATTGACAGAATTATTTATTTATAATATAATAATTATGAGGTACAGGGTGGCGCGGAACACAGCCCTTGTGGTGAACGACAAAATGGTTCCCTCACCCTTTCCTCTCCCCCCCGCATCTACGGATCCGGGGGTTTTACCTATTTGCCGGACCCTGTTTCCGTGTTAGGCTAAAAAAGCGATCCGCCCTTCTACAGTGCGGCGGATCTGAGATTCTCCTATTTACACCAAGTGGCGTTCCAGGCTGGGCCCTCCTGCAAATTGAGCGTGCAGTGGTCTTCGGCGTGAAGGAAGCCACTTAGTTTTTTGCATTTCCTAAACTAAATCCACTTATTCCTTTAATCCCAAGCCAATGAGCGAAGCAAGCAAAGCTCCTGTCGCCCCCCCAGAGCAGGCCTTCAAACCGCCTGGCAGGAGGAGTCTATAGAATCCTGCTCTTTTCCGCCTTGACCGCTACGGCGTCCTTCATCACCTTCTTCAGCAGGGCGGCGGATTTTTTGAGCTTGGCCAGTTCGCCGGCCGAAAGAGGCATTTTCCAGACCTTCTCCACCCCCCGGCGCCCGATCACCGCCGGCACGCCCAGGCTGATTCCCGTGATGCCGTAGGCTTTTCCGGGCTCGGTGGAAACCGGCGTGATGAACTTGCGGTCTTTCAGGACGCATTCCGCCAGCTCGGCGATCACCACGCCGATGCCGTAGTAGGTGGCGCGCTTGCGCTGGATGATCTCGTAGGCCGCCCGCATGGTCTCCTGCTCGATCGCCCTCATTTCCGCCGCCGAAAGAAAGGCCTTCATCGGCACGCTGGAGACATTGGCGGCGCTCCAGGCCACGAATTCGGAGTCCCCGTGCTCGCCCAGCACCACCCCGTGCACATTGTGCAGGTTCACGCCCAGCTTCTGGCTGAGCGCGTAG
>CAYUUW010000012.1:11393-11619 GCA_964448005.1 uncultured Candidatus Peribacteria bacterium
TGGGCAGGCGCATCGTTTGCGCGGCCACATGGGTGAGGATGTCCACTGGATTGGAGACCAGAATCACCACCGTGTCGGAGCGGAGGGGTCCCATTTTTTGGATGATGTCCTTGAGGATGCGGATGTTCTTGCCCACCAGGTCCAATCGGGTTTCGCCGGGGGCCTGCGGAGCTCCCGCCGTGATGACGATGAGATCGACATTCCCGCAGTCCTTGAAATCCCCGCC
>CAYUUW010000012.1:11629-17123 GCA_964448005.1 uncultured Candidatus Peribacteria bacterium
GCGTGCGGGCGATCAGGTCCATCACCTCGCCCTTCTCCCGCTCCTCGCTGGCATCGATAAGGATGAGTTCAGCCGCCAGCCCCTTGATCATGGCCGCGTACGCGAAAGACGAGCCCACCATGCCTGTGCCCACCACGGCGATTCGGGTGGCATAGCAGGGAGCGGCCGGAGGGTTCTTGTCTTTTTTTGGAATCTGAGCAGATGGGGCCGGCTTGGCGGCTTTTGGTTTTGGCATGGGCTTGTTTTGATTTTTCTTGCTTGAGTGTAGCAAAACAGAGAGAAAGAAAAAAGCCGGTAGCTTGAGTGATTGACCCAAACAAACTACCGGCGACCGTCCCACCTACCGCGAGCCCAACACCCGAGACCTTCGAGTGCGGGAGCAGAGACCCCTGACAGGATTTGAACCTGCGACCTCTCGCCTTAGCGAGCACTCTAGCCGGCTGAGCTACAGGGGTAGAAACTGGGGGAAGGGAAACCGATCATAAATCCTAAGCCCGGGCCGAGTCAAGAGAATTCTTGCAAAATTCAGATTTTATGCTAGAATGGCTGCGATCTTTGATACCGTGGGGATGTATTTGGCTTCGACAGAAATGGCTCAAGACAGGGAGTGGCCATCCGGGCGTCGCGTTGTCCGTCCGCAATCCTGTCCAACGCAGTTTTAAGTGCAACACTTAAACAACCTTATGCACGCATCAAGAAAGCTGTGGCTCGAGCTTCTGCTCCTGCCTTTGGCCGATTGGTGTTAGCATAAAAGGCCGCCTATAGCGCAGCCTCGTCCCGGTCGGCGATGTCTGCTGACCAGCCGGGGCGTCATTCAGCAGGCTAAGTCCTGATCCTCCCTTCGGAAGGGTCTGGAACGAAAACCAATCCGGACAAGCGGCTGGGCTTTTTGTCTCTTTTCGATCCAGCCGACGGAAACCCAAAAAAGACTATGATGGTAGAGGCTTCTTGCCTTCATTTCTGGACGCGGGTTCGACTCCCGCCATCTCCACCAGCCTTCGTTTGCCGCGAATGAATAAGCGGGAATAAGAAGGCTGCCGTCCGAAGCCTTGGCGTAGGATGGCAAACTTCGGCTGGCACAGCCAGCTCTTTTAGCGAGCCGTATTTATGGCTTTTTTGGGTTAAATGAAAGGCGCCAAAAAAGAGCCTTCTGGCTCAGAAGGGATGGATTAATAATAAAAATTATGTTAAAATATACGGAAGATCATTCAGCTTCAGCCATGTCATATCTCAACTCAACACCAGGTTTGCCCCCGGAAGCAGAGGGTTCGCCCCCCGCAAAGGACCGTCTGGAATTTAGGTCGTGCACCGAACAGATAGGCCAGCAATTTAGAGAGTTATTTGAACGCCAGTCTTTTATTGATGGTTATTTGAATAGGCAAACCCAAGCAGAAAGGAATGCGATAGAGAGCATCAGGAGGAAAAATGAAGAAAGGGCGAAAAGGAAGGAGAATGATGTCGTAGGCGAGTTAGCCTGTAAAATAATCGGCGCCGAGAGCGTAAAAGAAGGCCAAACGAGGGGCAGGCAGTGGGGAGAGGGGCTGAAGAGGGCAAGGGCCCAGCTGGTGTCAGAAGGTGTACCCGTCGTAATTGGAGATCTCACCTCAACGATCCCCTTTGATCGTTGGCAAGAAAATACACAAGCTGAAGCAAGGGAGGAATCTAAAGAGGAAATGGACACCGCTACCTCTGGCCTGGAAAATGCCCGAAGACAGCATGAATTGTGGCTCCGTAATACAGCCTCGCAATTTTTGGGCCGGCTGGCTGAGGTTTCGTTTCAGGAGAGCCTCAATAATTGGGGTGATGCGCCCGCGCTGGATGATTCCATTCAGCATTCTGGACTGATTCACTTTGTGGAATACCGAAGCGACAGCGAGAAAGACCGCTTGCATAAAGTTCCCGAGGCATTTTCTCCAGATGGCTTTGCTCAATATACAGGCAGACTGATGGAACTGGTCAATGAACCTCAGTCCGAATCAGTCAAAGAAGCCCTGCGATTGCGCGGCAATGGAAAGGAGAGGTTATTGATCATGACCCAAGACAATCAATACATAAGTGCATTTAGAGAGGCTGCTAGTGACCCCTGGAGGATCATTACCCATATCCCCGATATGCAAGACAAGCAATGGGAAAAGACAAAAGCAACCATGAAGGATGCGGAGAAGCAGGCTAAATATTACAATAAACTAGAAGGCGAGATCACGGAAATGCCGCTGCAAGATTAACGGCGATTTTAAAATTGCAGAATTCACAGATCTCTAAAAAATATTCAACTTGGATCCTGAGGCCCTTTTGCTATATTAAAAGAAAAAGGAAACCCCTGCCATTTTTCGTGACAGGGGTAAGTGGATTCGGGCGCCGCCCTGGAGCAGCCAGCCGGAACCAGCCTTCACTTTCAGCCGAAGCTGCAAGGCTTTAGGTTGAGCCGTGGCATCGAAAGTGAAGCATTGATCATCCAATCAGGCTAATTGATCCGCATCTGCCACTGATGCATCCCATTCAGCATTTCCATGCCCCTGTCCCGCTTTTCCACAGAATAGGGCCGCAGCCAGGCAAAAGCCTCCTCCGCTCCAGTGGTATTGCCAGGGGCGAAGATGGGCAGGAGGGAAAGAAGGATGGCGAGGAAGTGAAGATCTTCATCGCCCCCCAGCACCACCTGCTGCTGATCGCTGAAGTAGGCAGGATTCAGCGAAATGACGTTTTCCGGAGCGATTTCAGCACAGCTCTCCAGCAGCTTGACCCAGTGAGGATGAGCGATGCGCCCCATTTGTTCGAGCATGTCTTTGATGTAGGACTCCATGTATTTGCTTTCTTCTGGTTGAATGATGGCCTGTGCGCTTCTCCAGACCCCCCGGAATTCTACTCAAGCATCTGTAGATCTGCTCCAAGGGCCCAGGAGAAATTTTAAAGATCAAAAAAAGCGCCTACAAGTGGCGCTCGGTTTGCAGAGATAAATTTTCACGCAAAGCTACGCGCCACTCATAAAGTGATTTTTAGTAGTGGCGCCTTTGAAATTGAATTTCTGGCTCATGCGATGCGCGCTTGGCCGAAGCTTACTATCAATTTTAAAAAAGGGTCAAATTTTTTGCAAAGAAATAAGAAGGGGGACAAAGCAGCAAAAAGAGCCGATAAAGACAGGATTTTGAATTGACAAAAAAAATAATTTATGTATATTAAAATATGTGTTCCTTAGCCGGAACCATGTTCATTAACATCATTGGAGAGAGTTACAAACAGAGAAAGGGTCAGAAAATGATCATCAAGAATGGAACCAAAGAATACCAGGTGGGTGAACTAATCGCGGAAACAAAGCGATACCGAACCTACCTCTGCACGCAGAAGGGGGTCCAGCAGCAGTACCTGCTTCTTATCTCAACGGAAACGGAGCACAACGGGCTCTTGGACCGCAACGCTTACATGCTCGCAGAGCTTGAAGGGCGCTCCAATGCCATTGAAGCCACATGGGCAGCGAACGGCCAACCCGGCTCGCAGTTCCCCCTGAACTACTGCCTGGGATTCCCAGGACTGGTCGACAATTTCGTTCCCGACAGGCAGGGGGGAAGGCGCATCAACATCGTCCGCTTCCGAGAGGTCGAGGACCTGAAAGGCCTCGTCCCTGCTACCCGCATGGTCAAAAAGGATCGGCTCCGCGTCGACCTGAAAACCAGCGTGTGGATCATGGGGAAGCTCCTGAAGCTCCTTGTGTTCACGCAGTGGGAGGGCATTTCTTCGGGCTGGGTGGAGCCAAAAAACATCTTGCTCGAGCTCAACAAGCACTACGTGCTGCTGTTCGGCTGGATGGAGGCCAAAATCCGCCCGCAAGGGGTTCCGGCCGATGTCCAGCGCCAAGAAGTGAAACAGGCCGCAAGGGCGGTCATCTTCACCTTGGGGGGCAATCCTGAAACGGGATCCATTCCCAACGACGGCGAGGAGCATTTCGACCGCTACAGCAGCCACCTTGCTGGCTTGGCCAGGGGCAACGCTCGCTGCGCACGAGAGGCCCACACGGCCTTTTATGAGCTCGTCAATGAGCTTTGGGAACGCAAGTTCCATCCCTACCAAACCCACCCCACCTGAACCCCACAAACGCAAACCGTCAGAACCAAAAAATCAGAAGGAGAATAGAATCATGGGACGAGACCGATTCACTCAAGTCGTTCATAACACTGTTGCCAATAGGGCCACCAATGGCGGCACTCAAAGTGCCACCAGGGCGGCCGAGCAGGCCTACCAGAATACAAATGCCCTGAATCCGCTGGTTGATCCGAAAGGCTTGCCCCACATGGGGCCCATCCGCGAATCGCGGATGCGGTTCGACCCACGACAGGATGGAACCTTCGAGCTCACCTGCGGGCCATCCATGGCCGTGGAGCTGCTTTTTGACACCACGGGTTCCATGGGCGACAATGTGGACATTGCGTTCGCTGTGCTGCCCAAGGCGTACAGCATGCTGGCCGAGGGCCGGATACCGGTGCTCGGGCGCTACGATGTCCACATGGCCCACGCCATCTTCGGCGACATCGAAGAGCATCCAAGGATTCCGGCGCTCTGCCGGACTCAGTACGAAATGAATGAAAAGATCTCCATGCAGATGGCGAGCTTGGTGCCCGGCAAGAGCGGAGCAGCAAACAACAAGGAAGATCCCCAGTACGGGCTCTTCGCCGCAGCTTACCTGACCCAAGCCAGGATCAATCGCTACGGACTGATGCGCTACCATTTCACCGTTTCCGACGAACCGGCGGGCGAACGGGTCACAGACCAATGCCTGCGCCAAATCTTCGGCGATGGCGTGTTCGATGCCGTTGCCAGCAATGGGCACGAGATCAGCTCTCGGAGCCTGCCAGGCACGGCAAAAATCGTGAAGGATCTGCAGGAGCAGGCACACGCCTTCTTCCTGTTCGTTCCCACGCACCCTGTTCGGGATTACGCCGAACGGCAGTGGCGAGGATTCTATGGCGATGAGCACTTCATTGTGCTTCCAGAGGGAACTCGCCTCCTTCACTTCGTCGAGGCCGTGATCATCGGCTTGACCGAAGGGGTACTCGACCTGAGTTCGGCCGCGAACTTTCTGAGGAGCCATGGCGCAAGCCAGGATGAGGCTCGGAAGATCGTCCAATCCGTGGCCCACATCCCCCTCGGGGCGCAGGCGGCTCTGCCGAACTTCCACAAACTGCCCAAGGCGGGCGACCGGTTCGCCAGCAAAACCGACCTGTGGCCCATCGATCCATCGTCGGTCCCGAGCCCCGGAATCCATCCGGAAAGCCCGGAAGCCGATGATGATGATGACGAAGACGGTTGGCTGTAGGATCAAAAGCCATGCGGGTCAAAAAAATCTACCTGGTGACCGATCTTGGTCCTGGCGACGGCGGCAAGGGCGGCGTAGTGCACAAGCTCTGTAACATGAGGCGTGCCCACACCGTCGTCAAAGTCGGCGGCGCCCAGGGGAGTCATGGGGTGAGCAATTCGGCTGGCGATGGCTTTGCCTTCAGCCAGT
>CAYUUW010000012.1:17133-38697 GCA_964448005.1 uncultured Candidatus Peribacteria bacterium
GGAGGGAGTCGAGACACACCTGACCCCCCGATTCATTGTGAGTCCCGAAGGCCTGCTGAACGAAGGAATGGCCTTGATGAACGAGTGTGGCATCAACAATCCTTTTCGTCTGCTGACCGTAGACGAGAGGGCTTTGTGCGCCACGCCCTACCATGGCATCGCCTCGCGCTTGATGGAGCTGGCCAGGGGGAAAAACCCTCGCGGCACCATTGGCACAGGCGTGGGCGAGGCCTACCGGGACTCCTTGCGAGTTCCGGAGCTGGCCATTTACGCTGGCCATTTGAGCCAGTCCGATCTGCGCGATCGGATGGCTGCGATCCGCGCGGAGCAAATCCGCAAGTTGGATACAATCATTCAGCAGGGATTCCTGCCGGATGATGAAGGGATCGCCGCAGAGGAGATTGACCTCCTTTACGACGATAGGTTCCTCGACTATGTCGTGGGGCGTTTCCAAGAGGCGTCGGTGCGAACTCAAATCGTCCCCCCTGATCACCTGGAGAGGCAAATCCTCTCCCGGGATGGGGTGGTCGTGGTCGAAAGCTCGCACGGCATCCTCACAGATCGCCTCCGCGGATTTCATCCGCACACCA
The DNA here is from genome assembly GCA_964448005.1 of uncultured Candidatus Peribacteria bacterium. GTDB lineage: Bacteria > Patescibacteriota > Gracilibacteria > UM-FILTER-43-11 > UM-FILTER-43-11 > CAYUUW01. Next base: position 17,724 of record CAYUUW010000012.1, read on the forward strand.
GCGCCATCCGCACCTTGCCCTGCTTTGCGCAGGCCATGCTTCGGGAGGCGGGCTACAATGGCCAGATCGTGAGCCTCGGCATCCACCGGGCCTACACGATTCGCCACGGCGCCGGGCCCATGCCCACCGCCGATCCTGACATGGGGGAACGTCTGCTGCCTGGCAGCAACAAAGACGAGAACCGTTGGCAAGGCAAGGTCCGGGTAGGACCTTTGGATCTGGTGCTCCTTCGCTACGCCATCGAGGTGTGCGGAGGTCCAGAAGCATTCGATGGATTGGCCATCACTTGGTTCGACCAGATTCAGACCAATGGAGCGTGGCACCTGTGCCATCGCTACCATGGAGCAACCGACCCGACCTACTTTGCGCCGAGCGGCGCGATCCAGGTTTGGGAAAACAACAGCGATGAGGCGCAACTCGCGCATCAGCAGGCTTTGGGCAAGCAGCTACTTGGCTGCAAGCCCGAGATTGAAACCATTGACCTTGACCCCAGCATGGGGCGAGACCAACTGTACTCGCTCTGCGCCGAAAAGCTCGAATCCCTGGGCAATGTTCGCATGATTTCGTTTGGCTCCACGGAGCTCGACAAGATGTGCAAATAAAGCCCCCAACCAGTGCCTGATCCATCTCACAGGAGAAACGAAAGATGTCCGACAACAACACGATCGATACCCCCTCCTCAACCGCCACCCCGACCCCCACTCCGGCCCCCCAGGCCGCGCCGGCAAATTCGGTCATCACCAGGCTCAAGGAGCTGGGTGTTTCCGACGACATGGCAACGAAAATCTGTGAGGAGCTTGGTGCGAAAGAGGTGGCCGATCTGGTCATGCTCACCGTCGAGGACCTCACCGAGCTCGGCATGAAGAGGCTGCAGGCCAGGAAGCTGGTCGAGGCTCTCCAGCCGACCAAGCCCGAGCCGACCGTAACGCCGAGCCCCATGGCCGCTTCGAACTTCGATGTCCTGCCGGGCCTTCCGGATGACAGTACCTGGCTCAATTCACTAAAGGTGGGTGGAGTGCTCAAGTTCAACCGCGATACGGTCATTGGAACCGTCAGCGCCGCGCTCGCCTCTCGGATTGGTCTCTACGATCTTCCGGAGAAAATCATCGCTGCCATGGACCGGCACGCCCAATCGGTGGAAGAGCCGGTTCCACCCGGCTTCTACGAAATGCAAAGGATGCTGACCGAACGCAGCTACGCCGAGATCTTCGCGGCGATTCCCGGGGTGAGCGGTCGCTATGCGACCAAGGCTCGTCGGGAGGCGCTGTTGGGCAAGCTAAACGAGAATCTTTGGGGAAGCCTCATCTCGTTCCACGGCGTACTCAGCAACTGGTTCGATGCCTGGCAAAAAACCATGAGCAATCCGGCAGTGATGATGGGCGGCTTGGCAGCGATGATGGCCGGTAATCCGTCAACCGGGATGGTTCAAGCGCCTCCAACCGACAGTCTCCGCGATGCCGCCGAGGGCGTCATTGCGGGAATCAACCGCATCTTCTCGGGAACCGGAACCCCCGTGGCGATGGCGTTGGCCTACGATGCCCAGCAGATCCGCAAAGCGCTCGAGGCGGCGGATCTTCCGGGACATGTGGGGGCGGCCAACCGCGATCAGATGCTTCGGCAGCTGGGAGTGGCGGTGTCCTCCGACTATCCGCGCTTGGAGGCAAACCTCAGGCGCTATACGCTCGGGGTCATCGAACTCCCGAATGTCACGGCCGGACAAACGGAGATGGCCTACATCAACGCCCTCTACCAGCTGGGCTGTGCGATCGCCTGGGATCAGCTCCGCGATGGCAATAGCAATGGCAACCGCCGACCCCTGGGCCTGGGCGAGCCGCCCCGCCGCTAGGCTCGGCTCCAACTCTCTCCAATGAGTCCATTCGCCTCCACAGGCGAATCCGACCCGGACCCCTTCCACAAGAAGGCGGCCCGGGTTTTTTCATGTCCAAAAAAGATAAGGCCACGCTGTCGACATGAAAACAGCTTAGCTCAAATAGGCCAATTTCATTATTAAAAATAGGCACTAAAAAGGCTTGGTCATTTAAGCATAGCCATATTTTTCATCCTCTAATCCTTGGTGGTTCTGGCGATTTTTGGCAAAAAGACCCGGCGGGCAAAAAGCTGAGTGGCCACCTGCCGGTAGCCCGAATCCCAAAAGGCACTGCCCCCATCAATCTCGTAACTCCTTGGCGTATTCATGCCACCGCAAGGCATGTGAAAGTTGGCATAGCCTCTGTGCGCCAGTCGAAACAGGAGGATATCACGCTCCATGGCTTCCAGGTAGAACCCATGTGCTTGGTGGCCGTAGAAGCTCTTATCTGTTTCGTAAAAATAGGAGCTCAGGAGCTTCTTCTTCAGCTCATTCACTGTAACTTCATCTCCCACCCAGGCCCCTCCAAAAAGAACATGCGTCCAATGGCTTTCCCCAACAGACAAATCCTCATCCTGAAAGTCGTGAACGACTAAATTTTCGCCTGTTTCATCCAGCCAAAACTGCTTCACTTCCATCGGAGCCCCCTCATAAGCAAAATTGCTTTTGAGGATCGCCTTCAGGGCCGTTCGGTCCTCATGGCTTACGCCTGGCCTTACAAATACACCTAGATCCATATCCGAGGAGGAGGAAGCATAGCCTTTAAGGCGGGAGCCAAAGACCAGTGCGACAGGATAAAAGTATTTCGATAGTTCTGGGTCATTTTGAATGAATTCAATAGCCCTTTTTACTGATTCCGTTTCCGCCTCCATCCTTTTCAGGTTCTGCGAAAAAGGCCCAGCCAATTCAGGCCTAACAATGCCAAGCTCGGCCAAAGTTTCTGAGGGCATCACGCCAGCGCTATTGAGCCGACAAAAAGTTATTCTCAAGGCATCACGAACCTCGGGGACACTCAATTCCCATAAGATCCTGAGCGTATCCTGATAGCTTTCGTAAATAGTCCGTGCCTTTTCGGGAGTTTTTGGGAGGAGAGATTCAATCGCCCTCCTAACCCCTTCCACCAGAGCCTGCTGACTGGCAACGGTGGCTTCCGTAGAAACAAAGGCCTCTATCTCACCAGGCGCTATACCTCCCTCAAGAATCGCCCTAAAAAGCCCTTCGCCACCAGCTTCTATGGCCTTGCGTTTTCCTTCGCTTTTTAGCCACTTCACTCTGCTTTCACGCATATCCTCATACCTTGCCGCTTCAGCCGAAGCAAGCTGAGCCGACAGCTCTTTTTGAAAAATCTCAAAAGTGGTCAAAGGCAGAATTTCGCTAGCCACTTGCTTGCTTTTTGGGGGGTGATCCATCTCTCTTTCCATGCCACGTACAAACCAATCTCCAGACCTTTTCATGCGCGCCCTTTCGGCGAGGCCAATAAGCCCCAAATCGGCCAAAACAGGAAGAGTATCAGCCAAGCTGTTTCTTAGAACCTCGTCTTGCGTATTTTCAATACGGCCAATCACAGCCTCGACAGTCATTAATCCGGCTTCGACCAATTTCGGGACCAAGTGGGCTGCTTTTGCAACTCGCGCCACCGTGCCGTCCTTTATTTCCTCATCCGTGGCTTCCCCATCGGTAAAATTAGAGCGTACATCGTGCGTGAAAAGAAGGTTTTCCCAGGCCTCCATGTAAGCTCCTTTAAACCTTTCCATTTGGCCTTTAAGCTCCGAGGAATCCGGTTCCCATGTGGATCGAGGAAGGAATTCAAAAGGAAGGTAAAGGGCAATTCGCTGATATTCCGGCTGCTCCAGAAGATCGCTCAACGACTCATAAAGATTCATCGCCCGCTCTTCTGTGATTAAATTTTGATGAACAGCTTCTTGAAGAGGCATGTCTGCCTTTGGGAGACGTGAAAAAACAGCCTCCAGACGCTCGCTCAATACGGTCCGAGCACGTACCTGATTCAGGAATTCCTCATTGTGGAAAAGGGCTTCCGGCCAGTTTTTGGCCCCACCTGGTTCAAGGAGCTGCTCAACCACAGGTTTGAAGCAATCAGGCAACTTCATCGATTTAATTTATCAAGCTTAAACATAGGAAATTTAGCTACTTGGGCTTAAAAAGGGTAAAATTAAATCATTTTTTTATAAAAAAGTCAAATTTATGCGATTTTCATCGCGGCGCCAACCTAACCCCTTCTGGCTCCAGGGACCTTTTCGGCGAACGCAAAAAACCCCCTCATGCGGGTCGATTTGGTTTTAGGCTAAAGAAAAACTTGACACTCCGAGGTTCACTCAATAGAATCGTTAGGCTTTGATTTTCACCTATCCCCTAAGCGCAACCCCATCGCCAAGCACCTAAGGGTCAATCAGGACATCAAGAGCCCCAAAGTCCTTTTGGTGGACGAAACGGGCATTGTCGGGGAAATGACCACCGAAGAAGCCATTCAGCGGGCGCAGGCCCAAAAAATGGACCTGGTGGAAGTCTCGCCGCTGGCCTCGCCCCCCGTGTGCAAGATCATGGATTACGGAACCCATCTGTACACCGTGAAGAAGCGGGAAAAGAAGCAGAAGAGCGCCCAGAAGCACGTGGAGACCAAGACCCTGCGCCTCAGCATCCGCACCGGCGCGCACGATCTGGAGGTGAAAGCAAAACAGGCCAAAAAATTCCTGGGCGACCGCCACCCCGTCAAAATCGTCATCATCTTCAAGGGGCGAGAGATGGCTCACGGCGATCTGGCCAATGTGAAGATGGATGAGTTCTTCGCCCATGTGCAGGAGGTCGCCACCATAGAGCAGCAGCCCAAGCGCCAAGGCTTCCAAATGACCATGATCCTGAACCCGATCAAGTGATCCTGCCGCAGATTCCGGATTCCGGCCTTCAATCTTCATTCTTTGCGGAACTGAAGCCCGAAACCTGAAATCTAATTTCCATACGCCATGCCAGGAAAAGCACGCCCCGGAAGAGCCAAAAGCAAGAGCGGCGCCAAAAAGCGCATCAGCCAAACCGGGACAGGGGCCTACACCCACGAAAAAGCGTCCCACAACCATCTGCTGATGCAGAAAAGCCCCCAGCAGAAGCGCCTGGCCCGCCGGAAGATGCTCATGTCCCCCTCGTACTCCAAAATGGTCAAGCGCATGCTGCCCGGAACCTGAGGCGTTTCGACTCTTTTCCGGCTTCCCGCCTTTGCCATGAAGCGAAGAGGGAATCCCCCAAGGAATTGCCCTGCTTTATTCCCCTAACTCAACACCCAAGATGCCACGAGTGAAACGAGGCGTGCCCGCCCATCGCCGCCACAAAAAGCTCCTCAAGCAAGCCAAGGGCTTCCGCGGAAAGCGAAAGAATATATTCAAGCTCGCCCAGAACGCCGTCAACAAGGCGGGCCAGAACGCCTACATTGGTCGCAAGCGGAAGAAGAGGGATTTCCACCAGCTCTGGATCCTGCGCATCAATGCCGGCTGCCGACAGAACGGCATGCAGTACAGCCGCTTCATTTACGGGCTGGAACTGGCCGGAGTTCGCCTGAACCGCAAGATGCTCTCGGAGCTCGCTTCCAACCACGAGGAGGTTTTCGCCATGCTGGTGAAGGAAGCTAAGGCTGCCCTGCCTCCCGTAGGCCAAGCGCCCGATCTGGAGGAGCTGAAGCAGCGCTTCGCCAAGGCGGCTGCGGAAGCGCCCAAAAAGACGAAGGAGGGGCAAGCGGAGAAGCCCAAAGCGGAAAAGAAGCCTAAAGCGGAAGGAGAAGCTGTGAAGAAGGCTAAAAAGAAGATGGAGGAGGTTAAATAATTCTTGAATTTGCGAACCGCCAGAGATGGAGCCCTGCTCTGTCCCTGGCGGTTTTTTGCATAAGAAAAACCCTGACGGGAGCAGGGCTTTCTCCTGTTTATGGAAGGAAAGAGGCTCTTCGTCGCCTGGGCGGCTCCCCTGCCTGCCGGTAGGCAGGTCTGAGCGACATCGTAAGCTGGCTAGAATTAGTCCTTATTGGCCTCCAGCCAGCGCCCCGCATCGATCGCCGCCTGGCAGCCCATTCCCGCCGCCGTGATGGCCTGGCGGTAGCGGTGGTCCACCACATCGCCGGCGGCGAAGACCCCTGGAATGCTGGTCATGGTGTGCTCGGCATGCTTCAGGTAGCCCAATCCGTCCTTCTCCAGATCCGGGAAAAGCCCCGTGACAGGAATATGGCCGATGGCCAGGAACATGCCGTCCAGCGGCAACTCCGAAAGCGCCCCCGTGGAGGCGTCTTTCAGGCGCAAGCCAGTGACATGCGTCTCGCCGAGGACTTCGTCGACTCCTTTGCTCGTCAGAATCTCGATCTTCTCGTTCTTCCGCACCCGATCCAGCATGATTTTGGAGGCCTTGAATTCCTCGCTGCGATGGATCAGGTAGACCTTGCTGGCGAATTTGGTGAGGAAATTGGATTCCTCCATGGCGCTGTCCCCTCCTCCGACCACCGCCACCGTCTTTCCCCGGAAAAAGAATCCGTCGCAGGTGGCGCAGGTGGAAACGCCCTTGGCCCACAGGCGCTTCTCCGATTCCAGCCCCAGGGTGCGGGGCTTGGCGCCCGTGGCGATGATGACGCTTCTGGCCAGGTGCTCCTGCTCGCCCACGTAGACCCTGAAGGGGCGGGCGGAAAAATCGACCCGGGTCACCTCTTTGGTGAGGTACTCGGCGCCGAAAACAGCCGCCTGGGCGCGCATTTCCTGCATCAGCTGGTTCCCGTCGATGCCGCTGCGGAAGCCCGGGAAGTTCTCGATGACCGTGGTGGTGGTCAGCTGCCCTCCCGGCTGCCAGCCCTCGAACAGCAGCACCTTCAGGTTGGCGCGGCTGGCGTACAAGGCTGCCGTGTAGCCCGCAGGGCCGGCGCCAATGATGATCATGTCGTGGATGAGGCTCATGGATGTTGGGTTAGGGAGGCAGCCCTTTCATGCCAAATTCGAGGACGGCTTCATTGGCCAGGAGTATAGCAGAACGGAGGCAAAAAAACAGGCTTTTGCGCTGTTCGGGGCCCAGGAAAAAAGGTAGAATCCCAGAGCAAATTACCCCCGGACCCCGAATGAAAGTCGCCTTGGTGCATGAAATGCTGCTGAAGCTCGGCGGCGCCGAACGGGTGCTGAAAAGCCTGAGCGAAATCTACCCGCAGGCCCCCCTTTTCACCTTGCTTCGGGACGAGAGGAAGGCGAAGGAGTGGTTCGGAGAGAGCAAAATAAGCAGCTCCGCGCTGCAGGGCCTTTACCGCTGGCTGCCCAGCCCCAAGCTGCTCCTGCCCGGCATGCCCCAGGCCATCGAAAGCCTGGATTTTCGAGGCTTTGACCTGGTCGTTTCCAGCAGCTCGGCCTTCGCGCATGGAATAAAAACGGAGCCGAAAACCAAGCACCTGTGCTACTGCCATTCCCCCATGCGCTACGCCTGGGATTACACCCACCAGTACGCGAAGGGCAAATCGGCCTGGGAGCAGTGGGCCATTGCCAAGCTGCTGCATGGAATCCGCCAGTGGGATTTCCGGGCCGCCGAAAGGGCCGATCTGGTGGTGGCCAACTCGCACCACGTGCGCAAGCGGGTGGAAAAGTACTGGCGCAGGAAAGCCCAAGTGATCTATCCGCCGGTGAACGTGGAGGGCTTTTCGCCCAGCAAGGAGCATGAGAACTATTTCCTGATCGTTTCCGCGCTCACTCCTTTCAAGAGGATCGATCTGGCGGTCCAGGCCTTCAGCAAGGTCAAAAAGCGCCTGCTGATCATTGGGGAGGGCGCCCAGCGCAAGGCCTTGGAAGCCATTGCAGGCCCAAGCGTGGAGTTCCTGGGGCGCAAATCCGACGAGGAGGTGGCCAGCTATATGGAGCGCTGCCGAGCCCTGATCTTCCCCGGAGAGGAGGATTTCGGGATTGCTCCCGTGGAGGCCATGGCCGCCGGCAAGCCCGTGCTGGCCTACGGGGTGGGCGGGGTCACGGAGAGCGTGAGGGCGGGGACGAGCGGAGAATTCTTCTTCCGCCAGACTCCTGATTCGCTGCTGGACGGCCTGGCGCGGCTGCTGGCGAACGAGAAGCATTACAAAAGGCAAGAGATCCGCAAGATCGCCGAGCAATTCGGCGAAGAGCGCTTCAAAAAGGAAATGAAGCGGGCAGGGGAAACCCTGGTGAAGGCAAAATGACCGCCAATGGAGCGGCGGATTGCAATTCGCCGCCGCATTGGCCCAACCAAATGCTGTCGCTCAGAACGGAGTGAAGAGCCTCAAAGCCTCTACCCGGCAGACTTCAGGCCTCCAGCTTTGCCCCCCTCTGGCCTGCTTGCCCGCCGAGGCGGGATCAGGAATCCAGGAGGAAGGCTGGAGGAATACAAGCCCTAGATTCTTCTCCCGAGTTCTCGGGATCTGAATGACGGTTAGGAGGCGTGAATTGATTGACTGATTAATGAAAATATGATATTTTTCGGTCGCTGCTCCTTCACAGCATCGGCGCAAATTTGAACAGGGATCCTTTATGCCCTGGAGTCCGCAACCGCGGCGCTTCAGGCCAGAATCCGCCCCTGTTCGGCTCAGAGCAGAGGAGGATCGTTCATCAAAATGAAGGGGGAGAGAAAATGGAAAACAAAAGTGAAAAGGCAGTCGTCGAAGCAATGACCAAGGACAGCGCAAAGGCCCACCGTATGTCGATGTTTTTCTTTGGCTTTTCCTGCTTCAGCCTGGGCGCAATGGCGATGCTGATTGCAGGGTTCATGTACCTCGATCACATCCGGACATTGGAGCGAGGGATCCGCCAGCCCCCAGCCACCGGCCTGCCCTACTGCAAGGAAAGGCCCGAGCAGCCAAAGAGGCTGGAGGCAGAATCAGGCCCAACTTCCAAACAAAGGACTCCCCTTTCCGGGGGGCGAATCCCAGGAGCCGAACAGCGAAAACAACCCTGAGCCCCTGGCCAGGGAGGCCAACCAAGAGCCCCGACACACCAGCGGGGCTCTTCATCTTGCCATGGTCTCAAAAATTTGACCGATCGATTATAATATGATACTTTGTCTTCACTGCTCCTTCCCAGCATCGGCATAAATTTGAACAGGGATCCTTTATGGCCTGCAGTCCGCGCAAGCGGCGCTTCAGGCCAGAATCCGTCCCTGTTCGGCTCAGAGCAGAGGAGGATCCTTCATCAAAGCACAAGGAGAAGCATGGAACCCACTGTTGTCATTGTTGTTTTGCTCATCTTGACCCTCGTCTTCATCCCACTGATCTGGTGGCTGCTGGTAGCCTGGGCCTCAAAAGGCAGCACCCAGGATGATTCATCCTCCAGCTCAGGCAGGCCCCCGACCTACGGCCCCACCGGGCGCAGCGGTCGAGGATCGAGCCAATCGGGGCGCCGCTCATCCTCATCGTCGAGGGGAGCAGCCTCAGCTGGCTATGGTGGCGGCGCCATTTGCGGGGACCCTCTTCACGAGCTCGATCATCTGATGGACCCCTTGCATACCCACCATCACCACAGCCAGGGACTCTTCGGCGGCGGCGATCACACGCACAGCGATCACGGCCATCACGATCACAGCGACGATCAACACCGCTGGGACGATGCCCCATCGGATTCGGGAACGGACCAGGGCAACCACGGCAGCAGCTACTACGACTAAATCCTATTCCGAGCCGAACACGGCCATCCCGATGCGTCGGGAAAAAACAAGGGCCCCGACACATCCTCGGGGCTCTTCATCTTGCCATGGTCTCAAAAAATTGACCGATCGAATATAACATGATAATTTGACCGCACTGCTCCTTTCCGGCATCGGCATGATTTGAACAGGGATCAGCTATGTCCCGAAGCTCACATTCGTGGTGCTTCAGGCCAGAATCCGTCCCTGTTCGGTTCAGGACAGGAGGATCGTTCATCACACACGGAGAAGCATGGAACCCACTGTTGTCATTGTTGTTTTGATCATCTTGTTCCTCGCCATCGTCTTGCTGGTCTGGTGGACGCTGCGGGGAATACGGCCCTCAAAAAGCAGCATCCCGGATCATTCATCCCCCAGCTCAGGCAAGCCTCCGACCTACGGCCCCAACCGGCGCGAGGACGATAACCCATCGTACTGGGCATAGCGGGCACGGAGGAGACGAGACCTCACTCAAGCCGAACACGGCCTCCCGATGCATCGGGAAAAAAGAGCCCCGACACATCCTCGGGGCTCTTCATCTTGCCCAAACAGAATACGGGGAACAAAAAACAGCTCCGATTTCCATCGGGGCTGCTTTTAGATTGCTTTGGAATGAATGAGCCTCTATTCGGCTTTTTTGGAGGCAGGCTTTTTGGCTGCCTCTTTTTTGGCAGGGGCCTTTTCTGCCTTGGCAGCTGCTTTTTTTGGAGCGGCCTTCTTGGGAGCCTCCTCTTCGGCCTTGGCAGCCTCCTTCTTTTGGGTATTGACCTTGGCCTTTCGGGTCACCTTCTCCTCGGCCGATTCCCTCACCAGCTTCTTCTGCTGGGAAGCCTGATGCTGCACCTTCAGCTTGTCGGCCGCCTGCTGGCGAGCCTTGAAGCGATCCACGCGGCCAGCGGTATCGATCAGCATCTTTTCGCCGGTGTAGAAAGGATGGGAGGCGGAGGAAATATCCACATAGACCACAAAATGGTCCACGCCCTTGATCTTTCGAGTCTCCTTGGAGCTCATGGTGGAGACCGTGACGAACTCCGCCCCATTGGACGTGTCCACAAAGACGGTCGGGTTCATTTTAGGATGGATGTCTGCTTTCATGACAGGTGAGCTTAAGGGGATGTGGGAGGCCGAATCTTGGCCCGCCCAGGATTTTTCATCAAGGCTAAAGGAATCTACTCTATTTCCTTTTTTTGGGCAAGCTGTTTTTGGATCGGCCTGCCTCCGGCTCCTTGCCCGCCTTTTCCTCCTCCCACGAAGAGGCCGCTTTTTTGGCGGGCTGGGTGAGGCGATGGACCTTGGAGGAAGGCACGGAATCCTCTTCATCCTTCGCCTGGCGGCGGAAAAGAAGCCAGTAGAGCAGAAGGAGGATCAGCAGCAGGAGAGCCAAAAAGGCCAAGACGATCGCCTGCCAGCGGTAGACGGCAGTGATCTGGAGGGATTGGGTTCGCGATTCGCCCTGGTCATCGGTGGCCGTGAGGCTCACCACATAATCCCCGGCGCGGCGGAAGCTGTGCTCCGCCAGCACTCCTTTGGATTCATTTCCGTCTCCGAAATCCCAGAGGTAGTCCACCACTTCTCCGTCCGGATCGTAGCTCTCCAGGGCGTGGAAGCGGACTGCGGAATGAGTGGAGACCAGAGGCTGGTCGGCAGACAGGGAAAGGACAGGACCCTTGTTCTGGTCGTTGGGGTCGGCGTTGTCCCCCAGCCCGTCGCTGTCGGCGTCCAGAGTCTCGGCAGCATCCAAGGGGAAGGCATCCTGATTGTCCCCTGCTCCATCGCTGTCGCTGTCCTCCCACTCTTTTGGATCCAAGGGGAAAGCGTCCTCCGCATCAGGAATGCCGTCGTTGTCGTCGTCCTCGTCCTGGTTGTTCCCCACTTTGTCCCCATCGGTGTCCTGGGTCTCCAGCGGATCCAAAGGAAGGTCGTCCTGGGCGTCGGGAATGCCGTCGTTGTCGTCGTCTAAGTCAGCGCGGTTGCCCGAGCCGTCGCTGTCGCTGTCCAGATCCACGAAAAAGGTCTTGGTCAGCTTGTTGTTGGAAGGATCGTCGCCCTGCTGGAGGGTGGGGATGACGCGCATGCTGATGACATGGTCGCCGGCCTGAGGGGCGGACCAGTCCACAAAAACATCGTCCGTTTTTCCGGCCAGCACCGAAACAGGCTGCTCCTGGCCGATGAACAGGCCGGCCTTCTCCTCGAAGAATTTGACCGTGCCGAAAAGATCCTGGCCCGAGCCATTGGCCACCGTGGCGTAGATCCTTGTTTTCTGCCCCACCAGGAGCACGCCTTCGGATTGGATGCGCACCGAATCCAAGGCCAGGTCATGATCGAAGGACTGGGCGGAAACCGTTGGGACAAAGAGGCTAAAGACGAGCAGGGAGGCTGAAGCGAATTTCATTATGAGAGAGTTACGAGTGAGGAATTACGAGTTAAGAGCTGAATTAAAGCGCAATGCAACTCGTAATTCGTAACTCGTAATTATTAATTAGCCGAGCGGCAGTTCCTTCTTCTCCGGGTCCAGGCTCTCCTCCTCCAGGATCAGGGACAAGGAAGCCACGCGGTCGCCCTCGTTGAGCCGCATCACGTAGACGCCCTGGGTGGCCCTGCCGGTGGTCGGAAGCTGCTCCAGGGGAAGGCGGATCATTTGGGCCTGGGCGGACACCAGGATCAGGTCGCCTTTCATGTACTGGTGAATCACTCGTGCGCCCACCACTTTTCCTGTCTTTGGGGTGATCTGGGCGGTTTTGACGCCGCTGCCGCCGCGACCCTGGAAACGGTAGTCCTCGACAGGCGTGGTCTTGCCCAAGCCGTTCTCCATCACCACCAGCAGGCGGCTGATCTCGGCCTTGCGGACCACGTCCATGGCCACCACCTCATCCTTGGCCTTCAGGCGGATGCCGCGGACTCCTGTGCTGGCCCGGCCCATGGAGCGGGCATCCTCCTGCTTGAAGCGGATGCATTGGCCGTTGCGGGTGATCAGCAGAACCTGATCTCCGGTGGAAGTGGGCTGGACCCAATCCAAAAGGTCCCCTTCGCGCAGCTTGATGGCGATCAGGCCCGAACGGCGGATGTTGTCGAATTCGCGGATGGCCGTCTTCTTGACTGTTCCCTGGCGAGTGGCCATGAAGAGGAATTCGCCGCCGCCCTTGCTCAGGTCCAGCACGGTGGTGACCTGCTCGCCCTGCTCCAGCTGGAGCAGGTTCACAATGGCCTGCCCGCGGGAAATTCGGCTGCCCAGGGGAATCTCGTAAGTAGGAAGGCGGAACACGCGGCCCCGGTCGGTGAAGTAGCAAAGGTCATTGTGGGATTTGGAGTAGAGCAAGGAAGCGATCTCGTCCTCCTCTTTGGTGCCCATGCCAATGACCCCCTTGCCCCCGCGGGCCTGGGTGCGGTAAGCCACAGGGCTCATGCGCTTGATGTAGCCGCCTCGGGTGAGGGTCACGATCATCTCCTCGTTGGGAATCAGGGATTTGGCGTTGAACTCGCCCACGGCATGGGCAATCACCTCCGTGCGCCGCTCGTCGCCATATTTCTCCATAATCTCTTCCGATTCCTGGCGGACAATGGACAGCACCTTTTTGGGGTCTGCCAGGATCGCCTGGCAGTGGGCAATGAAATCCAGCCTTTCCTTCAGCTCATCTTCGATCCTTTGGCGCTCCAGGCCAGCCAAAGTCTGCAGGCGCATGTCCAGAATGGCTTTCGCCTGAATCTCGGTGAGGCCGAAGCGGCTGATGAGGTTTTCCTTGGCCAGCTCCTTGGTGGCCGAGCCTCGGATAGTGGCGATCACCTGGTCGATATGGTCCAGCGCGATCTTGAGCCCTTCCAGGATGTGGGCCCGGGCCTGGGCCATGCGCAGCTCGAACTGGGTGCGCCGGGTCACCACCTGCTGGCGGTGGGCAATGAACTGCTCCAGAATGGCTTTCAGGTCGAGCAGGCGAGGCTGGATGCCGTCCACCAGCGCGATCATGTTGTAGCCGAAGGACGTCTGGAGGTTGGTGTACTTGTAGAGCTGGTTGAGGATCTTTTTGGGATAGGCGTCACGCTTGATCTCCACCACCACGCGCACGCCCTCGCGATTGGACTCGTCGCGCACGTCGGAAATGCCGACGATCTTCTTGTCGCGGACCAGGTCGGCGATGCTTTCCACCAAGGCGGACTTGTTGACCTGGTAGGGAATCTGGGTGATGACGATCTGGAACTTCCCGCCTTTGGCCTCCTGCACGTCGGCCTTGCCGCGCATCACCACGCTGCCTCGCCCCGTGGCGTAGGCGTTCTGGATCTTGGCGATGTCGTACACCATTCCTCCGGTCGGGAAATCCGGGCCTTTGACGAACTCCATCAGGTCGGCGAAAGTGGCCTGGGGATGCTCGATCAGGTGGATGACCGCCTGCATCACCTCGCGCAGGTTGTGGGGGGGGATGTTGGTGGCCATGCCGACGGCGATGCCTATGGATCCGTTGAGGAGAAGGGCAGGAATGCGGGAGGGCAGCACCGCAGGCTCCTTCATGCGGCCGTCGTAGTTGGGGCGGAAGTCGACGGTGTCCTTTTCGATGTCGGCCAGCATCTCATCGGTGATCTTCTCCATTTTGGCCTCGGTGTAGCGCATGGCGGCGGCATTGTCCCCGTCCATGGAGCCGAAGTTCCCCTGGCCGTGGATCAGGGGATAGCGCATGGCGAAATCCTGGGCCATGCGGACCATGGAGGCGTAGACGGCGCTGTCCCCATGAGGATGGTACTTGCCCAGCACATCGCCCACCACAGTGGCGGATTTGCGGAACTTGGCTCCGCTGCGCAGGCCCAGTTCGTGCATGGAATACAGGATGCGGCGATGCACAGGCTTCAGGCCGTCGCGGATGTCGGGCAAGGCGCGCGAAACGATCACGCTCATGGCGTAGTCCAGGTAGCACACCTGCATCTCCTGGGAGATGTCCCGGTTGATGTCGTTGCGGGAAAGGGACAAGGCCGACATGCCCTCTCCATCTCCGTCAGATCCTGCGGCTTCGGGCTCGAGGGGGAGGATTTTTTCTTCGTTGTCGTCGTTCACAGCGGCTGAGGGTTAGAACGTTCTAGATGGGCCAGTTTCGGGCTGCGCCAAACCAAAGGCCTGGGCACAGGCAAAGAGCCCAGAAAAGAGTAGCACAAAGAGCCGCAAGCCGCAAAGCCTTAGGCAGGAAGGGCTTTAGCGACTAGGAAGAGGTCTTGTGGGAGGGGCAAATGCTGGTTTTTCTTCAAAAGAAGGGAAGATGTCCGGCCCGCAACCCGTCAGTGCTTGGGCGGCCTGAGAATCATAAGGCATCAGGGCGGCAGAAATAAGGCCTTTTTCTTGATCCATCAGGAGGGAGGCAACCCCCTTGCGAACACCATAAAGATGAGGAAGGGGCTTTTTCGCGAAATCCTGGGGATCTAAAGCGTGGCTCAAATCAAGTCTCCATTGGGAGGAAAGCTTGTGAAGATCTTGAGAGGAGCAAATAGGCCACCACATTCCTGCTGGCATCCCCCAATCATCCAAAAAAAGGCAAAGGTATGGGTCAGCCTGGGGGTTCGACAGAATCCTAACTTCGGCCTGGAAAACTTTTCTGCCCTCCCGGATGTCATCGAAAGTCATCCGAGTAGGAAAAACGCGGGCTTGCGTGGAGCGAATGAGGCTTCCTTTGAAAGGACCGGAGGAAACCCTTTGCGGCGGATCAAAGCTTTCCCGTGGCGAAGGAGCCAGAAAGGGAATCGTGTCTTCGAAAATTCTCATTAGGAAGCTGAGGAGGTTAAAAGGTTTATAAAAATAGACCAATCTATAAAAAAGTCAACACTCCTTGCTGGGCCAGTGGCCAGTATTAGGAAAGTTAAGCCCAAACAATCGGCTCTTTGCCGAGAGATTTGAGATAGTCGTTGGCTTGGCTGAAAGGACGGGAGCCGAAAAAGCCCCGGTAAGAGGAAAGCGGGGAAGGGTGGGGCGCCTGCAGCACCAGGTGCTTGGAAGGGTCGATCATCCAGGCCTTTTTCTGGGCATAGGCTCCCCACAGCAGGAAGACCAGCCCGCTCCTTTTTTCCGCCAGCAGGCGGATCGCCTCGTCCGTGAAGACTTCCCAGCCCTCGCCCTGATGCGAACCGGCCTGGCCCGCCCGGACCGTGAGGGTGGCATTGAGCAAAAAGACCCCCTGCCGGGCCCACGGCTCAAGGTTGCCATCAGGAGGCTTAGGCAGCCCCAAATCGGATTGGAGTTCGGTGTAAATATTGACCAATGAAGGAGGAGGAGGAACGCCCGGGCTCACCGAAAAGCACAGCCCGTGGGCCTGGCCCGGGCCATGGTAAGGATCCTGGCCCAAAAGAACCACCTTGACCTGATCGAAGGGGCAGAGCTCGAAAGCCCGGAAAATCGCCTTGGGCGGAGGAAAGACGGTTTTGCTTCGGTATTCCTGGCGCACAAAATCCGCCAGGGCCGAAAAATATGGCTTTTCGAATTCCGGCCGAAGCGCAGCCTGCCACGAAGCTTCGATGCGCACATCCATAAAAATCAAGGAAATTTCGAGGGGATTATAGCGACCAGGAGGGAAAAAGGATATAATCCCAGCAAAATAACTCAACCTTATGAAAAAGGCTTTCCTGCTTCTTATTCTTCCTCTTTTCTTTGGAGCAATGCCCCTTGCCAGAGCCGGAGAATGCGAAAAGATCAGCGAAGTGCCCGACTATTATGTAAAGGTGGTCTCCGGCGTGAACATCCGGGATCAGGTGTGCGAAGGCCAGGTCATCGGGGCGCTTTCGGCGGGAACCGTGGTGAAAGTGCTGGGCGAGATCGAAGGCTGGCGCTACATCGAGCGCCCGGACGGGGGAAAGGGCTTCATCTGGTCGGATTTTGTGGAAAACACTTCTGTGCCCGCCTCGGCCCCCGCCCCAACGGCTGCAAAAGAGCCCCTTTATGATATCAAGGGCCACCCCTACGAAACGGCGATCCGCTATTTGGCGGAGAAGAAGATCGTGCAGGGCTACCCCGACGGAAGCTTTTTGCCGGACAAGACTATGAACCGGGCGGAATTCGTCAAGATCCTGTTGGGAGCGAAGCTTGCCCAAGCTCCCGCAGCGCCGCTGTCCCCCTGCTTTTCGGACCTGACCTTGAGCGATTGGCATGCGCCTTTCGCCTGCTACGCCAAAAGCAATGGCATCCTTTCAGGGTATTCCGACGGGAGCTTTGGAGGGGCCAAAGCCATCAATGTGGCCGAAGCCGCCAAGATTCTCGTGAATACCTGGGAGCTGCCGAAATCGCCGGATCTCCAAGGGGCGCAATGGTACCAGGCCTTCATTGAAACTCTGCAGAAACAAAGCTACCTTCCCTCCAGTGTCTCTTCCGTCAACAAACTGGTCACCCGGGGCGAAATGGCAGAAATGGTCTGGCGCATCATGGGGCAGATTCACGACAAGCCTGCGGCGACGATCAGTTTCGATGCCCTCAGCTGCATTGATAAAGCTCTTCCGGATTCGATCGACATGGCCCAGGTGCGAGACGCCTGGCTGGGCTGGGTGAACCAGGCCCGCAGCGGGCTGGGCCGAGACCCCTACGCCTACCACGACGCCCTGAACCACAGCGCCACCCGGTGGTCGGAGGAGAACGAGGCCAGCGGAACCGGAAAGATGACCCACCAGCGGCCCGGAACCAACGGCTACTACGACTACTACGGCATCAAGGAATGGTTCACGGCCCTGGGGGTGGAATTCGCCGCCGGGTCCGGCACGGTATACAGCGAAAACATCGGCTGGGGGCCTTATTCCTGCAGCGAGACGGACTGCACCGAGAAGATCAAGGCCGCAGCCAAGCTGATTTTCGACGCCTTCATGGCCGAAAAAGGAACCAGCTACACCGCGCATTACGACACGGTGGTGAGCCCGGATTTCAAAATCACCGGGCTGGGCATCGCCGTGGACGAAACTTTGAAGCGCTTCTACCTGACCACCCATTACGCCAAGGGCATCGCCAAGGAGCCGAACTACTGCGGCTGAAAGGGTTCACTGCCGGGGAATCTGCAAGGCAAAAGAAAGCCTTCTTGCTTCGCCGTTCTTGAGCCGGCGGACTTGCCCATGCTGGTCGGGGGTGAAGCCTTGCGATACAGCCTCCAGGATTCCGAAAGTCGCCCCATGCCCCACCAAAAGAACGGTCTGGGGGGTGAAAGTGGCTTCGATTTGATGGATCAATAGGCGGACCCGGGCAGCCACCTGATTCGGGCTTTCGAGGCCCTCCCACTCGCGGACGCCATCGCTGAAGCGTGAGTTGTCTGGATGACCCTCGTCGAACCGCGCGATGCCCTGGTAGGGCACGCCGCTCGGCTCCGAAGTCTCCAGCTGGCCGAGACGCCTTTCCCGCAGGGCATCGGTGAGCCAGATCTCTTTGACCTTGAGCTCCTCCGCCACAATGGAGGCGGATTCTATGGCGCGCCGGTAGTCGGAGGACACGATCAGAAGCCTCTTTCCCAGAATCTCTTCAGCTATTTTTCGGATGCCTTCGGCCACCTGGCTTCGCCCCACATCGGTGAGGCCTATGTCACTCAAGGCCCTTTCCGGCGTGGCGAACTCGCCGGTCACATTGGCCGGGCTTTGGCCATGCCTCAGCAGATAGTAGTCCTTTTCTGGCCTGAAATGAGGGGGAAGGGGAAGGACGGGCCGCGTCGCCGCACGGACCAGGGAGGGCAAATCCTTCAAATGCCTTAATTCTGCGCTCATGATGGGGGTGGATAAGGCTAAAGGTCGCAAAAGGGTGATTCATTATGGGGCAAAAACCTCTTTTTGAAAACGAAAAATTATTTGATATGATTCTGCTTGGAATCCATGCCCAAATGGGCCTCCGCCTGCACTCCGCAAGCGGTGACTTAACCCCGAAGAAAGGAAGGCGAATCATGGCCTCAAATGAAGAAATAGAGAGCTGGGTCAGCGGCATGCTGAGGACCAATAACATCAGGATCCTGCTGAATTCCTGGGGACCCTCCAGGCCCCCCAACCATCAGGCCTTCTTGGAGCTGGTGGGCCGGGAAATCCTGAAATGGGGCCGAGAGACGTGGATGGAGATATGGAGGCTGGAAATGCTTCAGCAAGGCGATCCCATCCGCCTGTGGGACTCTCGCCATCCGCAGCCAGAAGAAGAGGAGGATACGGGGATCCAGGACATGGAGGACCATGAGCTGGCCCCACGACTCAAGGGCAAAGCCACCCACGCTGCCGCCCGAATGATCCTCCGGCGCTGGCGTGAAGGCCTCGATGCGGCCCGGCAGGCAGAGTACGACAATCTTTCCGCCTGACCCCTTCCGCCCAGCCCCCCTTCACCGGAGGCTGGGCTTTGATTTTTGCCACTCCTGGCTTAAGTAAAGCCACTTGGTTTTTGTATTGACATTTAATAAAAATAGTTTAATATGGAAAAGTCTAAGATCCGCTGCCCAAATGGGCCTCTGCCTGCATTCCGCAGGCAGTGACTTAACCCCACAGAAAGAGAGGCGAATCATGGACAACAAAAAGGTTCAATCGCACTTGAAGAGGATTGCCACCGACCTTCTTTTCCGCCACAACGATGGCGAGGGGAGGACGGCTGAGCAGCTCATTCAGGAGCGGACCCATGATGGTCTGATGCTCTTCGCTGCAAGCCATGTCACGAAGATGGATGGCCGAACGAAGGGCGAAATCATCGAGACGTTCGCTGGCGAAATTTGCCTCCGGGGATATGGTGATTTCTACGAGATTCCAACCCCAAAGGCTCCACCCGCCAAGCGGCTCGAACATCTCGCCACCGTCGTCCTCGCTGCTACGCTGGTTCAACTTTGGCTCGACGGACTCTCGGCTTTCGGGCGAGAGTCGTACATGGAAGAGCTAGAGGCCTAGGACTAGCCGCCGAACCTTTCCCAACCCAGCCCCCGATGTGCATCGGGGCTGGGTTTTGACTTTTTCCGAAGGGCTAATTCCCCCAGTTCCTCTTCCTTTCGTTCTCCGTGAGGAACTTCTTGCGCAGGCGCACGCTTTTGGGCGTCACCTCCACGTACTCGTCCGGGCCGATGTACTCGATGGCCCTCTCCAGCGTCATGGGGACGATGGGGCGTGGATTACTTTCTTTTTAGATCGAAAAAAGGTATAATTGAAGGATTTTAAACTTAGAACCATGGGCGCAGAAGCAAAGCCGTCTCCAGAAAGAATCGATTGGGAGCTTGAGCGCATAGAATTCAATTTCGTAAAAGAGCTTACCAAGGATTTTTACCTGAAATTACTTCTTTGGCACGAGCGGAGAAAAAAAGTGGCCCTCGCCCTGAATATTCCCCCCACCTACGATCATGGGGAGCTGAAGGAAGTGCTTCACGAAATTTTCACCCTCGCCAAGTCTGTTGCCACGAATGAATGCGATGAACGTGCTTCTGAACTCATTCCCCCAGGAATGCATCACACATCGGAAGATTTTGCTGAGAAGCTTTCCAGGCTCGAAAGGGAGGCCAAAATGCTTCTGGAATGGCCCGAGGAAGGCGTAGTTCGAGTCAAACTCTATTTTCAGGAAACCTCGGAAGACGAGGAGGATGAAACGGAAGAGGCAGATGAATTGGGTGACAATGAAGCCAACCTTGCACTAGCGCCAGGGCCTGACACTCACTTTTTTTATGTCCAGGATTTTAAGGGCGACCTGACTCCGATTTTTCACGAAAGCACAGAAGATGGAAATGAGGGTGAGTAGTGTTGTTTTCCCCTCAAGCTTTCCGCCTAGCCTCTATTCCTCTTCCGGTCATTCTCCGTCAGATACCTCTTGCGCAGGCGCACGCTCTTGGGCGTCACCTCCACGTACTCGTCCGGGCCGATGTACTCGATGGCCTTCTCCAGCGTCATCGGGACGATGGGGGTCAGGTTCATGGCTTCGTCTGTGCCGGAGGCGCGCACGTTGGTCAGCTTCTTGTTCTTGAGCGCATTCACCACCAGATCCGTGCCCTGGTTGTGCTCGCCGATCACCATGCCCTCGTACACTTCGGTGCCAGGAAGGATGAACAACGGACCGCGCTCTTGCAGCTTCCACAGGGAATAGGCCATCACCGGCCCCGTCTCGCCGGAGATCATGGAGCCCACCTGGCGCTTTTCGATCGGGCCCACGTGCGGGCCGAAGTGCGAAAAGGAGCTATACAGCGTGCCTTCGCCCTTGGTGAGGATGATGAAATGCGAGCGGATGCCCAGCAGGCCTCGGGCGGGAATCAGGAACTCCAGCTGGGTGTTGCCGTTGGCGTTCTGCATGTTGGTCATCTCCCCTTTGCGCTGCGCCATCAGCTCGATGATCTTTCCGCTGAGCCCTTCCGGCACATTGATCACCACGTTCTCCATGGGCTCGTGCACCTTGCCCTCGACCTGCTGCAGGATCACCTCGGGCTGGGAAACCTGGAGCTCGTAGCCCTCGCGGCGCATGTTTTCGATCAGCACAGCCAAATGCATCTCCCCGCGCCCCTTCACCTTCACATGGTC